>DATDLS010000171.1:0-9443 GCA_036519195.1 Occallatibacter sp. | reverse complement strand
GCAGAATGTGACGGCTCGATTGGGGTATAGCGTCAAACTTGGAATGGGTGTAGGTCTTCCCTCTCAGGCCCTGCTCATTCCACCGGGGAGCGCCCTGTGTCCCGTGCAACGAAAGGACCCTGAATGAATTGCTGGAGAAGCCAAGCCCGTCACAAGCGCCCGGGTATCTACTTGTTAGCAATTTGCGTTGTGTGCTACGCAACAGCTTGGGCTCAAACCAGCGGTAGGACCGAATCCGCAACTCGCAAGGACAGCTCAAGTGGTTTGCGAGCCTCTACGCCGTCCCGTGCTGACGCTGTCGAGCCGAACTCGACCAAGCAGCGTTTGGATGAGGTAGCAGGTTCGTTCACCAAGGACGATGCATTCATGGGTGCAGTCCTGGTGGCAAAGGGTTCCGACATACTTCTCGACAAGGGTTACGGAAAAGCAGTCATGGAGTGGAATATTCCCGATTCGCCTGACGTGAAGTTCAGGATCGGCTCGATGACAAAGCAATTCACCGCGGCGCTCGTTCTCCTGGAGCAAGAAGACGGCAAGCTTTCAGTGGACGACCCTATCCGCAAATACCTGCCGGACTCTCCGCCTACCTGGGACAAGATAACAATTGCCGATCTGCTGCATCACACCTCGGGCGTTCCCAACTTCATTTTCGACAAACGATTCTTTGAATGGCGGATGGTTTCTCACACACCAGCAGAGGAAATGGAGCTTTTCAAAGACAAGCCTTTGAACTTCCTCCCCGGAGCACAGTGGGAGTACAGCAATTCCAACTATGCGTTGCTCGGTATCATCCTGGAAAAAGTGACCGGCCAACGCTACGTGGATCTCTTGCAAAAGCGCATTTTTGTACCCCTCGGGATGAAGGATTCAGGGCTCGACGACGACGACCTGATCTTGCCCGATAGAGCTGAGGGTTACCAGCCTGGCTCGAAAGGCATCGTTCCCGTGCGTTCCCAATCAATGTCTGTGGGTTGGTCGACTGGCGCGATGTACTCGACAACTGGGGATCTGCTGCGGTGGGAACGGGGCCTCTTTGGCGGGAAGGTTCTGTCTGCGTCATCACTGAAGCAGATGACTACGGCCACTAAAGGGAACTATGGCTGCGGCGTCTTTGTGAGTCGTAGAGACGATATGGAAGTGGTTGAACACGGCGGCAGCATTGAAGGTTTCAACAGCTACATGATATATGTCCCGGCCCGCAATATCGCTGTCATTGCCCTGTCCAATGTAGGCGGCGATGCACCGGATAAAATGGCTGCGAAACTACTCGACGTGACACTGGGAAAAACGGTCTCACTTGCCAAGCAGAGAGTTGCGGTGCCAATCGCGAAGGGTGAACTTTCAAAGTTCGTCGGAGACTACCAAATCTCGGCGCAGTTATCGCTCAACATAACAGCATCGGACGAGGGCCTGGTCGTGCTGGCAACGGGACAGCCGCCGTTGCAATTCTCTTATGAAGGACAGATCAACGGTCACCCACAGTTCTTTACCCGTGCCATGGACGCACAGATCGAATTCATACCGACTGCGACCGATCACGTTTCGACGTTGGTTCTTCACCTGAGCGGGGCCGCAATGACAGGGAAAAGACCTTAAGTTCTTCCGAAAGCGTATGTCAAAGAGGCGTTATCCTGCTCCCAGATTAGGGGCAAACCGGAATTCCGACTGGTGACTTCAGGCAACGCACTCATAGACCTAGGGTTGAGCGGCATTCCGAGGATTACTCCCCGTAAACGCTAGGGTCTAGGGATGGGGTTGTGCCCGGATTCTCCCCTATCCGGACATTACGCCGATTTTCGAGTTCTGTCCGGATAGCCGGTAAGAACGAAGCCGCAGAGTCGCAAGCGCTGCGGATGCTGAATTGTCCCATACTGGGGCAGTATGGGCCGAATAAGTTCGCCATCTCGGCTTCTGTTATCGATCATCAAAAAACGTATTTTTTGAAACGCCGCCGGTATAGAACTGCTTGAAATCATCTGCGCCGGAGGCGCAATCATCCTTCGGACCGGGTTTTGATTTTCAGTCAGATGAGTAGCCGTCGTCGGGGCTGAGGGAAAGGTGGAAATCGGTACTTTCGATTTCCAAGGTCTTTGGAAAAGCCGTAGGGGTTTTTCCCCCCGTAGGCTTTTCCATTGACCGGCATTTCCTCGGCCCTCTGCGCTGTTGCGGTATAGAACTGCGTACTCTGATCTGCGCCGTAGGCACAATCATCGGTCGATCATTTGGACAACCGGGGGCGCAAATCAGCGACACCCCCGGCTGATCCGGCAGGACACTGTTGCAAATTGGTGAGGCGCAGAAGTGCCGGGTAGGGACCGGAGGAGCAAGTTAGTAGTGGCCCCCAACCACTTTAGTCGCCGGTTCCCGAAACCGCGGGAAGTTTGTCAAAAGTGCGGACCGCGAAGCTTTCGAATTGGAACTTAAGCCGGATGACTGGTGTTGTCTCCTGATCTGGATTGCCGCTGGCAGCACGGTCGACGAGTTGGACGCTCACCAGGGAGACTTTATGAAGATCAATCTCGACGGTGGGGGTTCCTGCGTCCACCACCGCACAAAAGGGGATTACCGCTTCCAGGCTTAATTCGTCCAGAAACGCCTGAAGGTTGTTAGCGAGCTCTACGTCGACATAGCCGGTTTGAATAGTAGAGCTGCCGATGGCTACTCCTGAAGTCTGACCGTACTGCACATCAGGCGAGGAGAGGCTATATCCTGTCACGTTCTGAGGTTCCGCAAGGGCAACAGGAGCCGAGCCAGTCGGTACCGTGCCAGTCGGCACCGCGCCAGTCGGCACTGCGCCAGTCGGTACCGCGCCAGTCGGCACTGCGCCAGTTGGTACCGCGCCAGTCGGTACCGCGCCAGTCGGTACTGCGCCAGTCGGTATTATGGCCTGTGGACCGCAGGCCAGATGAGCTACCGCCATGGAATCTGCATGGCAGACTGTGGTGTCCCCGGCGATGAGGCAAACAAGGGCGAGCATAACTAGTTTCATTTTGAAACCTCCAGCAAAGTTGTTCTGCAATAGTTCGGGCGATACAGAAAGCCCGGAGCGATGACGAAAGAAAAGCCGCGTTGCGTGCTGACGATACCAGCTACCACGGGTCGGCATCCGGTGCGTGCAGGCCCCCGTACAAAAAGTGAATCCTGACGACAATCTCCGGCGCCTGGCCAGAGGGACGATCTTCGGGATTGTGGATGAGCTGGATACTCTGGAGTCCTACCAACTCCAGATCCAGATTCCGGCCGGTGGTATCGACGTGGTGAAGAGTGCATTTTTGAAATACCGCACCTTCGCCGAGCGCCTTGAACCAGAGATCCAGGTTTTCGCTGAGTTTCACGTTGACGAAGCCGGTTTTAAACTGAATCTTACCGGCGCCAATGCCTGACGACTGCTGAATGGCAACGAGAGCCTCGGCGAGTGTGTAGCGAACGCCCTGGTCAACCAGCCGGCTCGTGATCGCCGGCTGTGGCGTTGCTGGATCGCCGCCCGGTTTGCAGGAAAGGGTCGGCTCGGAATCTGCATGGCAGACTGTGGTGCTCAAGGCAATGAGAAAAACGAGTAGCGCGTGCGTACTGACTTTCATGGTCTAACCTCCAACGGAATGAAGTGAGATTCTGCAGCTTTTCAAAACCAGCTGTACTTGTTAAGGCGATAAACCAGGTTCGGCTCTATCACGGAAAAGCAGATTTTTCTCGCGCGCTCATAGAAGTGTGAGAACTTTATCTTGTAAAGACTTTCGGGGATAGACGATGCGCACTCTGCTGACAGCCCAGGACTGGATCCGTCTTCAGGAGATCTTTGGTATTGCCGTCGAGCTTGCCGAGAGCGAGCGCTCACGATATCTCGACGAAGCCTGCAGCCACGATCCCACGCTGCGCCTCAGGATCGATTCGTTGTTGCAATCGATTGAAGGAGATACCTCATTTCAGCATACCGTAGCCAGGGCTGCCGCCGACACCATCCATTTGTCACTGCCGTCGGCCGGAGACCACCTGGGTCCCTATGAAATTGCTGAAGTACTGGGGCGGGGCGGAATGGGCGTCGTGTACCGCGCGATTCGTGCCGACGACGAGTACAACAAGGAAGTCGCCATCAAAGTAGTGGCTTTTGGCCTGCTCACCTCGGAATTTCGGCAACGCTTTTTGCGCGAACGTCAGATTCTGGCCAACCTTGACCATCCCCACATTGCCCGGCTGCTCGATGGAGGAACGACTGCCGAGGGTATGCCGTTCGTGGTTATGGAGTTCGTGGCCGGCAAGCCGATCGACCAGTATTGTGCCCAGCAAACGTTCGATCGGGAGGCTCGCATCCAGCTCATCATCAAGGTGGTTCGGGCGGTGGAGTACGCCCACAAGCACCTGGTTGTGCACCGCGATTTGAAACCTGACAACATTCTCATTACGGAGCAAGGGAGCCCCAAGCTGCTCGACTTCGGCATTGCCAAGGCTTTGAGCCCAGACACGCTGATAAACGGAACGCAGACGGTGGATGCTGCACGGCTGATGACGCCCGACTATGCCAGCCCCGAACAGGTTCGCGGGGAAACTATTACCACCGCCACCGATGTGTATCAGCTGGGAGTGCTGTCGTATCTGTTGCTGGTAGGAGAACGCCCCTTCAGCACGTCGAGCGCCAGCCTGGCTGAGCTAGAGCACATTATCTGTGAGTCGCTACCCCCGGCACCGAATCTGGATGCGGATTTGGATCGCATCCTGCTGCAGGCCCTGGAAAAGGATCCGCGGCAGCGGTACTCTTCCGCTGAATCATTTGCGCAGGACCTGGAACGCTACCTTGGGGGCTTTCCAGTGCAGGCACGATCGAACTCGCTCTCATATCGCGCCCGCAAATTTATCTACCGGCACAAGCTTGGCGTGAGCGCTGCGAGCCTGCTTCTTGTGCTGATTGTGGGGTTCAGCATCGGCATAGCATTGCTAGCCAGGCGGCTCGATCGGGAACGTACGCAGGCCGAGGTGCAGTTACAGCGCTCGGAGCGCGTCTCCCAACTGCTCGAAGACGTTTTTGGCGCCGCCGATCCCAACGTCGCGCAAGGCCGCAGCCCATCTGCGCGGGAACTGCTCGACCGCGGCATGGAGCAAGTCGGCCGGACGCTCGACAAAGAGCCGGAGGTGCAGGCGAGCCTGTACGCCACGCTCGGTCACATCTACGACAATTTAGGTGAGATCGACCGCGCAGAAAGCCTCATGGAACGCTCGCTCGCAATCTGGCGAAGAACATTTGGGGAGAATTCCATTGAAACTGCAGCGGGGCTTACGGATGTCGCTGACCTGCTTGTGGATAAGGGCGATTTCGTGCGCGCCGAGGCGATGTGTACCGAGGCCCTGCACCTGCGCGAAACTCTGCTTGGCCAGTCGAGTCCAGAGACGGCCGAGACGTTGGACTTCCTCGGCATCTCCCAGGCAAACCTCGGCAAGTGGGCAGATGCCGAAAAGTCATTTAGCCGCGCAGTCGCGATCTGGGATCGAATCCCCGGATCGGTGAATCCGAAAATAACGATGCCGCTCGATGGCCTTGGCGTGGTCTATATGCATAAGGGTGATTTTGCCTCGGCAGAAACTGCAGCCCGTCGCATGCTTGACGTATCAAGAAGCTCTCTGGGCGAGGACTCGCCGGACACAGCGCAGGCACTGAAGATGCTCGGATCTGTCCTGCAGTCATCTGGTAAGCATGTTGAGGCGGAAGAGCTTTTGCGGAGTGCACTTGCGGTGGAGCGTAAAACACTCGATCCCGGGAACATGTCAATCGGGGACACGGAGTTCGGCCTCGCTGATGAACTGCGCGATGAGGGGAAATGGAAAGAAGCGGAGCAGTACTACCGCGATTCCATGAAGGTTGAGACAGCTGCGCTGGGAGCGACCAACAGAAGAGTCACGCGAGCGCAGGAAGCGCTTGGCTTGCTCTACAAAGAGGAGAATGAGGTGGGGAAGGCGGAGCAGATCTTTCGCAGCGTGCTGGCGGTGCAAATGCACAATGGAGAACTGGCCGGCCTGCTCAACACAAAGATCGCGCTTGCCGATGTGCTGGTTACGCGGAACAAGCTGGCCGAGGCCAAGCAGCTTAGCGATTCCGCAACGGAGACGGCGAAGAAAAACGATGGCGGAAGCGGTCTGGATACTGCGAACGTGCTGGCCGTGTCGGGCAGGTGGTTTCAGGCCAATGGCGAATTGGACCGGGCCTATAAAAGCTACCAGCAGGTGCTCTCCATCGACCGAGCCAGGCTTCCTGCCGGCAATCCTTTGCTTGCGGATGCTCTTGAGTCGCTGGGCAGTCTCATGCTGCGGGAGCGGAGGAGCCAAGAGGCCGAACCCCTGCTGGCGGAAGCGCTGGCAATTCGGTTGAAAACATCGCCAGCGGGGTCGCCGCGATTAGGCGCATCGCAGAAGCTTTTCGCCCAGGCACAGAGATCTTTCTAAGGCGGCGTCCGCGACAGGTTTCGGGCCCGAGAGAAGGTAACCATGAGTGAACAGAATGCTCCCGTGCCTCCTGAACCACAGCGTCAGATAACCCAACTGCTGCGAACATGGCGTGCCGGGGACCCGAGAGCCATGGATGAGTTAATGCCGCTCATCTATCAGCAGCTTCGCTCGCTGGCTTCCTATTACATGCGCCAAGAGCGTCCGGATCATACGCTGCGTCCTACCGCGCTGGTGCATGAGGCGTACTTGAAGCTAAGCTCCGCCGACAATGACTGGCAGGACCGGGCGCATTTTCTTGCGATAGCGGCCATCACCATGCGCAGGATATTGGTCGATCACGCCAGAACAGCTCGCCGCGTGAAGCGCGGCGACGGCGCGCGAAGAGTCGATTGGGAGGACGCCTTACTTGTCGAACAAGCAGCCAATCCGGAGTTGCTCGACCTGGATGCAGCGCTCACCAGGCTGTCGCAACAGGATTCGCGCAAGGGTCGCTTGATTGAACTCTTGTACTTTGGCGGCCTGACGTGCGAAGAGTGCGCCAAGATTCTGGAGGTGTCGACAGCGACGGTCAACCGCGATCTGAAGTTCGCGAAAGCGTGGCTACTCGAGGAACTGAAGAGCTGATTCCCAAGGGGCTTCAATGTCCCTTTACCTTCGCGGCGCGATACGCTTTGCGATACGTCACTTCTGGGCGTGATGGCCGAATCCTTCCGAGGCTTCCCGGCTTCGCGCAATCTGGGCGTGCCGAAGCGCATCCTGATCGAAGAGATCTTCTCTTCGATGAAGAACCGGCAGTTGCTTGAGGGAGACCTCGCATCGATCAAGGCAATTCGGGAACCGCGATCTGGGCGTGGCTCCGCCAGCGAGAGAGCGGGTTTGCGACTGCAAGGTTGTAGGCGTGCGGCCTTTCTGGCCTCACGCCATATTGGGGAGGGCACCTCCTGGCTGCGCAAAACGCATCGATCGCTCGCGAATGGCGGTTAAGGGAGCCAGCATGGAAGCGTGAATTCTCAGAGATTCCCCTCAGGCATCGCGGACCATCCTACCGAATTCTGAGGGCAAGAAAGGTATAAGTCCCAATGCGAGCCGGGCAGGCCGGGCCCGGATTACTAAATTGTCCTCCTCAAGAACCAAAGTTCTATTGCTTTTCAGAATTCTGAGTGCGTAGAATCTGTTTCAATCTCCTTGACACGTTGCATTTCTACAAGAAATTAGCAGGGCAATCCAAGTTTGACCACCGGCCGCGCCTGCCATTCCGCGCCGGAACCAGTCCCGGAGAGTTGCCTGATTCATTCTGATCCCGTTTAGCGCGTATAGGGGAGAAGCAGAAGCCCAGTTCTCGTCGAACTCTGGGGGGAGCTTGACTGCGTTCGGCTGCGCGAATCGACGGTGTGGGGAGGGAAGACCATGCCCAACAACCCGGCGCAGATTTACTGCAATGGGGTTCTAGAGCCCGCGACGACTCCGCCCGGCGAGGTCACGTGGGACCAAAGCATCTCCTGCCCAGCAGCGGCTGGTTCGACCTTGGGAAGCAAGTCAACCAAAACCACCCCCTCGCCGGCCCGATCAGCGATGTCGCGGTGTTCCACGCGGGATTGACTTCGGCCCAGGTGCAGGGAATCGATAACGCCGGCAACAGCGGCGTTTGCATGTAGATTAATAGATAGAGTTCTACCATAAAGAGTAATCTACGCGGGGACTCCTCAACCAGTCCCCGCTTTTTTCAGCGAAGGAACTGACAACTCGTCAGCGATTACGGCGAAGGTTCACTTGAGGCTGCGTTTATACTAGGTTTGAGAGCTGTTTTTCGATCTGGCTCACCATCAGCTCAAAAATAGAGTCGAATCAGATTGGGCTGTATGGGGGTAGGGAAGTGGGCACGGCGTGTTTTCGCCCCCTGAAGGCTCGATTGATTTTCGCTCTTTTTAACCTGTAGGTATCGATTCCAAGGGCAAGGCGGCAATGCAAACGGTTTCAAACGATCCTCTCCCGGTTTCTAACGCGCCCGAAGCGCTTCCGGCCGATTCCGGCCCGCCCGAGTTTCATCCTGCCCAAACGCCGTCCAAGAAATCCAGCGGCGTCGGCCTCTGGCTGCGCGACCTTTTCGTCTCCGCCATAGCTTCCGTCCTGATCATCACCTTTCTTTACCAGCCGGTCCGCGTGGAAGGCACCAGCATGCTGCCCCGCCTAGAGGACCGCGATCGCCTGTTCATCAACAAGTTTGTCTACCATATCTCGGCCATCGAGCGGAACGATGTGGTGGTGTTCCATTATCCGCGCGACCCGGAGAAGAGCTACATCAAGCGTGTCGTAGCGCTGCCCGGCGACCGGCTGCGCATCGACCATGGCGTGGTCTACCTGAATGGCGCGCGACTGATTGAGAATTACGTTCCGGAGGAGTATCGCGACACCCGCTCCATGGCCGAGATGGTGGTTCCGGATGAGACCTATTTCATGATGGGAGACCACCGCTCGATCTCGTCCGACAGCCGGGAGTTCGGGCCGGTGGAGCGCAGCCTGATCTACGGAAAAGCGGTCTTTGTCTACTGGCCGACGCGGGATGCAGGCGTGGTGCGCTGAGGACGAACGGCTTTGCTTTCACCAGAATATGGCGGGGAGCAATTTCAGCATCTGCAGAAATTCCCCAATGCGCCGCCCGCACTCAGTCGCTGTCAAGCCCGGCCGGGCTTGGTTAACTCATTCAGGAGCATGCGATTGAGCAAACCGGTAAGAGAGTCATGCTCGGACGAATAGATCCTCTGCGCCGTTGGCCTTGATCGCGCGCCGTGATGTCGCGGATCGCTGCCTTCACCAGGATTCCTTCAGCATTCTCCAACGGGCTCAGCATGATCTCAATGGGAAACTCACTTGGGTGCGGCTCTTTTAGATTTTCGACTATCACGCGAATTTACAACAGGATAGATGGTGGGTCGGTGTGCAGATCAGGCTCGGATGCCGGAGATAACGATCCGGCGATGAGTTAGGTGGAGGCAGTGGCAACCACTGTTTAC
>DATDLS010000170.1:0-5642 GCA_036519195.1 Occallatibacter sp. | reverse complement strand
CGCAGGCTGTAAAGGCCGGCCAGGACCAGCACGTCGAGCAGTACGACGCGCTTGAGATAGAGCGAATAGGCCAGGGTGGTGGCGAGGTAGACGAGAAGCCAGAGGAGAAAGCTGCCGGGAAGCAGGGCAGCGATCGCCAGGCCGCCGGCGAGCAGCATTACGGCGATGAGCAGTCCGGTCGCAGGGTGCAGATTGCCTGAAGCGAAAGGCCGCAGACGCTTCAGTGGGTGGCAGCGATCGGCTTCGAGATCGAGCAGGTCGTTCACGATGTAGGTGGACGAGGCGGTAAGCGAGAAGCAGACCAGTGCGCCGAGAGCGGTGAGGAGTTTTTCCGCGGTCAGCGAGTGCGAGCAAAGAAGAGGAACGAAGACGAGCAGGTTCTTGGCCCACTGGTGCCAGCGCACGACCTTCATGGCGGACCGTAAGGTCGACTCGCGCTCGAGGAACGATTGAGCGGGGCGGATGTCGCGGGCCTTGAGTCGGATGTGCAGACCGAGGGTGGGATTGGCGACCATGGGCTCGGCAGCCTGCGCCAGCAAGGGCAGATCGGGCGTGTCATTGCCGATGTAGTCAAAGGCTTGGGCGCCTAGATGGCTGCGCAGGGTGTCGAGCTTTTTGTTGCCCGTAAGGTTGCGGACGCCATCGGAGCCGAGGACGCTCGTGAAGATGCCGAGATGGTCGGCGACGCGGCGGGCAAGATGGATGTCGGCGCCGGTAGCGAGATAAATGTCACGGCCGCGGGAGTGCTCCTTTTGGAGGTATCTGAGGAGCTCGCCGTGATAGGGCAGATGTGCGACGTCGAGCGAGACCGTCTGGGTAACAAATTCTTTGAGGGCGGCTTTGCCGCGGACGAGCGCTCGCGGCAGGCTGAAGAGGCGACCAGGATGGGTGCGGGCCAGCACGAGGAGCGAATCGATGAGGGTGTCGGATTTGACCAGCGTGCCGTCGAGATCGACGTAGAGGGGCCGTAGCATTCGATCGGGCGCCTCCGCCTGCGCGATGGTCGAGGAAGGGTTCACGCTCTACCTCTGCGGGGTACCCACAGTATACAGTCGCTTCCTTGAAGCGCGAGCGTTTTGAAAGCAGGAGCGCCTGCGCATCGCAGGCCCTGGCGTCTGTCCCCAAAGCCCATGGAGGGTATTTTCGACTAAACCCCCTAGAGAAGGTGCGCGACTACGACGATCGTCTGAATCTCTTTGCCGTCTCTTCTTATATCGAGCCGCTTTGTTTCCCCTTCAGCACCAGACAACGCATCGGACGCGTCGACAACCTTCCACGGTATCCCACGCTTCCCGTCGATCTCTACGATCTGATCGCCAGGGTGAATGTTCATCTTTGTCAGGGCTGCAGCCGTGGAGGAAATTGCGCGGACCACGAGATTGCTCGCCTCATCCAGATCCAGGACTATTCCTGCAGAGTTCATATCATTGCCGGAATCGCCGACCTTCTGCTCCAGGTAGGTTGTGCCGTGGGGGTAATCCATCTCAACACGGAAGTTCTTCAGCACATTTCCTCCGAGAGCTCCCGCAATCGAGCCGGGCGTTTCGAAAGAGCTGGTGCTGTACGTTTCGTTAGGGCGAGAGACAAACAAGACGTTCGTGACATGGAGCGCTCCCCAGGTCACTTCGGGCACTCGCAGCAGAAATTCCTCTCCATTTCCACCCGGCATGTCAGCTGTTCCGGAGGCTCCGGTCGAATGCGGCCAAGTGGGATGAGTTGCTGAGAGGCTTTCGAGCAGGTCACGACGTGCCAGCGCTACGCGAGACCCGGTATCGAGAAGCAGACCGTAGTTGGTGCCTTCCACAGAAACATCGATTCTCGGATGGCCACTCGCGGGCAAGAACGGGCTTGAAACCTTTACGCCACGGTGCTTGACACAGCCAGCGGGCGCGATTGTGAAGCGCCGCCCCGGGTAGTCGAGCACTACCTGATAGGGCTCCAAGGCCTTTCCAGGCAGAAGCCCCTCGGTGCGTTCCCGAGTATCGAAACTGCCCGTGCCCAGATGTATGAACGCCTTACTCGTCGAAAGCGAGACCAGCATCGAGCCGGCTTGAGCTACTGGTGGATTTGTAGGAGCAAACCGCGCACCGTCTTCTACGATTGATTCGCCCGCAGGCTTCAATCCGAGATCATCTGCCAGGCTTTCGTCCAAAATGATCGCACCGCCCCCTGAATCGAAGACCATGCGGGCGGATCTTATCGTCCCGTCCAAGCGCTTGAAGTTTAGCGTTACGACTGGAGCATTGCCCTCGACCGTCATTGGCTCGCCCACCGCACTTGTACATGGTGGCTGCTGCCCTATGACTGCTTGGCTTCCAAAAAACAGGTACAGTAGCGAGACGAACTGCAAGCGAAATGGCATATCTCACGATACAGCCCAGCTCCTGCTGGGTGGTCCTCCCGACAGACACAATGAGAGGCTATCGTACGATTTTTAACGTTTGGTGTCGTGCCCCCCCTTCTTGAAATAGACACGCTAACCCTTCTGCAAAGCGCCGAAGCGCTAGCCAGGGCCATAGTCGATCCGGAGTTCGCTGATTCGATGTCCAACCGGCTTTACATCCCCGGTATTCCGAAAGGCCAGACGATCCAGTCGAGATGCGATCCGAGCATGCATCCCTTCATCCTTGAGGCGGACTCGCCATTTACGAAAGTCTCGGTTTGTTTGAATTCCATCATTCAATTCTGCTGTAGTTTATAAACCACCCTATTTTAAGGCCATGGTGTGGTGTCAGGAAGTTTTTTATCCTCCCAGAGACAGTAGGTTTTCTGATCTCTCTGGTTAGTTCTGTTCGATGTCGGTCGGCAGCAACCGCAAAGGCAAGAACAAAAGCATGGCCATCGTGCATGTCGCGTTCAAATCGTCGAGCAGGGCGGCGCACACGGAGTAGATCGCCCGCGAAGGGCTGTCCATGCGGAAATCCGGAGATCCTTGCGCGTGGCCGACTCCATATCCGCTCTCTCCACCGGATTGGAGCCGATCCAAGCGATGAGTTCTTGGACGCCTTGACGGTCCGACGCGAGCTTTCACGTCGCTCCCGAGGCATCCAATCGTACTCTGAACCAAAAACCTATTGGATTATCGGTACCCAACCAACCCGCGAACAGAATCAATCAGCTTCTGCGAGTCGTATCCCTTCCCATCCTTAAACACTATCTCCACGTTTTCTATGTCGTCGATCTTCCGGCTCGGGTCACCTTTGATAACAACGATATCGGCTTGCTTGCCAACCTTCAGCGTTCCGATCTTTTCATCGCCAAGAAATTTTGCTCCATTTTCGGTTGCGATGTGGATTGCCTCCAGGGGTGTAAACCCCGCGTCGACTAACAATTCAACTTCTCTTTGGTCGCCAAATCCAGCGACAACTCCCCCATTTCCGGTAGGATCTAGTCCGGCCAACAAGACACCGCCAGCCTTGGCGAAGGCGAGCTCGAACGCCTCTTCCTTCTTGAATATCACGGCGCTGTTAGCACCAGATTCATCCGCATGGGCCCGGGCGATCAGGTAGTCGGTGCGAGACGGCAAGGAGAGGACATCCAGAAATCTCATCTGTAGCGGGGGGCGATTGGGGGCGCCGGCTTCAAAGACGGGCAACGTAGACGTAACTGCCACCTTATGTTGCACCAAGAAATCGATCAAACTACGCAGCGGCTCCCCGTGGACATCCAGATCGAGCAGGCTTTGTTGCGCGGATCTTGGGCACGTATCCGCGTCCTTGCCATGAACGAAGTCGGTGTCGACCTCCAAACCATGTTCCAGATCGTCAATGCCCAATTCTGCTGCTTCCCGAAACGTGACGGAGCATAAGTGACCTGTCACTTTCAGCCCTCGGGCATGCGCGGCCTTGATAGCCGCGCCGAGTTCAGACCGGGTAATCTGCATATAAGCTTTGTACGAAGTAAAGCCCTCATCGGCCCAATAATTTACATTTCGGATGGCATCCTCCGGGCCCGACAGAGAATGCATTTGCAGGGAGAAGCCGCCAGAGCCATTGAGATAAGGCGCCGTCAAGTAAATCTCCGGACCCGGGGCTCGCCCCGAATCTATGTAGCTCTTGATTTCCTGATCCGCGTAGGGTTCCAAGCTGCCCGTTGTCCGAATGGTGGTCACCCCGGCGGCGAGATATAGCCGCGGGAAACTGAAGGCCATTTCCGTGTACATCGGGAAAACCCCGTCTGAGGCGAGCCGTCCCCGCCCTGTCGGTGCGGGGTAGAAAAGATGGTCATGCATGCCAATAAGTCCGGGAATCACCGTCCGCCCCGACATGTCGATGACACGTGCTCCACTGGGGGCTGATATCGAGGCCGATGGCCCGAGAGCCTGAATTACGCCATTCTGTATCGTTATGCTCTGGTCATCGACAGGAGCAGAACCGGTTCCGTCAATCACCCTCACGTGCTGAAGCACCACAACTGGCGAATCGACTGTGATAAAACTCTGTGTGATTTGGGACATCGTTGGCGCCGGTGAAGGCTGGGCAGTTTGAGCCGTTGCCGTAGCCGCCAGCAACAGAAGAACACTTGCGATGGTGTAGACCTCTGACATTATTTACTTCCTCCTGAGAAGGATAGGCTCTACCTCCTTCTAGACAGATGTTTCTGTTTCACACTAAAAAATGTACTTGAGCCCCAACTGGAACAGTCGGGGCGCAACCGAGGCAGCGGTAATCTGCCCGAAATTAAGTGTACCCACCTGAGTGATCGGGGTTGCGCCTTGCACTTCGGTGGTGGCCGAGAACTGCGGTGTATTCAAGGCGTTATAGGCCTCGGCCCGAAATAACTATACGCCGAATTCTGAAGGACAAGAGTGCCCCAGAGTACCTTCGGGCATAGTTTGAAGTTGGCGGTCAACCGCCCTGACCCCATGAACAAGCCCGGATTGCGAACCCTAATTACAGCCAATTACTGGGTCTTAAGCAAAGCGCCCAAAATGCCACACATGATGTGTTGAAATGCAAACGCGCCCTAGTGAATTGCGACACCCAAAGATTTAACCAAAATCGATTTCAGCAACCGGGATGTCGGTTGTTTTGAGTAAGGCGCGGATAGTCCTGATCTCTTTGGCAAAAAGTTAGGGGAGGGCGCCCACCCTTGCGTCCGCGGGCACGAGCGGCCGTAAGGCCGGCAACGGATCATTCGAGGGTCAGGTTGCGTTCGAATCTGCCAAGGCGGCGAAAACGTGGAAGACGAGGCAACCTGTTGGAGAAGTTGTTTCGATCTTCTCCGTCAACGATTCAAAGCTGACTTCACGTTGTTCAAGTTCAGCGATAAGCCTTCCCAGGTTGGCCAGATTTCGTCCGAGCCGGTCCAGCCTCCAGACAACGCGGGGTTGGGCAAAAATAGGGGTGATTTTACTTTCGCGGGGGTTGGACAATAATAGCATTCGTCCGCCCGGTCCCCGCATTCAAATTGACTTTTCGGGGATTTACTAAAAATACCCAGCATAGGCCGACAAGAACTTCGACCCAGAGAAGTTCTCGGCGAAAGCGGCCAATTTTCTGCTGAAACAAACCCTGCCAAAGAGCCCCAAACTCAAGAGACCCATCAGGTTCAGTAGGTCAGATTGTCCCTGCTGACAGCAATGTTGGGCCTAGCCCTACTTCTGAGAGGAAGCGAAAGCACAGAATATGAGGAGATTGGCC
>DATDLS010000169.1:0-36779 GCA_036519195.1 Occallatibacter sp. | reverse complement strand
TTCGTCGGCGTGACGGAGGCCGGGAAACAGTCCCGCCCACAAGCCGGCAATGACGAGCGATCCGATGCCGCCGGCGACCGTGGCTCGCACGGCGCCCCACCATTGGGCGGTCAGGCCGCTTTCAAACTCGCCTAGTTCATTGGAGGCGCCGACGAACAGCGAGTTGACGGCGCTCACGCGTCCGCGCATTTCAGCAGGAGTGCCCAGTTGCAACAGCGATCCGCGGATGATGACGCTGACAGTATCTGCCGCCCCGGACAGGGCCAGGGCGGCCAGCGAAAGCCACAGATAGCGGGAGAGGCCGAACACGACGGTTGCGGCGCCGAAGATGGCCACGCAGACAAACAGACGCAGGCCGGCGCGGCGGCGAAACGGGAAGCGAGTCAGCGTCAACGACATCATCAGCGCTCCGGCAGCGGGAGCGGCGCGCAGCATGCCCAGCCCGCGCGGTCCCTGGTCGAGAATTTCGTGCGCAAAGATGGGCAGCAGAGCCGTCGCGCCGCCGAGAAGCACGACAAACAAATCCAGGGAACTGGCGCCCAACAGAAGCGAGGAGCGCATCATGTACTGGAAGCCGGCCAAGACCACTTTGAGCGAAGCGGCCTTGTGCTCCATGCGGCCGGGACGCACGTGGAGGCTGGCCACCATCACCAGAAACCAGGCTAGCGATCCCAGCGTAAAGACGTAGACAATGCCTGCGCCTTCCAGCGAGGGATCTGGGATGAAACGGGTGAGCGGCAGCGTGAACAGGATTCCGCCGAGGGCAGGGCCAGTGATGTTGGAAAACTGAAAGATGGCGCCGCCCCAGGTGACGGCGTTGACGAAATGCTTCTCGGGAACCAGGTGCGGGATGAGCGCGGCGCTGGCCGGCCCGGAAAAGGCGCGGCCCGTCCCTACGAAAAAGAGCGTCATGTAGATGGGGAAGACACTGTGAATGCCGGCGCGGGTCAAAAACAGAAGCGCCGCGGTCGAGATGACCTGGAGGGTGTAACAGACCAGGATGACCTGGCGGCGGTCAAAGCGATCGGCGACGTGGCCGGCCGGCAACAGAAACAGCAGGCCGGGCAGAAACAGCGCCAGGCCGGTGTATCCCAGGTCCAGGGCGCGATGGGTGATCGAGTAGACCTGCCAGGCCACGGCCACCGACTGCGCTTCGGCTCCCAAGATCGCCATGACCCGCGCCAACTGATATCGGCGGAAGTCGCGGAAGCCGAAGGCTTCCATGCCGCGCACCGGCGGCTTGTGGGCAAGCGAACTCATCTGCTCACACTAGCTTATACGGGCGTTCCCTCACACGGCGCCGAGGGTGGGACAGCGGGGGCGGGATGCCGTACAGGGAGCACGGTCAAATCCAATTTTGGTGTCGACTTACGACGCCAGGCGAAAAAATTGCGTCCAATCCTCAGTGAATGTTTTGGCGCCGGCTGCTCATCACCAGATCGTCCCCCACTGGGCTATCCGCTTCGGTATCCCGGGGCTGTTTCTGGTCTCGGCCATCGATGCGTCGATCGTTCCGCTCGCCGTTCCCGGGTCGACCGACCTGTTGCTGCTCTGGCTGGTTTCGCATAACGGCAATCCGTGGCTGCTGGCCTTGAGCGCCGTTGCGGGGAGCCTTGTGGGCGGTTACCTGACCTGGACGCTGGGCAAAAAAAGTGGCGAGGCGTCGCTCGAACGCTGGGTTCCAGCGCGTATCCTGCAACGGATTGTGGGCTGGGTAAGACGACACCCTATCCTGGCTGTCTTCCTTCCGCCGATACTGCCGCCGCCCATTCCGCTGGCACCATTTCTGCTGGCAGCCGGGGCGCTGGGCGTTTCGCGCAGAGCGTTTCTGCTGACGTTTGGGTCAGCTCGGACGGTGCGGTACGCGCTGGTTGCGTGGCTGGCGGTGCGCTATGGGCGGCACATCATCCGGCTGTGGGCCGGCACACTCGAGAGGTGGCAAATGCCGCTGCTGTTCATTTTTATCACGGTCATCGTGGTCGGTCTGGGGATGGGGTTCTGGAAGCTGCGGTCGCCGGGCCGGGCAGGCAATCGGCAGGCCGCCGCGGCGGCGCGCGCGGATTGATCGGCTGCGGCTTTGGCATCCTCGCCTCCCTGAAGTCAGCAGATTTCTACCCTCGCCGCGAAGTCTTCACCGAAAAGGTGCTCAATGGCCCGCCTGACATCTTTTCCTCGGTTTGCGCCGATTTTGATGCCGAAGCAGGTGGAGTTCGGTGGCGAGCATCGCGCGTGTTCCCTTGCTCGTGAACCATGACCCGGAACCGGCCGTTTCGAACCTCGTCAACCTCCTGCACTCCTCGCCGGGATACAAAGTGGGTTGGGGCACGGTGATGGCCTAGCTGATTAACCTGCGCATCTGCACGGCATTCTGCGCGCAGGCGGCGAAAGGGAGCTCAGCGACCGCATGAAACAGCAAAGGAAGGATCCGAGCCTCAGGGAAAAACTCTGCACAGGTGCATAATGGTCACCAGGTTATTTTGTCCGAAGTTGTGGAGGCGCTCCCCACCCCGGCTCTGAAGAACGCGCGTTTTACGCGCAATGGGGATATAAAAAAGAAGCTATGCAGGCATTCATCGCACTTTTGCGCGCTGTGAACGTTGGCGGAACGGGCAAGCTGCCCATGTCGGAACTCAAAGCGATGTGCGAAGCGGCCGGGTTCAAGTCGGTCAAGACCTATATCGCCAGCGGCAATGTCGTTTTCAAGTCCGGCAAGAGCGAGGCCGAGGTGAAGGCGACGCTCGAGGCTGCGCTGGCGGCTTACGCGGGGAAACCTGTTGGCGTGATGGTGCGGACGGCCCCGGAAATGGCAGCGGTGCTTTCGGCGAATCCATTTCACGGGGTACCAGGGAATCGGACGGTGGCGATTTTTCTGGACGCCCCGCCTCCCCGCGATACTTTAGGAAAGGTCGCCGGGCAGGTCAGGGAAGAACTTGCGCTCGGCAGGCGTGAGATTTACGGCTATTACCCGGATGGCCAGGGCGAGTCGAAGCTGACGATTCCTGCGGCGAAAAACGGGACCGCGCGCAACATGAACACGGTTGCCAAACTGGCTCAGATGGCGCAGGGGCTGTGAGTTGTCAGCTGTCGATTCGACGTGTGGGCCGTTGAATCCTGCCAATTGAATATCGCGTGTTCAATGGGCAGCCAGGTCGTTGTCCTTGGTTTCCGGAATCATGAGCAGGCCGATAAACGTCAGCACTGCTGAGGCTGACAGGTAGTAGCCCACGTACGGGAGGCCGTAATTCTTGGCCAGCCAGGTCGCGATGTAAGGGGCGAGCGAGGCGCCCAGAATTCCGGCAAAGTTGAAAGCGAGTGAACTGCCGGAGTAACGGACCGGCGTGGGAAACAGCTCGGAGACCACTGTGCCGAGCGGGCCATAGGTGAGGCCCATCAGCGCCAGGCCGAGCGCCATCATGGCCAGCGCGCCGCCCTGTCCGGCGACAAAGATGGGCGCCAGAATAAAGCCGAACAGGAAGATGGCGGCGGTGATCCAGAGCATCGAGGTGCGGCGTCCGCGCTCGGCGAGGACGGAGGAAACGGGGATCATGAGAGCGAAGAAGCAGGTGTCGAGCAGCTGCATTTCAAGGAACCGGCCGCGGGGAATACCCAGCGCAGTGGTGCCCCAGCTGAGGGCGAAGACGATCATCAGGTAGAACAGGACAAAGGTCGCCATACACAGCATGGTTCCGGCAATGAGCGAGCGCATGTGGCGGTGAAAGACGGCCAGGGTGGGCAGCTTGACCTGCTCGCCGCGTTGGAGCGATTCCTGGAAGACGGGCGTCTCGGTGATGGTAAGTCGGACATAGAGACCGAGGAAGACGAGTACCGCGCTGGCCAGGAACGGCAGCCGCCAGCCGAAGGTGAAAAACTGCTTGTCAGTGAGCACGTTGGACAGCAGCAGGAAGACGCTGCCGGAGAGGAAGAAGCCGATCGGCGCTCCCAGTTGAGGAAACATGCCGTACCAGGCTCGTTTGCCGGGCGGCGCATTCTCAACGGCCAGCAGAACGGCGCCACCCCACTCCCCGCCCAGGCCGATGCCCTGGCCGAAGCGGCAGAGCGCCAACAGCAGAGGCGCCATGATTCCGATGCTGTGGTAGGTGGGCAGGGCGCCGATCGAGACGGTGGAAAGCCCCATGGTCGCCAAGGCCACCACCAAGGTCGTCTTGCGGCCGATGCGGTCACCAAAATGACCGAACAGAGCAGAGCCGATGGGGCGGGCGAGGAAGGCGATGCCGAAGGTGGCCAGCGAAGCCAGGGTGGCCGTTGCTGGGTCGGCAGAGGGAAAAAAGAGCTTGGGAAAAACCAGGACGGCTGCTGTGGCGTAGATGTAGAAGTCGAAGAATTCAATGGTAGTCCCCACCAGGCTGGCGAACAGAACCTGACGCGGCGAGTTGACCGGTTTGTCCGGCTGGGAGTGGCGGGGTGGGGCAGGAATATTCTCAGCTCCGCCTTGCGAGGGGAGTACCAAAGTCATGTATTCCTCCAATTGATCAGGGAACAGCGGAGGAGCCGTACTCTACGTGCCCCTAATTAGTTATATCTTCTATCCGCAATCGGTTATATCGTCTCTGAGGTAGGGGCGAATCGCGGGCTGCGGAACAAGATGTTGACAGTTTGGTCCCCGTTTCCGCACTTTTGCCTGCTTTTGGGCTGTTCTCCGGGTAGAATTTGCCGATCGTAGTGTTTGGAGTCCCGAATGGCGCCAGCCGGACAAGGCGGAATGAAGCTTTCGATCTCCGACGTGACTCGTCCGTCGGAAGGCCGGATACGCTTGCGCGCCGAACTGGCGAAGGTTGCCGGGCACATGGAGCCGGGTCACAGTTGCGCCTATAACCACACGCGGGGCTGCTTCCTTGGCATGCACGTGGTGGCCGGCGATTTCACACAGGCAAGTTTTCGCGACTGGCTCGCCATCCTCACGCCCAACTCCGGCAATGGTGCGTGGATGGTTCCGTTTCGCGGCATTGTGACGACGGAAATCAGCGCGCCCTTGGACTTGCTTTACCTGGACGTCGACGGCCGAGTGCAGGATGTAGTCGAGTTTTTCCCGACCTTCAAGGTTTCCCCGTCCAGTCCGCCGGCTGCCAGCGTTCTGGTGCTGCCGTCGCACTCCATCTTCTCGTCGCAGACACAGCGCGGCGACCGGCTGGTGATTGCTTTGCCGGAGCAGTTGGAATGGCGGCTGGACCAGTTGCCGCCTGTGGAGACGGCGACGCCGGCGGCGGCCGTGCCGATTGTCGCTCAGGGCCCGGTTCTGGTTCGCGATGAGCCGAAAAAGCTGGCCAGCCTGATTCCGATTCGGGAGCCGATTGCAGGCCCCGTCGGGCCGGCTCTGGTGCGCGAAGAAGTTCGCGAGGAGCGCACGGCTGCATCGCCGCAAGTTTCCTATCTTCGGCAACAGCCCGTGGCCGAGACCGAGCCGCTCAAGGCCGTGGTAGCTCCGGCGCCCGTAGCACCCCCGATGAGCCAGCGCGCGGGCGAGCAGGAGAAACCCAAGCGCGGCTGGCTGTCGCGCTTTCTCTCACCCGAGCCGGCAGATGCGCGCAAATCGGCGCGCCTGCCGGTGGCCGGGCTGGTGGCGCATTTCTTTACGGGCGGAGCTCCGGTAGCGCATGAGATCCGCGACGTCAGCTCGACCGGGCTGTACGTGATTACGACCGAGCGCTGGTATCCGGGAACGATTATTCGCATGACCCTGTCCAAGCCGGATGTAGGCCAACCGCCCGCGGAACGCTCCATTACGATTCAGGCCGAGAGCATGCGCTGGGGCAATGACGGGGTGGGGGTGCGCTTTGTGCTGGCGGCGCCGGGCAAGTCAGCTCCGGGCCTGTCCAATGAGCTTGGCGCAATCGACAGCAGGCAGCTGGGGCAGTTCCTGAAGGGCGTTCCGACCGGCGGGAAATCAAGCTGAGCATTGTCCGCGGACCAGCCTTCCATACCCTCAACAGCTATTTATAGGGCAGCAAACTATCGTAATCTGCACGGGTGAATTTTCTACCCCATTCGTAATTCCAGTGCTACCCTTCGTGCACTCGACGGCGGACCGCTCCCACGGCGCTGAAACTTCGGGTCCCCGTTAAATTAGATCCACCCAAGGAGAAATCATGGTTCGGAGAATCAGTCTGCTCTTGCTGACAGCTGCGGCATTGCTGTCGGTCGCGACAATGAATTCCCACGCGCAAACCGTGTTAACCCGCCATGTCCGCGAGGCCAGCAGCACCGGATCGGGAACGCCCACAGGGCGTCTTGCTGCCGATCAGACCATGCAACTCGATCTTGTCTTGCCGCTGCGCGATCGGGCAGGATTGAAGTCGTTCATAAACGATATCTACGATCCCACCGGCTTCTCCTACCACCGCTTCCTCACCGTGGCCGAGTTCACCGAGCGGTTCGGACCAACCGAGGCCGAGTATGATGCCGTAGTCGGCTTTGCCAAATCCAGTGGATTTGAGGTGGTTGGCGGGACGCGTGATGGCATGGAAGTACAGATCAAAGGGCCTGTTTCTGCGGTCGAAAAAGCGTTTCATGTGACGCTGAATACCTACCGTCACCCCGGCGAAGAGCGCACCTACTACGGGCCGGATCGCGAGCCGACCACCAGCTTGAAGTTCCCGTTATGGCACGTCTCCGGGCTGGATAATTTCTCGCAGCCGCATCCGCTGTTTGTGAAGAAGAGCGATTACGCCAAGGCGCACGGCATTGCCGAAGACAAGGTCGTGACCCATGCAACCACAGGTTCCGGACCTTCCGCTTCGTTTTTGGGCAGCGACATGCGCGAGGCCTACTACGGCGGCACGGCTCTTACCGGCGCAGGGCAGAACCTGGGCCTGTTTGAATTTGAAGGTACCGATCTGGCTGATTTGAATAAGTACTTTGCCAACGTGGGCCAGACCAACAACGTGCCCATCACGTTGCTTTCGACCGATGGAACCGCGACCTCCTGCCTGGATACGCGCGCCGGCGGCGACTGCGACGACACCGAGCAGACGCTGGATATGACGCAGGCCATCGGCATGGCGCCGGGGTTGGCGAGCCTGGTCGAGTACATCGGCTCGACCGACACCGCGATCATTAGCGCGATGACCACGCACAGCCCGCTGCCGACGACCATCGGCTGCTCGTGGGGATGGACGCCGGCGGATCCTTCTACGCTTGATCCTTACTTTGAGAAGATGGCGGCGCAGGGTCAGAACTTCTTTGCGGCCTCGGGCGATAACTCGACCTGGTCGTCGAGCAACGAGGCCTGGCCGGCCGACGATGCGAACGTGGTCTCTGTGGGCGGCACAGACCTGACAACCGCAAGCGCCGGCGGGGCATGGAAGTCGGAGACTGCATGGGTGGACTCCGGCGGTGGCATCTCGCCGGACGGCATTAAGATTCCCGCCTACCAGCAGCTTTCCGGCGTGATCAATTCCAGCAACAAGGGATCGACCACGCTGCGCAATGGGCCCGACGTTTCGGCAAACGCCAATTTCAGCTTCTATGTCTGTGCCGATCAGACCACCTGTACCGCCAACGAATATGGCGGCACCAGCTTCGCCACCCCCATGTGGGCCGGCTATATCGCGCTGGTCAACCAGCAACTGGCCAATAATGGTGATTCGCCGATCGGCTTCATCAACCCGACCATCTACGCCGAAAACATCACCTCGGCCTATGCGACGGATTTCCACGACATCACGAGTGGCACCTCAGGCAGCTATTCGGCCGTGACCGGCTACGACCTGGTAACCGGCTGGGGCAGCCCCAACGGTGCCGGGCTGATCAACGCACTGGCGCCCACCAGCCAGACGCCGGCGTTCAAAATTGCCGCTTCGCCGGCCTCGGTTTCGGTGGTAGCGGGCAGTAGCGGCTCGTCAACGATGACCACCACCGTCTCCGGTGGGTTTGATTCGGTGGTTGCATTGAGTGCAACCGGGCAGCCTTCGGGCGTGACGGTTGCCTTCAGTCCCACCTCGATTGCTGCGCCGGGCTCAGGCTCCTCGGCTGTGACCATCACTGTACCCTCCACGGTTGCGGCGGGAACGTCCACGATCACTGTGACCGGAACGGGCGGCGGGTTGACGCATACGGCGACCATTGCGCTGAGTGTGACCGCGGCGGGAACACCGGCGTACAAACTGACTGCTTCGCCGACAGCAGTGTCGGTGGCGCAGGGCAGCACCGGGAACTCGACCATCACAACGGCGGTCTCAGGCGGGTTCAGCTCGTCGATTGCGCTTGCGGCCTCCGGGTTGCCAAAGGGCGTGACGGCCAGCTTCAGTCCGGCATCGATCGCGGCGCCCGGATCGGGTACGTCCAAGCTGACGCTGACGGTGGCTTCAACGGCTGCGGCTGGGACCTCAACCATCACCATCACCGGGACGGGCGGCGGAGTCACGCACACGGCTACGGTTTCGCTGACGGTAACAGCAGCGGCGGCGGGGGCGTTCAGCGTTTCCGTATCGCCGAGCTCGGGCTACCTGGACCGTGGGCAGAGCGGCTATGCGGTGGTTACGGTGACCGGATCAGGCGGGTTTGACTCGGCGGTGGCGTTGTCGGCTGCGGGTATTCCTTCCGGCGTGACAGGCAGCTTCAGCCCGACATCGATCACCGGCTCGGGCACGTCGGACTTCACGCTGACGGTATCGCGTTCTGCGCCTATCGGCACTTACCCGATTACGATCAGCGGCAAGAGCGGGAGCACAACGCAAACGACCACACTGAACTTCTCCATTGAGAGATAGGAAACCAACGCAGCGACCGCTGCCATCTTGCGGTCGCTCACCAAAAGGCCCGGACTCGATCCGTCCGGGCCTTTTGGCGCATTTCGCTGCGCGCTTCATCGATCGGAATCGAGCGAGGGGGATTTCCATCATGATCGATGCTCATCCCCTCACTCAGAGCAGCGAGAGAGCAAGCCACCGCGTGATTTCCTTCTTCCCCGACCGGCTCCGTGTAGCCAGAAGCACCGAAATACCAAATGGCCCCTTCGAATCAGGGGATTACAGGTCCTTGCGCCGAGCCCGAAAATTCATCTGATTATAAAAATCTACAGTCCTTTCCTTTTGCAGATTGACAATCCCTCTTCACTTGTCTACTGTTGTGCACCGAACACTGATTGATCATTTTTATTAATTTAAGTCATTGATATGACTACTTCTTGGGATAAATGATCTAATTTCGAGTATTCAGAGAAAGCGTCCTATTTTCTTTGCTTTACAGGAAATTTCACTAAATTCAAGGAGAAACGCATGACAATTCCTGACAGGCAACCGCGGATACGGTTTGCCTTCTCCCGCCGCACAGTCGTCGTTTTGGCTGTCGCCCTGATTGCGCTGTTCAGCACAACCGCTTCCGCGCAGATCTTTTTCAGTCCGTTCAAGGATGTAACCGTCAACGCAAACTGGAATACCGGAGAACAACAGTCGGCAGTCACCGGAACGACCGAGGCGGTGACCATCGCGATGCCGACCGACAACTCTACTTTGACTTGGGCCTTCGCCACCGGCACCTGCGGCTCGGAGAACTGGGGCGGTATCACGCCGGCCATGGAAACCACCAACGTCGAGGATTTCGTCAACGCCGGAAAATACTACATCGTAAGTACGGGCGGCTCGGCCAGCACGTTTGATTGTCCGAGCGGCGCGGAGATGCTCTCGTTCATCAAGACCTACTACTCGGCGAACATGCTGGGTGTCGATTACGATATTGAACTCGGCCAGTCGCAGGCGATCATTGACGACCTGATCAACGCAACCATCGCCGCCGAGCAGCAATATCCGAAGATGCGCTTCAGTTTCACCCTGCAGTCGCTGGGGGCCTCGACGACGGGTTCGAATCTAAACAGCGTAGGCAACCTGGTGATGTCGGAGATCAGAAGGCTGGGTCTGGGCGGCAACTACTCCATCGACCTGATGGCGTTTGACTACGGGTCGGTAAACGCCGGCAACTGCGTCGTCTCGAATGGGGTCTGCGACATGGCTCAATCGGCGATTGCAGCAGCGGACTCGCTGCACTCGAACTTTGGCACGCCGTACAGCCAGATCGAACTCTGCCTGATGATCGGACAGGCCGATGCCGGAGCGAGTGAAACCTTGTCGCTGGCGAACGTGGACACGGTAGTAGCCTGGGCCAAGAGCAACGGCTTGGGCGGAATCCATTTCTGGTCGTTCGACCGCGATCAGCCGAGCTCGAGCAGTACCGCGACCGGCGACGGGACATCGAATCCGGCGCGCGCTTATAACAACGAATTCACATCCGATCTAGGCAGCTGCACCGGCCCGGGCGGTGCATGCGGCACGACGTCGTCCAACCCGTCGTTTGCCCTGTCTGCTTCGCCCAGCAGTCTGTCTGTCGCGCAAGGAGGATCGGCTACAAGCACGATCACGGCCGCCAGCAGAGACGACTTTGATTCCCCGGTAACGCTGAGTGTCTCCGGACTGCCGTCGGGAGTGACCGCATCGCTCTCCTCTGGCTCGGTCATTCCTGCTGCCGACCTCAGCGCGTCTTCAACGCTGACGTTGACGGCTAGCAGCTTGGCGACGGCCGGCACGGCAACGGTGACCATCACCGGTACCAGTGGCAGCCTGACGAGCACCACCATCGTAGCGCTTACCGTCACCAGCCCCAGTGGATGCGCTGCGGCGTGGAGTTCCACCCAGGTGTACACCGGGGGGATGACGGCGAGCGAAAACGGGATCGGCTACATTGCCGACTATTGGACTGAGGGGCAGAATCCGGCCACCAACAACGGCGGGGCCGGCAGTGGCGAACCATGGATTTCAAAGGGAGCCTGCGGCAGCTAATCGTCGTTCACGTTGTTGGATGCGCGGCAGTCTGCCGACGGCGCATGGCGCATCGCCCAGGAGCGCGAGCATGGTGAGTCCCGCAAATCGATCAACGGAAGCATAACGCTCTCCGCCAGCCTACTGCCGAATGGCGTAACCGCGTCATTCGGCACCAATCCTACGACCCGCTCAAGCGCGTTGACCCGGGCGGCCGGCAGCACGGCTCCGACCGGCTCGCGGCAGCGACGATCACCGGCATTAACGGCAATA
Source organism: Occallatibacter sp. (assembly GCA_036519195.1). Classification (GTDB taxonomy): domain Bacteria; phylum Acidobacteriota; class Terriglobia; order Terriglobales; family Acidobacteriaceae; genus Telmatobacter. The sequence continues at coordinate 25,740 of DATDLS010000169.1, read as the reverse complement.
TCTAATTTTCCTGTTGAACGATCGACTATCCTGATTCTTGGATTCCACATTCCAATCGGATCGCATTTCGCCGGATCGCTCTTGGCCGGATCGCGCTTCACCGGGCAACTGGGCCGCGGTGGCGGTTACACTGTGCGGCGTCTGCGCCTTTCTTCAGCTCTACTGCACGCAGCCGCTGCTGCCCCTTCTTACGCGGATCTTTCACGCTTCGAAGACAGGTGTGGGGCTCACGGTTTCCGCGGCCACCCTGGGCGTGGCGCTTTCGGCGCCGGTGTTTGGAGCGCTGACCGAACATCTGCCGCGCAAGCGGGTGATTGTTGCCTCGCTGCTGGCGGTTTCCATCCCGACGCTGCTGGCGGCTACGTCTGAATCGCTTGGGCAGCTGATTCTGTGGCGATTTCTTCAAGGCATCCTGGTGCCCGGCGTGGTTGCCGTGCTGGTCACCTACATTGGCGAAGAGTGGCCGCCGGAGCGCGTGGCGCTGATAATGAGCTTCTATGTCAGCGGGACGGCGCTGGGCGGTTTCCTGGGTCGGGTGGTCACCGGCATTCTGACAGACTGGTTCAACTGGCGGGTGGCGTTTCTGGTTCTCGGCGCGGGCTCACTGGCCGGAGCCAGTGCGGTCGCTGCGTGGCTGCCGCCAGGCAGGCCTCGGGCCGCGATTGAGGCCGGGGCGCGGCCGGCATTCGTACCCCAGGTGCGGAACCTGTTCCGCAGCCGGCGGCTTGTCGCCACCTATGCTGTCGGCTTCAACGTCCTGTTCTCACTGGTGGGGGTCTTCACCTGGATTAGCTTTTATCTCAGCGCTCCCCCGTTTCAACTTTCGACCACTGCGCTCAGCACACTGTTCTTTGTGTATCTGATCGGCCTGGTGGTCACGCCCGCGGCCGGGTACTTCATCACGCGGGTCGGACTGCGCGCGGGTATCGCCGGGGCCATCGTGTGCTCGATGGCCGGCGTTGTGCTGACGCTGGCGCCTTCCCTTGCGGTGATCATTCTGGGACTGGCACTGGTCTGCTGCGGAGTTTTTGTTGCGCAGACCGCCGCGCAAAGCCACCTGCGGGTGGCCGCGCCGTCCGGTTCGCGGGTGACGGCGGCTGGCCTCTACATGACCTGCTACTACCTGGGCGGAACCTCTGCCGGCGTGGTTCCCGGAGCTTTCTGGGCGTTGGGCAAGTGGCCGGCCTGCGCCTGGTCTATCGTGGCGATGCAAGGGGTTGCACTGGGAATCGCTCTGCTGGGCTGGCGGACGGGCGATCCCGCCTTAGACCGGCAGACAACAGAATCCATGAATCCTGAGACCGCAAAATCGAATCTATAGTCAAGCATGCGCAGCGCGCTGATTGGCACAGGTTCCCTGGGCGCGACTGGGTTTTCCGCCGGATTGGCAACCACCGCCGCAGGTGCTTTCAACTAGATCACTCCGGGACTTTCACTGATCAGGACCTGACCGATCGGGGCCGTACACACCAGGACCTCGCCGAGGAGACAACTCTTGTCTGCAGCTTCGACCGCGTTGCCCGCTCCGGGCAGCGTCACCGTAAACAACCCGCAGGCCCCTGCGCACGCGCCGTGGAAGCCGCGCGTCAATCCCTGGCTGATTGCCATGACCGTGGCGCTGGCTGCGTTCATGGAGGTGCTGGACACCTCCATTGCCAACGTGGCGCTGCCGCACATTGCCGGATCGCTGGGTGCGAGCACGGATGAAGGCACCTGGGTACTGACCAGCTACCTGGTTGCCAACGCCATCGTTCTGCCCCTGGGCGGCTGGGCGTCGAACGTGATGGGCCGACGCAACTTCTTTGTTTTCTGCATTACGATCTTTACCATTTCCAGCTTTTTGTGCGGCGCGGCGCCCACACTGCCGCTTCTGCTGCTGTTTCGGGTTTTGCAGGGCGCCGGCGGCGGGGGGTTGCAGCCGATGGCTCAGGCGATTATGGCGGACTCCTTTGAGCCCCATAAGCGCGGGCAGGCGTTTGCGCTTTATGGGCTGGTTGCGGTTCTGGCGCCTTCCATCGGGCCGACACTGGGCGGCTGGATTACGGACAACTTTACCTGGCGCTGGATCTTTTTCATTAATATTCCGGTGGGCATTCTGGCCTTCTTTCTGGTCACCCGCATGGTGGAAGATCCGCCCTGGATCAAGCCGGACCGCACCCTGCTGAAGCGCATGGATTACCTGGGCCTGAGCTTTTTGACCATCGCCATGGGCGGGCTGCAGATCATGCTGGACAAGGGCGAAGAGAACGACTGGTTTTCTTCCAGCTTTATTCGCTTTTTCGCAGTTCTCTTTGTGTTTGGCATGGTGTCCCTGGTGTGGTGGGAGTGGCGGCGGAAAGAGCCACTGATCAACCTGAGGGTTTTTCGCTTCAAGAACTTCGCCATCTGCTGCTTTCTGATGGCACTGGTGGGCGGCGTGCTGAACGCCAATACCGTGCTTCAGCCGCAGTTCATGCAGCAGCTTCTGGGATGGACGGCGACGACAGCCGGACTGGCGCTGACGGCGGGCGGCGTGACGCTGGTGTTCATGATGCCGTTGGCGGGCATCGCGACTGGCAAGATTTCTGCGCGTACCCTGACCGTAGTCGGCTTTCTTCTGTTTCTGGTTTCATTCCGCTATGCGGCCAACGTCACCACGCTGAATATGACCTTCTCTGCCGCCTCGTGGCTGCGCGTGGTGCAGATGCTGCCGCTGCCGTTCTGCTTTATCTCGATCACCACGGCGGCTTACGTGGGCATGCCCAAGGAAGATTCCAATCAGGTTGCGGGCCTGATCAATTTCGCGCGCAACATTGGGGGCAGCATTTTGATCGCGCTCACGAACGCGCAAGTGACCACCCGATCCATGTGGCACGAGCAGCATTTGCAAAGCGCCATGACACCGGCGTCGATTTCTTACCAGCAGCACATGAGCACGCTTTCCGGCTTCTTCGGGGGAAGCTTTGGCGGTCCCAATGGCGCCGGAATGGCGCTGGCCAATATGTATGACCAGCTCAATCGCCAGGCGGCCATGCAAGGCTACCAGGACGTTTATATGGAGCTTTCTTACATGTCCATTGGGCTGGTGGTTCTGGCGTTTCTGTTGAGTAAGAACCGGCCCGGCGCAGCGCCCGGGGGCGGTGGAGGCATGCACTAAACAGCGGCGGTCCATTGAAAGCCATGCTCCCGGATGGACACGGATCTGCTGGATACGCATCACCGATCGCTCGATCGGCTGGTGACAGAAAAACGCCAGGGACCAAAGTCCCTGGCGCATTCTTCTGTGCCCGCACATCCGTTGGATCATCAATCGCCCGTGCAGCCTGATGATAAGGTTCCGAGTTGCCCCGGCTCCTCGATCGCCCAAGCTCTGCCAGCGGCGAATCTTCGGGTCGCCCCAAAGCTTGCCTCCGGCAGTGCTGACGGGTGGGTCAGCGAGTTGCCTCGCCCCACTCGTCCTGCAGCTCAGCCAGCGGCGAATTTTCGGGTCGCCCCGAATCCTCTCCTCCGGCCTGGCCGCCTGTGCATTTTCGGGTTACCCCGAATCCTGCATCGACGGCCGAGTCGATGATGAATCCCTGCCTGATCTTGAACCTTGCATCCTCAGCTCGCACTGCGGATGAATCTTCTCGTCCAGCCAGATCCGCCCATTCCTGCCTTGCCTTGGATGCAACTTCAATCTCAATTCGACTCTTCACGGCCGGACAAGCCGACCTTGAATCGCCTTACTCAAATCGCAGGTTGCATCGCAATGCCGGGCTGAAACTGCGTTGCCAATTTCCTTGTGGGTCACCAGCTGTTCGGAGAGTAGGCCGGCTCGATCTGTGGAAGCAAGTGCAAATCCAGGAAGGAATTTGTGGATATCACCAGAGCGAGTGCAGTTAGAAAAAATAGGTGGGCTTGTTGAATAAGGCGTGGTGCAAACTGCTTTGCAAAATGATTCCGAACATGCTCGCAGTCACGTGGCACCCGGATTCTGCTAGGTGGTCGACAACGACGCGGCGATGATTCGCTCAAGTTCGCAGTTGACCGCTGCGCGGCGATTCACACTTTCGCTGCCGGGCTTGACTGAAGTTGCCACGATCTTACTTCACTCATACGTCTCAAGAGGCAAAGGGAGAGAGTCGAGATCTTTTGACGGTCCGGGCTCTGATGCACGCTTGGTGAACGCTTCGCTCTAGTTGATGAGGCTGGCCAACTGCTGCCTTGCAGAGACCTCGAGGGTTGTTGCCGCGCCAATGTTTGTGAAAATCTGGATTGGTTCAGTTGCGCGCGCGGTTGTCTTCGGCCGAGTACGAAGTTCAAGCAGCGTGAGCCACAGGTGCCCGAGCTGTCCGTCACGTTCTCTTTACTCACGGATTTTTTAAGCACGGTTGCTTGGAGTCATTTTTCCCTCCGATTGAAACCTTGTCGGCATTGTTCTGGTGTCTGTCTCTTTTGCGGGTCCGGGGGGGCAACGGGCGTTGCCCAAGGACGCCGCCTAGCCCTTCGCAAACATCGCCTTGATGCCTCTCAGGGCTTGGCGGGTGCGTTCTTCGTTTTCGATGAGGGAGAAGCGGATGTGGCCGTCGCCATTTTCGCCGAAGCCGATGCCGGGAGATACGGCGACTTTGGCCTGGTTGAGCAGGCGCTTGGAAAACTCGAGCGACTTGAGGTTTCGGTATTGCTCGGGAATCTGCGCCCAGACGAACATGGTTGCCTTGGGCATGGCTACGGGCCAGCCGAGCTTGTTGAGGCCTTCGACTAACACGTTGCGGCGGAGCCGGTAGGTCTCGCAGATTTCGCTGACGCACTCCTGCGGGCCTTCAAGAGCGGTAATGGAGGCGACCTGGATGGGCGTGAAGGTGCCGTAGTCGAAGTAACTCTTGAGGCGGGCCAGTGCGGAGACAAGCACCGGGTTGCCAACCATGAATCCGACGCGCCAGCCCGGCATGTTGTAGCTCTTGGACAGGGTGAAGAATTCCACGGCTACATCCTTGGCGCCGGGAACCTCAAGCACGCTGGGCGGCTTGTAGCCGTCGAAGGCGAGGTCGGCGTAGGCCAGGTCGTGAATGAGGTGAAAACCGTACTCGCGGGCCAGTTCGACGAGGCGGGTGAGGAAGGGAAGCTCGACGCATTCGGTGGTGGGGTTGGAAGGGAAGTTGACGATCAGCGCCTTGGGGCGCGGCACCATGCGCGGGATGAGCTCTTCAAGCTGGGCGAGGAACTGTTCGCGGTCATGCACCGGAACGGAAATGACATGGGCGCCGGCAATGACCGGGCCGTAGATGTGGATGGGATAGCTGGGATTGGGCACCAGCACGGTGTCGCGCGAGTCGAGGATGGCCAGGCAGAGGTGGGCGATGCCCTCCTTGGAGCCGATGGTGACGATGGCATCGGTTTCCGGATCGAGATCGACGTTGTAGCGGGTCTTGTACCAGTTGCAGATGGCCTTTCGCAGCCGGGGCAGGCCGCGGGAGACCGAGTAGCGATGCGTCTGCGGCTTCATGGCCGCTTCGACGAGCTTGTCGACGATGTGCTTGGGCGTGGCTCCGTCAGGATTTCCCATGCCGAAATCGATAATGTCTTCTCCGCGGCGGCGCGCGGAGACCTTCATTTCCCCCGTGATGTTGAAGACATAAGGGGGGAGACGCTGAATGCGGCTGAACTCTTCCATGATTTCTCCATTATCCACTGCTCGTGGGAAGTCGAGAGCAAGCGCACATCGGGAATCAGGCGCAGGTGGACCAGATTCGGAAACGGAAGCCGAGTTTTGGGATGAGAAGTCGAGAGGTCAAGGCGGCGGCCGCCGCCGCAGCAGCACGATGCGCCCGCGCCCGCATGTTGCGCCGAGAGCCGGGAACGGGAACTTGTGCCGCCACAATCACGGGATGGATGATAACCCGGCCAGCACGCAAAGCCGGAGCTGCTCTCCACATCGATTACGAAAAGTCCCAAAGGAAACCGGGGGCGATACCTCTCGGCGTGCCCCCCGGCTCTCGAACGGTTAAGGTTCTGACTCAGTTCGCGGTCCTCAGCACGACACGGAACCGCGCCTTTCCGCTCATCATGCGGTCGAAGGCTTCGCTTGCCTTCTCCAGCGGATAGGTTTCGATCATGGGCTTCACGTTAGCCATCGCGCTGAAGTTCAGCGTATCCTCTGAATCCATCCCCGTTCCGGAAGCCCACCCCGCAATCGACCGGTTTCCCATGATCAGCGGAATCGCGTTCGTTTTGAACGGCTTGTCCGGTACGCCGAGGATCAACAGCTTCCCATTCGGCCCCAGCCCGGCCACGGCGGCCGTCAGGCTCTCTGCATTGGTCAGCGTCGACAGAATCACCGCTGCTCCGCCCAGTTTTTCGAGCTCAGCCGCAAAATCCTGAGTTGTGCTGTCGATGTAGATATGTGCGCCCAGCTGCTTGGCCAGCGGAGCCTTGTCCTGTCCGCGGGCAATGGCCACCGTGCGGAAGCCACTCTTGACCGCGAACTGCACGCCCAGGTGTCCCAGCCCTCCGATCCCCAGGACGGCCACCAGGTCGCCCGGCTTCGCACCGCTGTGCCGGAGGCTGTTGTAGGTGGTTACGCCCGCGCACATCAGCGGCGCCGCGTCCGCGTCCGCGAGATCATCCGGAATCAGAGCCAGCGCGTTTGCTGGAGCAATCGTATAGTCGGCGTAGCCGCCATCGAACGAGATGCCGGCAATCTGTCCATTTGTGCACAGCATAAAGTCGCCCCTGCGGCAGGGCGTGCAGTAATTACAATGGCCGCCGTGCCAGCCGAGGCCGACACGCTGGCCGGGCTTGAACATCGGCACGTCGGCCGCCACAGCATCGAGGACGCCGGCGATTTCGTGGCCGGGAACGCGGGGATAGGTGATGCCGGGAAAGACGCCGAATTTGGTGATGGCGTCGCTGTGGCAGACGCCACAGGCCTGCACACGGATGCGCACCTGACCGGGGCCGGGATCGGGAAACTGCTTCTGCACCAGCGCAAAGGCGCGGCCAGCTGCGGTGACTTGTACGGCACGTCCACTGACTGTAGGCATAAATATCCGCTCTCCTAGCGGCTTGGATGAGGGCGCCCGGCAAAAGGGTGCAGAGACATCGATCAAGGAGAATCGGAACCTCATCGAGCCGGGACCTCATATACTTGACTTGTTATGCAAGCATTTTTACCCGTAGATGAACAGATGGACCTGCTCGAGAAGGGCGCAGCGGAGATTATCCGCCTGAGCGACCTGCGCGAGCGCCTTGAAGAGAGTCGCAAAACCGGACGGCCGCTGCGCGTCAAGGCCGGCTTTGACCCGACAGCGCCCGACCTGCACCTGGGCCACACGGTGCTGATGCGCAAGCTGAGCCACTTTCAGCAGCTCGGGCATACGGTCATCTTTATGATCGGCGACTTTACTTCGCTGATCGGCGATCCGACGGGGCGCAATGCGACCCGCAAACCGCTCACGCTCGAGCAGATTCAGGTGAACGCGGCGACCTATAAGCAGCAGGTTTTCCGGATTCTGGATGCGGAGAAGACCGAGGTGCGCTACAACTCCGAGTGGCTAGGCAAGCTCGGTTACGAGGGCACGATCCGGCTGACGGCGCACTTCACCGTCTCGCAGATGCTGGAGCGCGACGAGTTCTCCAGGCGCTTCCATGCCGAGCAGCCCATCAGCCTGCACGAACTGCTCTATCCGGTCATGCAGGGGTACGACTCGGTGGCGCTTGAATGCGACGTCGAACTGGGCGGGACCGATCAGAAGTTCAATCTCCTCTGCGGGCGCGAGCTGCAGCGGCACTACGGCCAGAAGCCGCAGATTGTGCTGATGACGCCAATTCTGGAGGGACTGGATGGCGTGCAGAAGATGTCGAAATCGCTGGGCAATGCGATCGGGATCAACGAGACGCCGGCGGAGATGTACGGCAAGCTGATGTCGATCAACGACGAGCTGATGTGGAAGTACTTTGTCTTTCTCACCGACCTCAGGCTCTCCGAGCTTGAACTGCTCAAGGCCGATGTTCTGGCCGGCAAACTGCATCCAATGGAGGCGAAAAAGCGGCTGGCCAGGACCATTACTTCGGGTTTTCACGGCGAAGAGGCCGCCCTCAGCGCGGATGAGAATTGGGCAAAGATGTTCCAACAGAAAGAGGCGGCGGAGGATCTGGAAGAGGTGTCGCTGGCATATGCAGATTTAGTGGGGCCGTCGGGTGCGCCCGGAGCGTTGCAGGTTCGGCTGCCCAAGCTGCTGGTCGAGCTGGGGCTGGCGGCAAGTGGGGCCGAAGCCAGCCGCAAGATTGCCGAGAAGGCGGTGAAGCTGGATGGACAGCCGAGCAGCAATGCGCTGATTGGATTGGTCGCGCTGCCGGCGCGGGTTCTAGTGCGGCTGGGGAAACGGGCTAAGATCGCGCTCATCCGGTAAAAATGGCGCATGGAACATAGCCCAATGGCACTCGGTTGTTCGCCGAATGGCAGACGCCGTCCTTTCTAGCCGATAGCCGCCCAGGAAGAATCGGTGGACGAGGACGGTGGCGAAGACCCCTCAGTAGCTGCTGATCGGCCAACGGTCCAGCGCAAACAGCGCCGCCATTCGTACTGCAGAGAGTGGCATCGATCAGCCCCACTGAGCGTGCGCCGGTCGCGCCATGCCACTCGCTTGCCCATCAGCACCAATTCAGCGTTTTATCTCCCGTCCTCGATATCCGGCTCGGTCCACAGAAGAATCGCCTGCGGCAGTGTGCAATAGAGAATGCCCCACGCAATCATGAGCGCCCAGGGCAGCCGGTCCAGCCACACCCGCACCGCCGCCGAGGCGGCTATCGCCCACGGTTCCTTGCGTCCGAAGGCCGCCAGAAGCGCCGGGACGAGCAGCAGATCCAGGTACCAATAGGCCAAATAATGCGCCCGATAGCGGAGGATTCGCTCGCGCTCGTCCCCATCCTCGAACGAGGGCACCACTCCTCCCCTCTAGCTGCGGCCGCCCAGAAGGCGGGCCATCAGCCAAAAAGCCGCAAGCAGCACCAGCCCAGCGAAAGACACCCCTGCGAACTCGACCCAGGCAACCACCAGCGTGGCGAAGCACGCGTACATGCCCGCCAGCAACTCGCGCCGTCGGGCTCGTGAGGCGATGTTCACGTGCGCGCCCAGAAATTGGAAATCGGTTCTCATTCCGTCTCCTCCATGTCAGGTCTGTCCCCCCAGCCTCTCGCTTTCAGTTGCTCCATCCTTCCGGCCAGCGCCTCTAACGGGAGTTTACTGCGAAGCGAGTAAATACACAGGTAATAGCTTGTCGTTTGAGGAAGTTAGCGGAGCGAATTTGTCTTACCCACGTGGGGTACTACGATGCAGCCTTTCTAAACCGAGAGCTTTGACGAGGGCCTGTTGGGTGAGAGTCTGCTGGGAGAGCACATAGGCCGCGCGCGGAGGCCCTTTTTCTCCTTGCGTTGGGTAGAGTAGGACGAACTGCTTGATCTGCTCGAGCTCTTCGAGCATTTGTTCGATGGATAGATCTGCCCACACTGCCTGGGCCTTCTTGTGAAGGAAGTGCAGCAAAGAGATTCCGAGCATGCAGTAGAAGGCGTGGATGCGGATCTTGCGATCGGTCCAGTGATGCATGGGTCCCCAGCCGAGCCAGTCGCCGTCCTTCAGTCCGCGGAAGACGCGTTCGATCGATTGTTGTCCACCGTAACCGGCAGCGACTTGTCCGGCGGTCCAGTCCAGGCGGTTGGTCAGTAGAACTGTCCTTCCCAAGCGCTCTTTGAGCAAACGGGCAAGAGCCTCGGAGTCATAATCAAATTGCAACTGCCAGCCTTGAACATTTTCTTCGAGCTCATAGCTGACGATCTCAGCCAGAAAAGGTGCAGATAGCCAGCGCTTGATCCTGCGCACGATCTGTTCCCTCTTCCAATGCACTCCGGGCTTACGCAGTTCTTTGCTCAGCCGGCGCAGAGCCTGCAGCGCACGGCTGAGGCTGGTGGTCAGGCTGTGCAATTGCTCGCCGGCAAACGGCGCCGAGTATTTCACCACACAGAGATACTCGCGCCCATGCACCAGCATCTTTTCGGCCGCCGCCCGCACCCCTGGCTGCGAGGTGCCACACAGCGGCAGCTGTTCGACGGGGAGGCTGCGCAACTGCGCCGGCGCCTGGTTCCAGGGTAGAGCCGAGATCCATCCCAGCCGCGCCTCTTCAAGAGCCACCGTGTTGGCCAGTGCCGCCGAGCCCTTATCCAGCACCAGAGTGACACCTTCACGTTCCATCTGGTTTTGATCGAGCATCCAGGTGATGCGCCCCAAGGCGGTCGAGAACTCATCGACGTCGGCCACTTGACCGGGGTACACGTGATGGCAGAGACTCAAGCCGTTTTCCCCATCCAGCACATAGCTGAGCCCGACCTGGCGCAGGTTATGCCGCCCCTGCTTGTTGTGTCCGCGCTGTGCCAGTTGATTACGCTCGTTGCTGCTGGCGATATAGGTGTAGAAGTTGGTGGTGTCGTAGGCCAGCAGGCGGTGGCTGACCACCTGCTTTTGCTTCCACAAGCCGAGCAAGCGCAACTGCGCCTGATCGAGCGGATCCTCTTGCAGGGGAAGATCCTGTTCATCGGCGGGCAAGATCTCCTCGAAGGCATCCCAGAAGTCTTGGGAACGTAAGCGCTCTTCATCCAAGCCCCAGAGTGGGGCGAGGATGGAGTGGCTATACCAATCGGCGACTTCGGTCTTCGGTCCCGGCGCACAGATCCGATGGATGGCGGCCAGCAGCAGGTAATGCGCCAGAGAAGGGCCGGAGCGGGGCGCGGGCCAGAGGCTGCAGAGCAGATCCCACACGCCCGTCTCCACAGCTGCCGACCACAGGGCCGCAGGCAGTCCAAACTCTCGCATGGAAGCTGACAAGGGCACGGGCGCGGTGCGCTCGCGGACCATTTCGGCGAGCTTTTCGGCGGTGCCCAGATAAGCCTGGTGGACGATGCGCGGCTTACCGTCGACGCGTGCACTTTCGACGACGTAGTAGTAGAGCTTATTGCCTTTTTTCTTGGCGACGAGGCTCGGCATATAGGGTAATACATATCCGAAAACAAGCTGATAGTCAATAACTGTTTTCAATTAATTTTTCGATTGAAAATGAGAAATAGTAGGTAATACAAAATTCCGTGGAAGGAATGCGCGGAATTCGCTCAAAGATAAGTACTTACTTCAGTCGTCATGCAATTTACGCCGCACTTCGAGGTAAACTCCCGCTAGGCTGGCGAAGCAGTTATTCGCCCGTCCTTCGGATCCCGGTCGGCCCGTAGACCTGCTGACTCAGCGGCTGAAACGGCCGCCTGGAGAAGATCGCCTCGACCGGCAGCTCGAAATACTCCCCCAGCGCCAGTGCCAGCTTCAGACTTGGGCTATAGTCCCCCCGCTCCAGAAAGCCGATGGTCTGGTAGTTCACGTCCATCGCGTCGGCCAGATCCTGGCGGCTGATGCCACGCTCGGCACGCAGCACGGCGATACGGTTGTACAAACCGCTTTCACCGGGCGCCTTGTCGGAAGAAGTGTTCAAGTTTCAAATATATTGTTATGTAATTCAAACATTCCGTCAAGATAAATAACAATAGATAATCCAAACGTCGGGAAAAATCGAGAGCGAAGTCGCCCACATACTCGTGGGACCCTGTGCCCTGGGGGCCGGTTCAACTGGAAAACAAGATGGGCGCCTTGACGAGCTTGAGTCAAAACACAGTCGCAGGTGAGTGCGAGTGCAGCGGGCTATACCCCGGGGGACTTCCATGCCACCTGGTACCGGCTTGAGGATTGCCACGGCGAGCCCGCACCCGGGTTCAACCGTTGAGGCCGGCTTTGATTCCGCACGGGCTCGAAAACCTACACTCGCAGTGCAAACTCGCGCGCCGACTCGAGCAATCTTGCCACCGATTCGGTCGAGCAGCTTTCCGTGTAGATTCGCATCAGCGGCTCGGTTCCGCTCGCGCGCAGCAACAGCCAGGTCTCGGCGGCATTGGGCTTGGTCTTCGCTTCCGGGTTGTCAAGATAAAACTTCACGCCGTCCAGGTTTTCCTGGCGCAATATGGGCATTCCGGCGAATACGGAGTCGCCCGGCTCAAGGACGCGGGCCCGGGCGATCGCTCCATTCTTGATCTCATCCGGAATATGCAGATCGATCCGCCCGTACTGGTGCTCCCCATATTCAGCCTGCAAGTCGGCCACCAGCTCGCCCAGCGTCTTGTTCTCCTCCGCCATCACGTTGGCCAGAAGCAGCGCATTCAGCAGCCCGTCGCGTTCCGGCAGGTGGCGCTGAAAGCCGATGCCGCCCGACTCTTCGCCGCCCATGACGATCTCGCGCTCCAGCATCAGGTCGCAAACGTACTTGAAGCCGATGCCGTGCTCGATGAGTTCGCGGCCGTGTTTGGCGCAGATCCGGTCGAGCATCTTGGTGGTGTTGAAGGCGCGGGTGACGGCGCCGGGCCAGCCCTTGTACTTGAGCACCCAGCTTAGAAGAACGGAGTAGATTTTGTGCGGGTCGACGAAATTGCCGTGCTCGTCCGTGGCGCCGATGCGGTCGGCGTCGCCGTCGGTGCACAGACCGGCATCGCATTTGTTGGCGACGGTGGCCTCGCCGAGTTGACGGATGTGGGGCTCGATGGGTTCAGGATTGATGCCGGGAAAGAGGGGGTCGACGTTGCCGCGGATCTGGGTGTGAGCGACGCCGATGCGGGTGAAGATGTCGGAAAGGATGGTACGTCCGGCGCCGTACATGGAGTCGATGCAGAACTTCCTGCCGGATCGGGCGATGAGGTCGAGGTCGGCGAAGCTTTCGATGGCTTTGAGATAGGAGGGGAGGAAGTCGGTTTCCTGAACGGCCCCCGGATGGGCGGCCTCGGGGACGGGTTGGCCAAGGTAGGACTCGATGGCGGCGATGATAGAGGGTTTGCCCGAGCCGCCGTACCAGGCTTTGTATTTGACTCCGTTCCACTGGGCGGGATTGTGCGAGGAGGTGATCATGATGCCGCCGGCAGCCCGGCGCTCGCGGACGCCGAAACTGAGAGCCGGGGTGGGGGTGATGTCGTTGGCCAGCTCGACGGGGATGCCGGAGGCGGCGACTGCTTCGGCGCAGGCGCGGGCGAAGGCTTTGGAGCCGAAGCGGGAGTCGTAGCCGATGCAGATGCCGCGCGCGGGGTCTTCCTCGGCTGAGCCGCCTCGGGCGTGAATGTAGGCGGCCACAGCCTGGGCGGCGGTGCGGACATTGGCGAAGGTGAAGTCGTCGGCGATGAGGCCGCGCCAGCCGTCGGTTCCGAACTTGATCTGGGGATGGGGCATGGTGGGTGCTTACACTCTCTTAAATAGGGTAATCGAGAAGCGCGGTGGGGCCTGGGGCGGAATTGAACAAGCGTTGCATCCAGAGTGACCTCGAATGGGAGAGATTGCCGGATTTCAAATGGTAAACCTTTGAACTGATTCGGGGCTGGAAGCATGCTCCGATGCAGAATGGGGGAGTTGCGGATGCCGCCTTCCCGGGCGGCATAGAAAATGGGGTGCTGCGCTGTCTGCAACCGAGAGCGGCCGGGCAACGGGATCTTCGGCTCGCAGGTTGCGATCCGGTCCTCCCTGCGGTAGTGCGATCAGGCCGAGCCCGGGAAAAGTGCGTCGCGGAGTCGGCAAACTTTGGCAATAGCCCTCATTCACCCGGGTTGAGCGCGGCGATTGGGTTGGCGTCCGACTAGATCAGGTCGGTGCGGCCGGACAGGCCCAGTTCCTTGACGATTTTGCCGACGTCCTGGGAGTGGTCGCGGTGGGCGATGAGCAGGGCGTCTTCGGTGTCGACGATGACCAGGTTCTCAACGCCCACCAGGGCTACGAATTTTTTGGGGCTGTAAATGTAGTTGTTGCCGGCCTCGATGGTGAGATGGCCTTCGGTTTCGGCTACGTTGCCTTCGCCGTCGCCCCGGAGGCGGGTGTCGATCTGGTACTCGTAGAGCGAAGACCAGGAGCCCAAGTCGTTCCAGCTGAACTCTGCAGGCAGGCAGTAGAGATGGGAAAGGTGTTCGCCTTTGGCGGAGCGGGGCTCGAGCACGGCGTAGTCGACGGAAATGTTTTCACACTTGGGATAGAGGGTGCGAAAGGCCTCTTCGAACTGAGCTGTGCCATAGGCGGCGGCGATGCCTTCGAGCAGCGGGGCGGTTTCCGGGAGGTGCTCGCGGACCGCGTTGGCCAGGGTGTGCGCGGACCAGAGAAACATGCCGGAGTTCCAGAAATAATTGCCGGCGGCGACAAACTCCTCGGCGCGGTTCTGGTTGGGCTTCTCCGTAAAACGGCGGACGTGGAGGGCATCGTCGTCTTTGGTGTAGTCGCCGGTTTCAATGTAGCCGTAGCCGGTTTCGGCGCGGGTGGGCTCGATGCCGAGGACGACCATGGTATCGCTGTGGGCGGCCAGGGCGATGCCCTTTTGCAGGGCCTTGAGGAAGCGGGGTTCGTCGCCGATGACGTGGTCAGAGGGGAAGACGCCGAGGACGGCGTTGGGATTCTGGCGCTCGATGAGGAAGGCGGCCAGACCACAGGCCGGGGCGGTGTTGCGAGCTACCGGCTCCTGGACGATCTGGGCTTCGGGCATTCCGGGCAGCTGATCGGCAATCTCGTGGGCGAGGAACTCATTGGTGATGATCCAGATCTTGTCGACGCTGGCCAGTGGCTTGAGGCGCTCGACCGTCTGCTGGAGCATGGAGCGTTCACCGTCAAGCGCGAGAAGCTGTTTAGCGCGCGCGCGGCGGGAGCGGGGCCAGAAGCGGGTGCCGCTGCCTCCAGCCAGTATCACGGGGCGAAAATCGATCGCTTTCGACATTGAAAACACATCCTACCGGACGAGCGGCATCTTTGCACAGGGCTGCACGTCAATTTATGAAATTGCATTACACGCCGAGCGTTGCGTGTGCTCACGCGGGGCCCGTGGCCGGCGTGAGCGAATCGGCAGTTGTTGACGGGGCTTGCCGGCAGCTGGCGAGCCCCCACCCATCCGCCGGTAAGAAAGTGAATGGATGGGACGCGGGAAGGAGGGCTTGCTTCGGGGACCGGTGACGGGGCTATTTGAGGCCGGTAAGGAATTCGCCCATGCGGCGCGTTCCTTCATCGATACTTTGCCGGGTGACGGGGTAGGAGAGGCGGATGTGCTCGGCAGTGCCGAAGGCCTCACCGGGGACGGTGACCACATGGGCCTCGTGGAGCAGGCGGGTGGCCAACTGCGTTGCGCTCTCGACCCCGGACTTGCCGATATACCGAGAAACGTTGGGGTAGACGTAGAACGCGCCTTCAGGCCTGGTGCAGGTGACGCCCGGGATTTCCCTGAGCTTGGCGAGCATGTAGTCGCGCAGTTCCATGAACTCGGCGCGGAAGCCCGAGACACACTCCTGCGAACCGGCGAGGGCGGCGATGGCAGCCTTCTGCACGAAGCTGGTGGCGTTGGAGGTTTGCTGCGACTGGAGCTTGCTGAGGTTGGCGATGATGGGCTTGGGAGCCATCGCGTAGCCAGCGCGCCAGCCGGTCATGGCGTAGGTCTTGGAGAGTGAGCCGAGAACGACCATATGCTCCTTGGCCCAGGTGAAGGAGCCGGCGGAGACGGGCTTACCGTTGTAGTTGAGATAGACGTAGCACTCGTCGAGGAGCAGGTAAATGCCGCGATCGTGGGCGAGATGAACGATGCGCTCGAGGTCCTCCGCGGAGACGATGGAGCCGGCGGGATTGGACGGGGAGTTGAGGATAATGGCCTTGGTGCGCGGACTGATGGCCTTCTCGATGGCATCGGCAGTGATGCGGAAGTTTTCAGACTCCTGGGTTTGCAGGAAGACGACCTTGCCGCCGGCGTACTGAATGATGTCTTTAAAACTGACCCAGTAAGGGACAGGCAGGATGACTTCATCGCCGTGGTCGACCAGGATCTGGACGGCATTGAAGAGGGCATGCTTCTCGCCTGTGGTGAAGATGGCTTCATCGATCGAGTAGTTCGAACCGAAGTCTGTGGCATGGCGCTCGACGATGGCTTTGCGCACGTCGGGGATGCCCGGCACAACCGTATAGCGGGTGAAGTTGGCGTCAATGGCGGCAATGGCCGCGTCCTTGATGTGGCGCGGAGTGGAAAAATGCGGTTCGCCTGCGCCAAAGTCGACCAGGTTCACGCCCTGGGCGCGGAGCTTGGCGGCCTCGGCGGCCACGGCCATGGTTGCGGAGACTTCAATGCGGCCGATGCGGTCGGCAAAGACTTTGGCTGGGCTCAATACGCTCATGATGACTTTATCTTTACAGATTTTGAGCCGGACGGAAACCCGCGGGGCTCGAATTTCGGGTTTCCGTCCGGCGCCAGAACCCAATCAAGTTGCAACCATGGTTGAGTGTAAACCCTTCCTGTGCAGCCGTGTCCCGGGCAAACACCGCCTCTACAGGAGGTTCCGAGCACAGCTTCGAATGCCTGACTTTCGTCCTTGAAGTGCGATCCACTCCTTTAACAACTTTTCAAGAATTTGCGATGAATGCAAAATCATTTTTGGCAAAATTCTTTTCGATCTGCCGTGAAGCGATTCGCCCGAAGGAAGCATCCGAATCCAAAGTTACTGTTTTTCCTTCGCTCGAGGGCCGCAGCGTACCCACTTGGAGGAAACCCGATAGAAAAAAAGCTGCACAATCTGGAGGTAGTAATGATGTCCCCGCGTAGTGATGCAGCAGGTTATGCGTCGTCGTTCCTTTTCAAAGCGAAAGCAACCTTCAACAGAAAATCCGCATCCGTTTCCCTTCCCGTCCTACTCTTTCTCGTCACAATATTTCTCATCGCGATTCCATCCCGGGTCAATGCGCAAACGGTTACCGGCGGCATTGTTGGTACAACCACCGATCCCACTGGGGCGGTCATCCCCAACGCCACAATCGTTGTCACAGACATAAGTAAAGGCACCAGCCAGACAGTACAGTCGAATGGGACCGGCAACTACTCGGTCTACCGGCTCATCCCGGACAGTTACTCGGTGAAGGGGTCGGCCACAGGATTTACGCCGGCGGAGGTCGAGAATGTCACCGTCTATGCTGGCAGCAGCCCTCAGGTAAACCTGGTTTTCCAGGTTGCAAGCAGTTCCCAGACCGTTACGGTCACGACAGCCGCGCCGCCGCTGCAGAGCAGCAGCGCCGACGTCTCCACGACTTTCAGCAGCCAACAGCTAGAAAACCTTCCCAATCTGGACCGCAACTTCTCTTCGTTTTCGCTCCTGACGCCTGGTGTTCAGCGCGCCTCTTTTGCCACGGCACCGACCGAGAACCCGCAGGGAGCGCAGGGAGTTGAGGTGAATGGTTCGAACTACGGTTCGCTCGGCTACTATCTCGACGGCACAGATGACCGCGAACCGATTGACGGAATTATCGTCATCAATCCAACATTGGATTCGTTGAGCGAATCCAATGTTGACACAGCAAACTTTCCCGCCGAGTTCGGTGGCGCACTTGCCGGCAACGTCTCCGCACAGACAAAGTCCGGCTCCAACGACTTGCACGGCGATGCCTACTTGTTTCGCCGCAGCGGCGCCCTGGAAGCGCGCGACCCCTTCACCCAGTTTCAACCGAACGCAGTGACCGGCCAGTTTATTCCTCCCTCCCTTTACAACCTGTTCGGCGGCGCCATTGGCGGCCCAATCAAGAAGGACAAGGCCTTCTTTTTTGGCGACTATCAAGGCACGCGCCAGAAGGTCGGGACAAGTCTCCAGGAGAATGTGCCGACAGCTCTGGTCCGCAGTACCTGTTTGTCTGCCTCGAGCGCGGTGTGCAACCTGTCACAGTACGGCGGCAGCGCTACGACTCCCAACACCATCGTGACCCCGCAAGGCCGCGCTCTGTTGAGCGCGTTGCCTGCGCCGAACGCCAACGGCACGTCTGCGACGAACAATTACGTCGTTTCCGGCAATGGCAACAATGACGGGGACGAGGCGGATATCCGGCTCGATGACCAGACCACCCGCGACATGCACACCTTCGCCCGTTATGATTACGCACGTTTCACGCTTCTTGGCGAGCCTGTGTTTGGTGCGGCGGGCGGCACCGGATTCGGACTCGGCAATACCACCGGAACGGACACCGTCCAGAACCAGAGCGCGGCCGCGGGTTTTGATTATGCCATCAGCCCAAGTTTGCTGACCGACTTCCGCTTCGGCTTCCTCGATTATCATGTCGCGGAGAATAAAATTGATAACGGTACCTCGCCGGCGACCGCGGACGGGATACCGAATCTCAATACTGGATTGCTTGAGTCCTCCGGGTCCCCCACGTACAACGTAACGGATGGCAGCATCAGCAACTTCGGCGAGCAGGGCTGCAACTGCCCGCTCGACGAGAGCGAGCAGGTATTCCAGGTAAACAATAACTGGACGAAGAACATCGGCAACCATTCCATACGGTTTGGCGCCGATCTCCGCTACGCAATGAATCTGCGCAATGCCAGCGACTTCAACCGCGCCGGAGAACTAAGCTTCGACAACGCGACCAATGCGGGCACGCTTGCTGGCGGAACTGCGGGCTCCGGACTGGTATCGGTCTTGGAAGGCCAGATCGCCCAATTTCAGCGCTTCGATGTCTTTAACTCCAACGCCGCCAATCGCCAGAAGCGCGGCGCATTCTATGCTCAGGACACTTGGCGCGCAACACCAAGATTGACACTGAATTACGGCGTTCGCTGGGACATTATCTTTCCTGAAACCGTCAATAGCCCAGGCAACGGCGGCTTTACCAGCCTTACCCAGGGCGTAATCCGCGTGGGCGGCGTGGGTGGCATTGGGACCAACGGCAACGCCCAGGTGGACTTGACAGACATTGGCGGCCGCATCGGTTTTGCCTACCAGGTTCATTCCGGCACCGTGCTGCGAGGAGCGGTTGGCCAGGTGTTTGACGACGTCGGGTTCTTCGGTACGATCTTTGGCTCAGCCTTGACTGAGAACGTTCCGGTTGTCAACCAGGAGGACGTAGGCAGCACCAGCGGCACGACCCCCGTCTACTCGTATTCGACCATTCCCACCCAATTGGCACAGTATCCGATTCCGGCGAATGGACTCATTCCTCTGCTCGGTACGGTCAGCTATAACGTGCGTCCCAACACACTCGTCTTGCCTGAGATCTACCAGTACAACCTCAGCCTTGAGCAGCAACTCACCCAAAACATGACATTTACTCTTGGCTACGTGGGAAATATAGGGGCACGCGTCTATCCCAGTGAGACAGAAGGATATAACGTGAACCAGTTTGTTCTGCCGGCCGCGACAACCAACCCAGCGCAACAGGCCGCCGAACTGGCAGCGCAAAACCAGCGCCGGCCGTACTTCAATCGCTTCTCGAACTCCTACGACGGTGCCGAACAGGTCTGCTGCTCGCAGGGCATTAACTCCGTGGCTCCAGCGGGTCGCGAAACCTACAACGGACTGCAAGCCACTGTGGAACAGCGTTTTGCTCATGGCTTCCAACTGCTGGCAGACTACACATGGTCCCGGGCAATGAACTATGGCGCTACTTATTTCGCCATCAACCCGGTGGTGGAGAAGGGGCCAAGCGATACCAGCCGCAACAACGTTTTCAATGCGAGTGGTATCTATGATCTTCCCTTCGGCAAGGGCAAGATGTTTGAGAACACGGATAAGCGGTGGATCAACTATGCCGTTGGTGGCTGGCAGTTGGCCGGCACCTCCACCTGGGAAAGCGGCCTGCCCTTTACGCCCACCTATGGCGAGTGCGGCAGCGACGAAGATGTCGATAGCAACTTCGGGAGTCCTTCCACTTCGAGCGACTGCCGTCCCGACGTCGTGTCCTCGGGCGCACAGGGTTTCGTCCGTGGAGCCACAGGGTATGATCCCACGACTCATAGCCGGCGGATCTTTACTCCGGTCGCGCCTCTGACAACCAACGGGGCCCAGTCAGGCCCGTTCCTGCGCCCCGCCTTCGGTTCGATCGGCAACATCGGACGGAATGCATTCCGCGGTCCATCGGACTACTTCGCGGATGCCTCTCTGTTCAAAAACTTTAACATCACGGAACGCGTAAAAGGGCAGTTCCAGTTCCAGGCCTTTAACGTTTTCAATCACGCGCCTCTTGGCGTCCCAGGCGCAACGGACGCTCGTTGCGTTGACTGTTCAACGGATGCGGAGTCCGGCTTGATCACGAATGTCGACTCCGCCGTTTCTGCAAACGGACTGCCGTATATGCGTCAGCTGCAGTTCGGCGCAAGGTTCACATTCTAGCTGGCGCTCTTTGCCAGTCAAGAATAGGGTCAGCCCCGGGTCTCAAAAGCGAGACCCGGGGGCATTTGTCCCACAGCCCCCAGCCAGCCGCTCAGCCAGCCGCTGACCGGTTGCCCGGGGAAAGGCGGTGATCTTCGCCTGCTCGGAATCCGACGACCATAATGCTTCCGCCTGCTCTGTTCCGGGTTCAAGCGTCCGGAAACTGAGTTCAGCGCTCCGCCGAGTGCATCCAGTAGAAGAAGAGCAAGTCAGTTTGGCCAACACGACGACGTCACAATGCCGACGCTGGGGGAGTGCAGGGCGGAGGTGGCCCCAAGACGAAGGATCAGCTTACGCCTTGCTAATGCGGGCCCGGAGGCGTTTGAGCACATTGGGCGGGACGAGGCCGGAGACGTCGCCGCCGAAGCTGAACACTTCCTTGAGCATGCGGGAGCTGACGAACGAGTATCGGCCCGCGGGCTGAAGGAAGACGGTTTCGACTTCGGGAGCCAGACGACGGTTCATGAGCGCCATCTGGAATTCGTGCTCGTAGTCAGAGATGGCGCGGATGCCGCGCAGAACGGCGGTTGCGCCCTGCATGCGAGCGAAATCGACCATGAGGCCGCCAAAGGTGGCGATGGAGACGTTGTTCAGGGCGCTGGTGGCTTCCTTGAGCATTTCGACGCGCTCTTCGACGGTGAAGAGGGGATTTTTGACTGGGTTGCTGAGGATCGCGACGGTGAGGTGCTCGAACAGCTTGGCGCCACGCTGGATCAAATCGACGTGACCGTTGGTGGGCGGGTCAAAGGTGCCGGGATAGAGGGCTTTTACGCTCATCAGTGCTCCTGGAGGATTTTAGCAGCGGTGAGGACGTAGTCTACCAAAGTGTGAACGTCGTCTCGAGAGCGGGCCCCTCACTTCGGACTCGAAAAGTGTCTGGCAAGTCCGAAGTGCCGTTCTGTTGGTTTCATAACCCAAGGTGCAGCCGAACTGCCGTAAGCGCATGAAACGGACGTTTCAGAGAGTACAGCGATAGACCTGACCGAGAGAGCCTTTTGGCGAGCGTTAAAGCGTTAAGATGATGCGCAGAACAGGCAAATATTTACAGTAGTACCGTACTTATGTACTAATACGGTTATGTTGTCGTTGCACATTTCAGCAAGCTCCGGTGTACCTGTCTATCTACAGCTGGAGCAGCAGATTAAACAGAGTATTTCCTCGGGACTTCTCCAGCCGGGCGATCAGCTCCCGTCCACGCGCCGTACTGCTGCCGAGCTTCGCATCAACCCGAATACCGTAGCGCGTGCCTTTCAGAACCTGGAACGGGACGGCGTGATTCGAACCGTGCCTGGCGGGGGAACGTTCGTTGGGGAACCTGCCGCAGCCGGCCAAGGTCTTCTTAAATCTGAAAAACTTCGTCGCTTGCGTCCTCTTGCAAACCAACTCGCCGTTGAGGCAGCGCAGCTCGGTGTTGCTCGCGAGGATGTGGGCAGACTCCTGAACGAAGCTCTTGATGCCCTGCATGCTTCGACGGGTAAAAGCCGAAAGACAAGCACTACTCCGGAGACAAATTCATGACTTGTTTTGCTCTTCAGACTCGATCCCTAAGCAAGATCTACGGACACGGTAACCGCAAGATTCGCGCCGTCGATGATTTGTCTCTCAACGTGCCGAGTGGTTCTATTTACGGTCTGTTAGGCCGAAACAGCGCTGGCAAGACAACTACCATTCGGATGGCTCTCGGGCTCGCCCGCCCCACCTCCGGCTCAGTTGAGGTCTTCGGCCTGCAGCCGTTTCACGACCCTGATCGCGTGACAGTGCTCCAACAGGTCGGCTATGTTCCTGAAGATAAATCACTCTCTGCGGCAACCCCACGTCGGCTGTTTGAGACCAATCGCGCCTACTTCCCTGATACCTGGTCCGACGCGCTGGCTCGCACCCTTATTGAGCGGCTGGAGCTTCCAGTCGATACGCCGGGGCTAAAACTCTCTCTCGGAAACAAAACCAAGGCCGCACTTGTCAGCGCTATTGCTCAGCGCTCTCCGCTGCTCATCCTTGACGAACCCACGATCGGCCTTGATCCGGTCGTCCTTGACACTCTGCTCAGTGTCCTTGTGGAGGAATGTACGAGTGAAGGTCGTACGGTCTTCCTTTCCAGTCATCAACTGCATGAAATAGAACGGATCGCGGACTGGATCGGCATCATGGATCGCGGCCATCTTCTGTTGGAAGGCCGGCTTGACGATATTCGTGGCCGCTTCCGGCGGCTTACAGTCTCCGGTGCTTCTTTGCCCCAGAGGAGCCCTTCGATTGTCTCTACCCGTCCGTCCGGACATGGCACTGAATACATCCTTCAACAGGATCCCGAAGCATTTGCTGCCGATCTGTCGCGGAATGGTGCCACCATCCTCGACACCGCCCCACTCTCCTTGAATGACATTTTCCTCGAGCTCTGCCGTACGCGAGACACTAAAAAGGAGGTTGTGGCATGAGCCTTTCGCCACAGTTGTTCACTGTGATCGCACTCTTCAGTCCCGTTTACCTGTTCGTTTTCATCCGCCGTTTACAACTGCGGCGCACTCTCCGCATGCAAGAGCTGCAGGAAGGCAGAGAAGCAGTGTCCTTCACGCCTGAGCACTCCTCCACTTCCAGTCGACTGCTTCAACGATTCACTTTACCTGAACGCGCTTATCTCAATGCACAGCGGAATCTGCTGCTCTGGATGTATGGATACATTGCCTACGCCTCTCTTGTGATCCTGGCCAGCAGCATGATACCCGGCAATGTCGATCGTTATGGCTTGCAGCAGAGCCTTCCCGAGCGCGTCTGGTACAGCTATCTCAGTGCTTATGGGAGCGCAAACGTCTTCCTCTGGCTCATCTCGTTTCTTGCGGCAATCGTTGCAATCTTTGCTTTCACCGCGAGCGGGCCAGCATTTTTGCGCACGCGACCTGTACCGCTGGGTATCTTATTTTGGGGTCGAGTTGGTGGTGTCTACGTAGCTCTGCTCGCCGGCATTTCAACTGGTGCTTTGAGCTCACTTTTAATTCTGCTTGTTGTCCACGGTCCTGTTTGGAAGCATCTCTTCGATGCTGCTCGCATTGTGGCTCCGAACACCCAGCATCTTCCAGCGTCCGTCCATGTCAATGGACTTCCTGGCACAATATATCTAACGTCCCCACAAAGCCATCACCTGATGCTTTCGCTTCAGTCCTCTGCTCTGCGCCTCGGTCTCGCTCTCATCGCGGGGTGCTCGCTTGTGTTCAGCTTCGTCGTCGCAGCCTTCGCTTTACCGTCGCGCTTTTTTGGTACGGCGGCTCTGCGTACCATTTTTGTCCTGGTTGCAATACTTATCGCGCAAATTGCAACCATTCTCTCACCACATTTAGCTCATGTAACTCGCAGCTGGTTCCTCTCTCCGCAACTGGGCCATCCTCCCCCGTATTCAAGTTTGATCTTGCCAATCGCGCTCTCACTACTGCTGCTTGTTCTTGCGCAGCAAGCAGCGAAGCGCCATGAGCCCTGATGCCCCATGACCCAGATCGAGGACTTTTATGAGGGTTTCCCCGTTTTTACTCTCCGCCCGCAAACGGTTTCTGAGCGCCGTCATCGTCTCCCTCGCGGTCGCGTTGTTGGGCATTCTTACCGTCTCAGCGAATGGCTTCTGGGATCCTGGCATACTTTGGCATACCGCGTCTGAGCGCAATGTGACCATCCATGATCGCCAGGTTCTTCTTGCTTCACTGTTTCTCATGGAAGCCATGACCGCCCTCATCCTTGGAGGGAGCATGAGCATCGGCGTGGCCAGTCTTCCAGCAGATACCGCCCGGGTCCGGTTCTTGCTCTCTCGACCGAGGAGCCGCTCTACTCTGTTCCTTGCCCCACTACTCTTGGCGGTGGCCGGCCTACTCTGCATTCCGGCATTGACAGCACTACTTTTGATCGGTTGGCTGGTTTTGGTGCATGCGCCTGTGCTGAACCACCTCGCGATAATCGCGCAGCCTATGCCCTCCGCGTCTCTGATCGGCGGTCATCCCAGACTATTTCCATTCCTTGGCTCACTACATATCGCTCGCCAATACGTCGCAGGCTTTTCGTTTGGAATCTGTCTCGTTTCAATCCTTCACTCCCATCGCTGGCTCATCCTAAGCCAAAATCCCACGATCAGACGTTTTGCATACTCCATTCTTTTACTTGGCTACTTCTTACCGCTCATGATCGTTTGGGCAAACCCCGTAGCTTCCTCGCTCCTACTTTTTCCGGGCAGTTTCACTTTACCGTCAGTCCTGAATATTGCCCTACATCTCGGTTTTGCAGTCGCCTTGTGTGTCTTCACGCTGCGCTTCATCCACAAGGTCGAGATTTAGATCATGTAAGGCCCAGTCTCCACGACGCGCCCTTTGGTGATCTTGCGCTGTCGGGTTCGCGGATGAGCGAAGCGATAGCGACTTTTACATTCATAACCCAAAGGGCGTAGGTTCAAATCCTACCCCCGCAACCATTTAAATCAAAAACTTAATAGGGTTCGTCGGAACTTTGAAGGCGCTATTATATGCGCCCTGGATGATTCCGCTCCTGCCAGCGCGCTGTGTCTCGCCAAAACTTCCGAGCTGGGAATTCGCATGGCACTCGGTGCGCAACGCGATCAACTCTTGCAGTTGATGCTGTTCGATGGTCTGCGCCCAGCGCTGTTCGGCCTCGGCCTCGGCCTTGGCTTGCTGTTGAGCTTCGCGGCAACACGCATCTTCCAGTCAATGTTTTCCGGAACCAGGCCTCTCAATCCCGTGGTTCTCTCCGGCGTGATTGCAACCCTGTTGGCGGTCGCGGTTCTGGCCTGCCTCGCTCCCGCATGGCGCGCTTCTCGGCTAGATCCAATGCAAGCGCTCCGAACCGAGTAGGACAGCGTATACGGTGATGCGTAATCGCCGAGGCGCTCACGGACGCCGGACAGACACTTCCACGCCGCATTCAATTTGGCCAACGACCTGCAAGCCCGCGGGGACTGCTTAGGCATGCGGAAGTCGACAGACAGCATCAAGTGGGAGTTGGACTGTGGATGGAAAAACTGGACATCGTACAGCTGACCCCACATGCTTCAGAGCATCGAAAAATCGCCATCGCCAGAACCATGCATGACTGTTGCTCAACTTGTTACTGACGGAGGGGCGGTTGTCGTTAGCAGATGATATGTCCGGCGGTCGTAGCAAGTGAAGTGTCCGCTTAACGGGCAGCGAAGATAGAACCATGCTTATACGTGTGGAGAGCTATCCTTCGACCGCGGTGGAGCGGGCGATGAAGGGGTGCGGCTCTTTTAGATTTGCGACTATCACGCGAATTTACAACAGGATAGATAGTGGGTCGGTGTGCAGATCAGGCTCGGATGCCGGAGATAACGATCCGGCGATGAGTTAGGTGGAGGCAGTGGCAACCACTGTTTACGATGTTGATCCCGCTATTTCCCGATTGAGATCTTCAGGGCTGGACATTTCTCTCTCGCTTGTCTACTGTAAAGTTCGAGCGGAGCGAGCGGTGGCGAAGGCGAAAGTTATCAGTGGAATCGGCTGTAGCGGC
>DATDLS010000168.1:0-6702 GCA_036519195.1 Occallatibacter sp. | reverse complement strand
GACTTTGTCACCACGTTTAATCCGGCGAATAAAGCTCATAGTGGACATATTATACACTATGACAAGAGAAAAACGAGTACCTTTCTTGGTTCCTCAAGCGGGCGAATCAACAGGCTACATCAGGGGTTCAAGCGGATTGGGGCAAAATCCAGATGGCGTAGGGTACAAAAATGAGGTCGAATTCAGGATATCAGCGAGTAAGAATACAAATCAGAGCGAACCTGGATGTTGCACAGCGAAGCGTCCACCACGGCGGCTCGAACTTCGGCGGAATGCATGATGCATTGCGATCGTGATGCCGGCCAAGAAGCTTGCGATGAACGACTCGTTGGACGTGAGTGATCACGTTTCCTGCCGCGTCGACAAGCGAAGCGGCGGGAAGGAATCGGCACGGAGGATTGAAGACTTCCGGCCAAGGGGAAGTTGTCGCCCGCAGCTCGAACCTGTCGCAGGTTCACAGGTTTTGGTTAACCGGCGGTGTCGGAAGCCTACGCTACGCGTGGGAGCGGTCTGACCGGCTTGCTTTGTGCCAGTTTTGGATCATTTGAGAATCCGTCGTGAGAGAAGCCGCTTAAGGTGCAAGCGGCTGGGCTGCAGTGGGCAATAGGCCGCCTTCTACAAGCACGGGAGGCCGGCGGTGGTTGGTGTGCTGCTCGTAGTCATAGGCCCAGCCGATCATGTCGCCGTCATGCCATTTACGGGTGCTGATCTCGATGCCAAAGGGCAGCCCGTTGTCGTAGAAACCTCCAGGAAAGCTGATGGCGGGAACGCCAAGCATGTTGACCCAGTCAGTGTCGCTGTGCGGACCTTCACTGAGGCGGCCATCCTGTGGCATGGTTTCGTCCACGGGCGGCATCTGGCTGGCTGGGTAGAGGAAGCCGTCAAGGTGGAGGCGATCGAGTTCGCGATTGTAGAGGGCAAGGAGCTCGCGCCTCGGGCCAAGGAGGGTGGATTCGGCTCCGGGGTCGGTTTCGAGCGTGGCCTGCTGGATGTTCGCCGCCTCGTTCATGCCGGTCTTGGCGCCGCCGATAATGACTGTAGGCAGAGGTTGGCCGACAGTGCGCTCATAATCGGCTGCGGAATGGTACTGCGCAGGGCCGAAGGTGGCAAGGAAGTTCTCGGTGCCTTCGCGAATATAAGGCAGGGTACAGATTTGCGAGGCAGCATCGGCGAAACTGTCAGGCAGAATGTTGGGGTCGATGATTACGGTTGCCCCCGCAGCCCGAAGTTCCTCGACGGATTTAAGGAATGCCGCCCGTGTCTCGGGCTTGAGGGGCGTATCCGCTTCTTCCTGTGCCTTCGTAGCCTCTGCAGGCGTGGCATTGGGGCATATTCCCTGAAACACTGGACCCCTGCCATCGAGGATGAAGGCTGGTACAGCGAAGCGCTTTCCTTTCAGTGCTCCGAGTTTGAGGTAATTGGTGTAGGGACCAGGTTGCGCTTTGGCTGCGGATCCGGCGGTCACCGGGTCGAGAAGATCTTCGCCAGACATGACCGTAAGCGCAATCGCGGCATCGGAAACGTCGCGGGCGATGGGGCCGGTGTTGTCAAGTTGCCAATCAAGCGGGGCGATTCCGGCGATGGATACCAGGCCGCGGGTGGGGAAAATGCCGACCAGATTGCTTGTTGCGACGGGCATACGAATGGAGTTGCCGGTATCGGTCCCATTGCCAAGCACGGCAAGGTTCGAGGTGACCGATGTAACTGTGCCACCGGACGAGCCACCGGGCGAGAAACGGACGTCGTAGGCGTTCCCAGTTCGTCCGAAGGCAGTCGAGCGTGTCGTATCGCTGGCAGCGAAGTCAGGCATGTTGGTGATGCCGAGTAGAATCGCGCCGGATGCGCGCAGCTTCGCGGCGATGGTGGCATCGCGCGGCGCGAGCAGCTCATGGTTGGGAAGCATGTAACCGCTCCAGCCGTCCGTGGTGATGAGACCTTGCACGCTGGTGTTGGCTTTGAGGACGATGGGTACTCCCCAGAGTGGACCAGGATGGAAACCTGGCTGCCTGGCTTCTGCATCCTGGCGGGCGGCTTCGGCGAGCGCAGCCTGGGCGTTGACCGTCTGCACGGCGCGGTAGATGCCGTTGTAGCGCGCGATGCGGTCGAGGTGCCACTGAACGACCTGCGTGACCGTGTAGCGGTTGTTGCCGTAGAGTTTGTGGAGCTGGTCAACGGTGACATCGATGAGGTCGCGGTCCATCACGGCAGAATCAGCTTTTGGGACCGCTGACACCGCATTCCGGGCAAACAGAGGCAGGATGAACAGGAGCAGCGGAACTAGTATTCGCATATAGGCAGGATGGTATCAAAGTCAAAGCGAGTGTCTAAGCTTTTGAGAGAAGGGGATTCCTTCCCATAGACCGATAAGGGAGAAAGTGGGGTAGCTGCCTTGGTATTTTAGCCCCCACCTGTTGTGGTCAGGGGGGAGCGCACGGCGAAGCCGTGGCAGAATTTGTGGGTAAAAGAGAGGACAACTGATGGAGGCGCTGCGAGGAAAGTACAAAAGCAATCGTCGGGCCCGCTGCGCGGGAAATGCCGCAAGTGCGTCGTGATTTCCAGCGTCCCGGCTGTTAAGAGGTATGAATCTTGTAATCCGACATGAAAAATAGCTGATCTTCTACTGTTACGATTGATCTGCAGTTCTCACACAACAAATCGATCGAACAACGGAGACCAGCTATTCAATTACACCTTAAGACCATCTTGAATAAAGTGCAAGCCTTCGTCGGGTTTATTTATGAAGACGTGCGGATGCGCGTATTTGATAATGGCAAGTTGGAGATCGCGATCACAGTGGTGCCCCATGGCGGCATCAAGGCTCGCTGTTCGAACTGCAGGCAACCATCGCCGGGCTATGACCGGCTGATTCCTTCGCCGATCATATCGTTCTCGAACTGCGCCTGGGAGCGCGCCATGAGGGCCTGAATGCTATTCGGATTGAGTTGAACTGCTCGATCCGCTTCATCGAGTGCTTTCTTCTTCCGGTCGAGAAGAAGCAGGATGTCAACAAGTAGAGTCCGCGCTTCCAGTTGCGATCTGGTGTCCTTTTCAATCTCCGCAAGGCGTATTGCTTCGCGAGCGTTACGCTCGGCACTCTTAATCAGCTCCGGCCTCGAGTCTGATGCTGAGCCAAAGCCAGCTTCTAGACGCATGATCTTCGCCAAACAGATTTGTGTCGCAACGACACGCGGCTGGGTTTTGGCTGGGTCGAAGCTCATCGCTTTATCCGCATAGATTTCTGCGGCGCCGAGATCCTGTTGGCTCAGTGCCTTGCAGGCGAGCGCGAATTGGATCTGACTGTCCGCAAGCAGAATGGAACTGAGCTTCCGCTCCAGGTCCTGCGCAGTGATTTCCGGAGGCGACGCCAATATCCAGTGATGGGCAAGGTGAACCGAGCTGGGATAGAGCGGACGAATCTGTTCTGCCCTACCGAAGGCGGTCGGTGAATCGCCAACGACATAGTAGGCAAGAACCTCATTCGTCCTGGCTTTTTCATGCTCAGGTTGGATCGAAAGCGCTTCCAGAAAACGCTTCGCAGCCTGCTCAGGCTTTCCCAGTCCGAGTGCGGTAAATCCCTGGTTCGTCGCCACCCTGAATTTCTGGATTTTATTTAACTGAGAATCATGATCCCGTTCGATGCGTTCCAGCAGTAGTTTTGCTCTCGGATGGTCATGCTGATTCAGAGCATCGCGTGCCTCATCAATTAGTTTGTCGATTTGCCCCGTGTGCGCTTCGTTGCGCTCGATGTCTTGACGGGAAGGTTCAGCGACCTTCAGAATAATCCCATCGCTCCTGAGCTGCTCTCTCAATGCTTCCAGATTCAACCCGGAGCGCCCGGTCACCATCTTTCTACACGCCTTCAGAACCGACGACCATGCCGCACCCTCTTGATTCGCGTCGTCAATCACCATAGACGACAGCGTCCGAATCGCTTCTCTTTCTCCCTGTCCCCCTTCTTCCACATCGAGCACCTCGACGGACATAAGGGAAAGGAGAGAATGTACCTGTGCGTCTGACGGGCGTTCGGTTGTTGCCAATTCCCAAGAGCTCCGAATCAACGAGATGGTTGCCTTCAGTTTTTTGGCTTCTGCCTCGGTAACGGCAGCATCGTTGAGAGGTTGTCCAGTCGCTAGCGATCTCACTCGGATCAAAACCTCTCTGAGTACGACGTTGATGGCGCCGCCCGACAATGAGCTTGTGACCAGCAAGAGGCGATCCGTAGCCGGCGACATTTCACGGCTCCACGGCCGAGGACCGCTGGTTGGATTCGCGGCGGTAAACTGACGCACGGCCTGATCAATGACTGACACAAACTCACTATCGAGCTTCTCCGAGAAGCTAATCCGGCGTTTTGCCTGGATAAAGCCGTACTGATTGTTGGCTGTTCCGACGAGCAGGTCGTCCATCGACTCCTGAGTCTCGCCACGAAGGATCGCAATTCTGCCGCCGGGCGAGAAGGGCCGCCCTCGCCGCTCCGCGAGCATCTCGACCGCCAACCAAGCCGCAACGCGCACTTGATATTCGGAGCCGAGGTGAAGAGCCGCTCCTCCAGAGGATGAATTTCGTTTTTTCACAGGATTGGAGTTCCCATGATTATAGTGCTACCAACCGAGCACATAGTTTGACGCCAAATCCGTTAACGCACTCCGCGAGGGCGTTCCTAGCTAGATGGCTGTGCTGGACGAGGTCCTGGGCTTTCGCAGTTTCAAATCGCCATTCAGCGCAAACGATTCAATACACACGCCAAGGTCTTGCTCTATGCCGATCAATAGCCGCCCCTTGGAGAGTTCAATTCACGGAGGCATATCGCAGATCCGATCTCGTCGCTGAGACGCCCTTCGGCAATCGGCATTTAGGTAATCTTGTCGGCGTAGTTCTTGCGGATCCAGTCCTCGACCACTTTGCGGACTTCGGCCGCAAGTTTGCCCGCGAGATCAGCCTCGCCCTGAGCCACAAGCCCATAGTCGTCATAGGCGCCCGTATTTCGCTTTCGGCGCAAGGCATCGAGCCTGGGGATGAGCTTTCTCTCCGGATCGATCGAGAACTCCAGGGCCTCGATCGTGCGGTAGTGTTCGCCTCCGCCGCGGACAACCCGGTACCCAGCCGCGCGTAAGGCGGCAGTCGCGGAAGCACGGATCGAGTCCCACGCCAGGCTCAGTTGCGCATCGGAAGACATTTCGCTCGCAACCGCCTTTCGATAGTCGTCGAGATGCCCGTCCGCATTCGCGAGCAGACGCTCGATCTCCTCCCGATCGGACCCGAGTTTCTCAAGCCACCGATTACTGGCCCAGTTTTCTAAGGACATCCTCGTCTCCGATCAGAAAGAGCTTGCTCTCGCCGAGCACCGTCTTCAGGAAGTTGCCGCGCAGCTTGCCTCTGAATTCATTCGCCGTATAAACCGTAGGGTTGATCTCGCGGTTCAGCGTTTTCTGTGCGTTTGCGATTCGGTCGACCACATCCGCGAAGTCGACCCCACCCACAATCATCAAGTCAACGTCGCTTTGCTGGCCCTCCCGGGAACGCGCCACAGAGCCATAGACAAAAGCAAGGTCGATATTCGCTCGGAGAGGGCTGAGCGCAGCCAGGAGAATGTCGCGGACTCCGACCGTCTTCGCGACAATGGCCCGCATCTCTGCGAAGATGGGGCTGGCCTCGTTGGCGCTAAAGAGGGTCTGGGTTCCCAGAGTCTTTTTGGTCACCAGACCGGCTTCGACCAACTGGCGCAACTCCCGCTGCACGGGCCCCAGTGTAATCCCCGTCATCCGGGCAAGTTGTCTTAGGTAGTAGGACTCGCCAACATGCCCAAACAGAACGGCCAGCACCGCACCGCGCGTGCGCCCAAACAGCGTGCTCGAAAGTGCGCTAGCTGTACCCATTCTGGGGTCAATCGTACCCGAAAATGATACAGGAAGCAATGCCTAGGTGCATTCTGGGCGTACGTCGCCAGAATGGGATTTCCGCAAGCAGCTGATTTTTTAGCTTTATCTTTCGGCGTATATAGCCGTAAGATAAAGGCATGAACAATCCAGCTTCCCCCGCACGCCTTCGCGAACTCGCTGCTGAACTGGCGGAACCGAAACCCATGCGCCGTGGATCTCTGTCCGAACGCACCGTTAAGTGCGGCAAGCCGGGCTGCCCTTGTAGCGAAGATCCCGATGCCCGCCATGGCCCCTACTTCAGTCTCACCCGCGCGGTGAAAGGCAAGACCCATTCACGTTTTCTGACCGCGGAACAGGCCGTTGTCGTCCGGCAGCAGATTGAGGCCGGGCACCAGTTTCGGGCCACGGTGGATGCCTTGTGGGAAGAGGGTGAGGCCTGGGCCGACAGCCAGTTGGACGGCTCTTCAACGGCCTCTGCTGAAGAGGCCGAAAAAAAGGGCTTCAGACGAGCCTTCAAAACGAGATCGTCCAAGAAATCGAAGCGCTCTTAGGTCGCCAATCCATCGCCAGGCTGGACTTCGAGGCGGTGGAGATGGCGGCACGGCGGCAGGCACTACGCTTGGCAGCGTGCGCTCTGGAACAACGGCTCAATGCTGATACCAGCGATCATGTGGGACCGAAACTGCCCTGCCCCTGTGGAAGCTGCGCTCAGTATCGCGGCCGTCACGAGAAGACCTTCGAAAGCGTACTGGGGCCATTGAGACTTGAGCGCGCTTACTATTACTGTGAGCAATGCCAGAGCGGATTTTGCCCGCGCGACGGG
>DATDLS010000167.1:0-4047 GCA_036519195.1 Occallatibacter sp. | reverse complement strand
GACGCCGGAGTTCTCCCTGCAAGCTGCTGGCATCGGGAGACTTGCGAACGCCTGGGGCTTTCCGGCCGATGGCCTCCGCAATGATTGCTACCGGAACATTGAATTCACGCGCGATTCGACCCGCGTCCAGGCGGCCTGTTTGAGGATTGAACAGGGTCGGTTCCATAGCCGGAAGAGTATGAGAAGCGGACATAAAGCACCTCTTACAAGCATAATATTAGATCGCAAGAGTTTCGTCAAAGTTGCTTTACAGTATCGTGATCGTTGCGAAACGGGAATGGGCGAATGCAAGCGCGAGCACCAACTGGGATTGCAACCCACCTGACAGAGTGCTCGTTGCGTGGAGATCGACTTTTGATTCCCGCATCGCTTCGGCAGGTTTGAGGGATTGTGATGAGAGTAGCGGACACCTCTTTGCAGTTTTCTGCCTCGGACATTGTCAATTTCGCGGGGTGCAACCATGCAACAACGCTGCTGGACGTTCGAGTAGCAAAGGAGGGTTTGACGCCCCCCCGAAGACTCCACTTCCGACCTTCTTCGACGCAAGGGGCTTGACCACGAGGCGGCCGTGCTCGAGCAGTATCGTTCCTCCAGCCGGAAAGTGGCGGATCTATCTGGCGTAAACTGGCGGGACCGACGATACAGTACTCATGCGGCGATGCGTCTAGGTACCGACATTGTCTATCAAGGCATGCTATCCACAGATAGATGGCTTGGTATCGCGGATTTTCTAGAAAAGACACATGCACCGTCCGACCTTGGTGACTACAGCTACGAAGTAGTCGACACGAAACTTGCACGTACGGCGCAGCCTAAGCATCTTCTTCAATTGTCGCTGTACAACATGCTTCTCTTCGATATACAGAAGCTTTTGCCGCTAAATGCCCACCTGATTCTGGGCGATGGACGCCGGGAGACATTTCGTTCACTAGATTCGAAATACTATACGATTCAAATTCAACAACGTCTCGAGTTGTTTGTTGATACGTTGCCACGAACGATGCCAGAACCCTGTGGCCACTGCGCGATGTGTCGGTGGATCACGCAATGCGAAGATGAGTGGCATCGCACACGCCATCTATGCGTGGTCGCTAACATCGATAACTTATGTATTGAAACGCATCGTTCTTGTCAGGTTACTTCGTGTTCAGCGGCTGTTTTCGCTTCCATTGACGGAGCCATGTCAGGCCGTCGGATGTGTTCGCCCTTGGTCTATATTCGCACCCAATCCAACCTGTGAAATCAGATTGATCGATTACGTTAAAGAGATACTCGTAGTTGAGTTCACCACTATCTGGCTCATGACGATCTGGAACACCTGCGATCTGGATATGCCCAACACTCTTTACGTCTGACTCCTGCAGATATCGACGGAGCTTCATTGTTACGTCACCCTCTACAATCTGACAATGATAGAGATCCATCTGCACCTTCAGATTCGACCGGCCGATCGCGGCCACTATTGCATGCGCATCATCCTGCCGGTTAAGGAAAAAGCCGTGCATATCTCGTGTGTTGATTGGCTCGATCAGAATTGTCAGACCTACAGTCTCCGCCAGCGCAGCCGCCCAGGCCAGGTTGCCGATGTAAGTGAGGCGCAGAAGGGCTCTATCGGCTCCTTGAGGAATAATGCCAGCCATAATATGAAGACGAGAACAGTTCAAGACTCGCGCGTATTCGAGGGCACGATAGATTCCGTCCTGAAACTCAGCCTCACGACCTGGCAGACATGCCAGACCACGCTCCCCTGCGGCCCAGTCACCGGGCGGCGCGTTGAACAGGATCTGGGAGAGATCATTGTCCGTAAGCCGTGCAGCCAGATCATTGGCCACAAAGTCATAGGGGAACAAGAACTCCACTGCTGCGAAGCCGTCATTACGAGCGGCTGCGAACCGCTCCAAAAAGGGGTACTCCGTGTACATCATGGTCAGGTTTGCAGCGAATTGGGGCATAGTGATTTGTCCATTGAGTGAGGGATAAGCTACCAGGATACACCGAAGCTGATGCGCAGTTCGTCGATCCGCGCTGGCGATGACCGAAGCGGAGAAGGGTTCCCTCTCTGAGGAGATCACAGCCGACGCTTTACATGGAAAG
Source organism: Occallatibacter sp. (assembly GCA_036519195.1). Taxonomy (GTDB): domain Bacteria; phylum Acidobacteriota; class Terriglobia; order Terriglobales; family Acidobacteriaceae; genus Telmatobacter. The sequence continues at coordinate 1,953 of DATDLS010000167.1, read as the reverse complement.
AAGGGGCCGCGGCAAATGAAAGGGTCAGGCACTGACCGACTGATCTGCGAGATACTGCCGGATAATCGAACTGAAGTCAGGATCGTGTTCAAGACCAAGACGGCTCGCCCGCGCGTTGTCAAATGCGGATGGCCAGCCCCCAACGATTCGGACGATCGCATCGTTCGTCTCGAAGCTTACTTTTTGTCGTACTGCGCTTCCTGCCACTCTCTCAAGAGCGTCGAGCATCTCGCCCACCGTCACGGTCAACGCTGGAAGATTTATCGCCGTGCGCCCCCCAAGATTCGCTCTCCCAGCCCCGGCGACCGCGATCAAACCTTCGATGGCGCGAGCGGGCGAAGCGACTGCCACCGCCATTTCAGCGGGAACCGGGCATGTTGTCTCCAAGCCGGCAAGTGGTTCGCGGATGATGGCGGACAGGAATCCCGATGCCGCCCCATTGGGTGGGCCTGGTCGTACCGTAACGGTCATCAATCGTGCGCTCCGACCATCCAGAAAGCCTCGACGAGTGTATTCGGTGACAAGCTGCTCACAGATGAACTTCTGGGTGCCATAGGATGATTGCGGAGTTGGCAAGGTGTCATCGCGCACCACGGGAGGGAGTGGCAAGCCGTCATCCGAGCCGAATACTGCGACAGAACTGGCGAAGACAAACCTGGGACGATTGCCTGCCTCACGCAAAGCCTCAAGCAGACTCCGGATTGTATCGAGGTTGGAACGCATGCCTAGATCGAAGTCTGCTTCGCATTCGGCCGATACAGCGGACGCCAGATGAAAGATCAGATCGAAGTTTTCATTGCCAAGCTCCGAACATTGATCCTTAAGTAAACCAACTTTAGATCGTACACGCGGATGCTGTATTAGATCGCAGGGCGGAGGTACGAGATCCGCAAGAAGGATCAGGTCAAAACTTTGTCCTAAAATATCTCCGCCGGCAAGAAGAGTTCGCGCAAGACGCACCCCAAGAAAGCCGGCACCACCAGTAATAAGCACCTTCAAGTAAGAAACCCTCCTGAGTTGCACTCATCTATGACAATAAGCCAATGCCCGGACTCGGGTAAGGATCCGCCATTTCAGCACGGAGGGAATTCTCTGCTTGGCCACCTGCTCGACCACCGACCAGATCGCCCAGGCGCTCAACCCCTCCTTCGATCCGGCGACCCTTGCGGATGGAGTGCAGCAGCCGGCCCTGCCCAGTCCGGCCGCTGACGTCCAGACATCGATGCCTTTCTTCACCCAAACTTAAATGGCAGCGGTGAGGATTCGGCCGTTCTTGCGCAAGGAGCCGTCACTTCACGAGAGGGAATGCTTCGTACGCTAAGACGAAGCCAGTTCACGTATGTATCTCGTAATCAGCAAGATAGAAGTAAATATCCTCCGGCAGAGCCGGAGCGGGGTCGCTAACGCGGCCCCGATTGAGTTGAGCCACCTTTTCGGTGGCAGGTCATTTCCACAGATTCAATTGGTCCAGGCGCTCGTCTTCCACTTCCTGGTTGCGAATGTACTCGCGAATCACAGTTTCATCCCGCCCTACTGTCGATACCAAATACCCGCGCGCCCAGAAATGCTGACCAGCATAATTCTGTTTTCGGTCCCCATATGTCCGCGCCAAGTGGATCGCGCTTTTTCCCTTTATGTACCCAACCACCTGCGATACCGCATATTTGGGCGGTACCGAGATCAGTATGTGAACATGGTCCGACATCAAATGGCCTTCCTCGATCTTGCTTTCACGCTGTTGCGCCAGATCGCGGAAAACCTCGCCCAAGTGCTGGCGGAGGCTTTTGTAAAGCACCTTTCGGCGGCACTTCAGGATAAAAACAATGTGATACTTGCAATCCCACTTCGTATGGCTTAAGCTGGCATACTCGTCCATCCGGTTTCTCCTATTCGTGTGCTTGGCGGCTCACGTCGAAGAGTTTCTGGATGGACTCCCGGAAATGTCAAACTGTT
>DATDLS010000166.1:0-35898 GCA_036519195.1 Occallatibacter sp. | reverse complement strand
ACGCGCTTCCTCCTCAGCCTGAACGCCGGGGTCTCTGCGCATGAACAAGATGAGCAAGCCGACTCGAGTATTTTTCAACGCCGACAGTTCCGGCCTCCCTTATCCACAAGAACCCGCTCTGCCGCGGTTGACCCTGCCCCTCAGTCTGCTTAGAGTCTGTAAGCGGGAGCAGAATTTTCGATTGCCCGGGCCGCCCGCGAGAAGGCTGAACATGTTTCCGACCGCTAAAAACCAACGCCCAAACAGCCGGAGTTAAAATGCTGAAACTAAAGAAAATCCATATCCTCGGCTTCAAAAGCTTCTGCGACCGGACGGAGTTGACTGTTCCGGGTACGGGGATTGCTGTAGTGGTGGGGCCGAATGGATGCGGCAAGTCCAACATTCTCGACGGTGTGAGCTGGGTGCTCGGCGAGCAGAGCGCCAAGTCCTTGCGCGGCACGCATATGCAGGACGTCATTTTCGCCGGAACCCGGGATCGCAAACCGCTGGGGATGGCGGAGGTAACGCTGACCATGGTCGATCCGGAGGCCTATGAAGGGCCAATTCCAGTGGAGCCGGAGGTCATGGTTGAGCATGACGCTCCGACCGATTGGGACGAGGACGAGATGCGCCGGCAGCGGGCGGTCGAAGCAGAGGAGATTATCGCTTCCGAGCAGCCAGGCCAGACCCTGGATGACGAGGGGCCGGAACCACCTCCTGCCGCTTCGGCAAGTGAGGGCGCGGGCCCGCAAGCGGTGGTGCTCAAGATCCGCCGGCGCAAGTTTCACCGGACACCGCAAAAGGGTGAAATCGTGATCACACGGCGGCTGTTTCGCACCGGTGAAAGCGAGTACCTGCTGAATGGAAAGCTGTGCCGGCTGCGTGACATTCAGGACATCTTTATGGGCACCGGCCTGGGTCCGGAGAGTTACGCCATCATTGGGCAGGAGCGGATAGGGCAACTGCTGAGCTCCAAACCGCATGATCGGCGATCGATCATTGAAGAGGCCGCTGGCATTACACGTTTCAAGACGAAGAAACGGCTGGCCGAGTTGCGTCTGGAAAGCGCCAAGCAGAACCTGGCGCGCGTGGACGACATTTTTGAAGAAGTGACGCGGCAGATGAATAGCCTGAAGCGGCAGGCAGCGAAAGCGGAGCGGTTTGCAGCAGTGCGCGATGAGCTGCGCGAACGGCTGCGTGTGGTGTTGGCCAGCCGCATGGCGGCGATGGACGCTGAACAGGCGCGGCTGGACCAGGAGATTGCCTCCCTTTCCGAACGCATCGGCGGTTCGGCTGAGCAGATTCAAGAACTCGAAGGCAGCCAGCACTCGCTGACCGAGCGCGGATACGAGATCGATCGCGAGGGCCAGGAGGCGCAGAACCGCGGCAACGAAGCGGCCGTGGAGCTGGAACGGGCCCGAGCGCGAGAGCGGGCGAACACGGAACGCGTAAGCGACCTGGAAGGGCGCATTGCGGCGGCGGCGGCCGAACTGGAAGTGACCCGAACCCAGTTGAGCGGAATCGCGGAAGAGCGCGGACAACAGCATGCATTTCTTCAGACAGCGGCTGAGGAATCCAGAGCCTTTCGGCAGAAGGTGGAGGCCAGCCAGCAGGAAGCGCGCACGGCTGGCGAGGAAGTGTTCGCTGCAGAGCGGCAGTTGGAATCGACGCGGCGACAGGTGATGCACGTGCTCGCGATGGCCGGCAATGCGCGCAACCATACGGCACAGGCGGAAGAGAGTCTGGCTGCCTTGGAACGCGAGGCGCAGCGGCTGGATGCGGAGATGGGCCAGGCACGCAACGAACAGGAAAACCTGGGCGTGGAAAGCGGACAGGTGAAGTTGCGGTTTGAGTCCGCGGCCGAAGCTCTCAAACGGCTGGAGAGCGAGATTCTAGCGCTGCGGGAATCGCTGCAGGCCAAACGTGCAGAGGAGAATGCCGAGCGGACGCGCGCCAATCAGTTGCGCAGTGAGCAGGCCTCCGTGACCGGACGGCGTGACTCGTTGCAAGCTCTGATTCGCAATCATAGCTACTCCACGGATACCGTGCGGCGGCTCTTGAAGCCGGGCGCGCTGGGCCAGGGCATGGCGCCGGTAGGCACCCTGGCGGACTTCCTCGAAGTGAGCGGCGAGCATGAAGGAGTGGTGGATGAGTTCCTGCGCGAAGAGCTGAATTACGTCGTGGTGGAAAGCTGGGGCGCGGCCGAACAGGGTGTGCGGCTGCTGAAGTCGGGTGTGGATGGGCGGGCTACGTTTCTGATTCATCCCGCCGAGCAGCCCGCACTGTTCAAGAACGACGCGGACCCTATCAGCGAAGCCGGCGTGATTTCACTCAAGGATTCGATTCGCGTCCTCAATGGCTTTGGGCGCTCTCTCGAAACGATCCTGCCGAAGCTTCGCCACGGATACCTGGTGGAGGACTCGACGCAGGCGCAACGGCTGGCGGCCGAGCATCCGCTCGCCTTCTTCCTTACGGCTGAGGGCGAATGTTTCCACAACGCAACGGTGACAGGCGGCAAGCCGGCCAGTGAAGGACCGCTGGCGTTGAAGCGAGAGTTGCGCGAAGCGGAAAACAAGCTGGCCAAACTGGAGACGGCACTCGCGCTGGCAGAGATGGAGGCATCGGCGCTGACCCGCACCATCGAAGAGCTGACCGCGCAACTGGAAGTGAGCAGCGCGGAGCGACGCCAGGCGGAAACCGAGGCGGCGAACCAGGGTGCGGCGCTGAAGCAGATGGAGTCCGAGGTGCAGCGCGTGGAACGGCGGCTGCACGAGTGGACTCTCCAGGCGGCGCGCAACAAGGATGCGCGCGATGCCAAGCAGGCATCCATTGAACAAAAGCGCGAAGAGACAGCCCGGCTTGAGGCCGAACATGCGCAGGCCGAGGCTTCGCTCGATGAGTTGCAGGCGCAGTTGGCGATGACCCGCGAGAAGCGCGAAGGGTTGCAGCAGCAGGCGGCGCAGGTGACCGCGGAACTGGCCGGTCTGGAAGAAAGGCGGCGCGGAGCGGAGGCCGCGTTCCAGCGCATTGACAGGCTGCATGCGGACCTCGAACGGCGCTTGCTGGCCATTGAGCAACAGCGGGTCGCGGCGGAGGCAGAGCGCGAGCAGCGCATCAATGAAAGCGCCTCGCTGGCCAGCCGCCAGAAAGAACTGGCTGAGGTGCGCGGCGAAGCCGTGGCGCTGGCACAGACGCTGGCTGGCGAGTCGCAGGCTTTGCGGCAGCAGCTGGCGACGATCGAGGCCCAGCTGAAGACTGCGCGCGGGGCCTTGGAACAGCTGCGCGAAGACCGCGCCAGTCGCTCAAACCTCGTCGCCAAGCTGCGCTCGGACATGGAACACCTTGAGGCCAGTTGCCTTGCCGAGGTGAACGTGGAGGCCGAGGTGCTGCGTGCCGATGAGCAAATTGTACGCATCGCCGATGAGTTGCTCGTGGCCGAAGAGGAGACCTGCCGGACACTGCGCCAACGCATCGAACAGATGGGTCCGGTGAACATGATGGCGCTGGACGAATACAAGGAGACCGCAGAGCGGCACAGCTTCCTTGAAACGCAGCGCAAGGACCTGATCGAGTCGATTGAGAACACGCAGGAAACAATCAAGGAGATCGATCAGATTTCGCGGACCAAGTTCGATGAAGCGTTTGCGCGTATCAATGAAAACTTCGCGCAGGTGTTCTCGCGCCTGTTCCAGGGCGGACAGGCGTTCCTGCGGCTTACGGATGCAGAGAACCAGGCAGAGAGCGGGTTGGAGATTGTGGCTTCGCCGCCGGGCAAGAAGTTGCAGAATGTGCTGCTGCTCTCGGGCGGCGAAAAGGCACTTACCGCTCTGGCCCTTTTGGTGGGCATCTTCCAGTTCCAGCCGAGCCCCTTCTGCGTGCTGGACGAAGTGGATGCGCCACTGGACGAGACCAATGTGGGCCGGCTGGCCGATCTGCTGCACTCACTGAGCCGCGAGACGCAGTTCCTGCTGGTGACGCACTCCAAGCGCATGATGCAGGCAGCGGACATGATCTACGGCGTGACCATGCAGGAGCCAGGCGTGTCCAAGGTGGTCAGTGTGAAGCTCAACAGCCACGAGCAGCAGCGGGCTACGGCGTAGTCTGCTCTCGCCCTCACACGCGGTCCTAAATGGCAACCAGACAACTGCCCACTTCTGACTGCCCTCTACTGACTGATAGTGAGGTTGCTCACGTCACTCGAAAAAAATTCCGGCCGTTCGGGTTGCCGAGCCATCCGTTTTTTTTGCAGAAATGTCGCGTTGTTGTGCTTCTCCAGCTTGAATCGCCAGGAAAAGCTGCTCGATTTTTCTTGCGCGTGCTGATCAATCTCGCTTGGCACCGAGGCGCTTCGAGGGCGAGAGATCGTGTTCGCGATGCAGGCTGACAATGGCCGGAAATCTGTGTTTCTTGGCCGCATTGACAAAGCGCGGCGGACACTGGAAAATCGGAGATTCAGTTACCTCCTTCGGAAGGCCTTTCCCGTGACAGCTCTCCTCAAAACCGACCTTGGCGATGTCCCCTTGCTTGGGCGCGGCAAGGTGCGTGACCTTTACGCGGTCGACGACGCCTTGCTGCTGGTTGCCACCGACCGCATCTCTGCGTTCGACCATGTGTTGGCCACTGGGATCCCCGGAAAGGGAAAGATTCTTACCCAGATTTCGCTCTTCTGGTTTGAGCTGCTGGCGAACCTTGTTCCCAATCATCTGATCTCCGCGGATGTGAACCAGTTCCCTCGCATGCTGAGCCCGTATGCAGAGCAACTGGAAGGGCGCTCGATGCTGGTCAAGCGCGCGAAGATGTTTCCCATCGAGTGCGTGGCGCGCGGCTATCTGGCCGGTTCAGGATGGAAGGAATACCAGGCCGAGGGCAAGGTGTGCGGTATTGCGCTTCCTGCCGGCTTCAAAGATGGCTCGCGCCTGCCGGAAGCGCTGTTTACCCCCGCGACCAAGAGTCAGGACGGCGCGCACGATGAAAACATTTCCTTCAGCGCCGCCGAGGATTTGCTGGGCGTTGAGGATGCCGCGGAACTGAAGCGCCTGACCCTGGCGATCTATCGTCGGGCGGCCGGGCACGCCGAGTCCTGCGGGCTCATTCTGGCTGACACAAAATTTGAGTTTGGCACAACCCAGGAAGGGATTATGCTTGCCGATGAGGTCTTGACCCCGGACTCCTCGCGTTTTTGGGAAAGCGCACAGTGGAAGCCGGGCGGTGCGCAGCCCTCCTTCGATAAGCAGTTTGTGCGCGATTATCTTGAATCCATTCATTGGAATAAACAGGCGCCTGCGCCGGCACTGCCCGAGGATGTTGCCGAACGGACCCAGGCCAAGTATCTGGCAGCCTTCCGGCGCCTGACGGGACGCGATTTAAGTTTGTAGTTTTTGTGTTTTTGATGCGGCTGCTCGGCGGCCTGGGAGAATGAATGGGAGACTCCAATCTGGTAGTGGGCATGACGTGGATCGACTGGGCCATTGTGTTTGTGATGGTGATGTCGGTCGTGGCGGGCCTCGCGCAGGGATTCTTTCGCTCGATTTGTTCGCTGGGCGGTCTGGTGCTGGGATTGGCGCTGGCAGCCTGGAATTACCGCATCGTGGCCGCTCCCTTGCAGGGGTTAGTGCGCAGTGAAGAGGTTGCGGACATCATCGGATTCTTGTTAATTGCTCTCGTGGTGATGATAGTTGCTGGTATCCTTGGAAACGTTCTAGCCAAGACATTGCGCAGTATTGGACTGGGGTGCCTGGATCGAATTGCCGGCGGAGTCTTCGGTTTCTTTCAGGGCGCATTGCTGGTGACGCTGGCCATCCTGGTGACCGTAGCCTTTTACCCGGAGGCGCATTGGCTTGTGGAGGCCCGGCTGCCGCGGCATTTTTTTGCGGCTTGCCACCTGAGCACACACATGAGTCCGGACCAGCTGGCGCAGCGGGTGAGGACGGGGCTGAAGACACTGGAAACAGAAACCCCGGTATGGCTGCACCCACATGAAGGCAAGTCTTAGCTTGGGAACTGTAATTTCGCGAATATAAGGCCTGCGGTGACAAGACCGATCCGATAGAGTAGCAAGAGGTGAACGTGAGACGAGAACTGGACATCCTGGTGACACAGATGCATTCCAGCGGCATGCGCTATGACGATGCCGTGCGCGAATTCAAGAAGCAATACCTGCGCGAAGTGCTGGTGGCACACCGGGGTAACCAGTGTAAGGCGGCCGAAGAACTGGGAATGCATCGCAACACGCTGAGCCGCGCCATGGCGGAACTGGGCCTGGATCTGGCAGAAGTACGGGCCGGGCTCAAGCGTCCGCCGCGCAGCGAACGTCCTGTATTCAGCGCGGTACGTCCGGAATACCGCCAAGGCTGAACTTTTCTCCGAATACATGCTGACATCTTCCCCGACTACCGAGCCGCGCATCGCCATTGAGCCCGGATTCTGCTGGGATGCGCAGGACGCGTATCTGTTTGACATTGATGGCACTTTGCTGCGCAGCCGCGACCGCGTGCATGTCGATTCGTTCGCCGCCAGTGTGCATCGGGTCACCGGATTTGAAATCACGCTTGCCGGCATTCTGCTGCACGGCAGCACGGATACGGCGATTCTGCGCGAGGCCTGTCACCAAGCGGGCATTCCGCCGGATTTACTGGAGGCGCACACCGAGGCCATTCTTGACGCCATGCGCCATGCGGTGACCGAACGGCGGCACGAGCTGGACCTGGTTCGCATGCCAGGCGTGGAGCAGGCGCTCGATCACCTGGCGCGCCGCGGCGCACTGCTGGGCGTGGCCACCGGCAACCTGGAAGTGATCGGCTGGATCAAGGTCGAAGAAGCGGGCCTGCGGCAGTGGTTTCGCTTCGGAGGCTTTAGCGACCACTTTCCGATTCGCGCCGAACTGATTGGCCAGGCGGCGAACAAGGCTCGCGAACTGGCCGGAGGCGGCGCAAGCATCTGCGTGGTGGGCGATACGCCTAAAGACATTGAAGCGGCGCGAGCCAACTTTCTTTCCGTGATTGCCGTGGCTACGGGCAGATACAGCTTCGATGAACTGCTTCAGTTTCAGCCGGAAGTCTGTGCATCCTCGCTGGCCGACCTGCTGGCGCACCCGCGGATGATCAAGTGAAACTGCTCCGCGATCAATCCCGGGCCGCGCGCTCGGCGCAAGGAGCCTCTGAAGTCTGCACGGCTGCGCTGATGATGGTTTTTCTCCCGGCGTTGGGTCTGGCTCAAGCCTCCGCACCTGCTCAAGCCTCCGCACCTGCTCAGGCCTCCGCACCTTCTCAGGCTTCCGTACCTGTCCAGGCTTCCCCGCCTCAAGGACCAAGCCAGCCTGCCACGCCAGCTCAAACGCAAACTTCGCAGTCTCCGGCTTCGCCCGGCTCAGCCCCCGCATCCGTGAACCCTCTATCGGCAAACAAGGATGCCAAGGCGGATAAGCTGCCCCCTGCGACGGATCGGCGGCGCGCGGCGAGACTGTATCTTGAAGCAAGCAAGCTCTTCGAAAAAGAACAATTCGAAGAGGCGATGCAGAAATATAAGCAGGCCGCGTCGCTGGACCCGACCAACCGTAACTACGCGCTGGCGGCCGAGTTGACGCGCAGCCACGCGGTCACGGCGTTGATTCAGGCTGCGGCCAAGGATCGCATCCGCTCAGATGCCCAAGCCGAGCGGGCCGCGTTGCAGCAGGCGCTTGACCTCGACCCTCAAAATATTCAGGTTACCGAGCATTTGCGGGAACTTGGGGAGGACGCGGTGCGCGGCATCAAGCAGCCGATTTACGAGCAGAACGCCGATGCCTTGGGCCAATCCATTGAAGTCGAGCCGGCCTCGGGAGTGCACAGCTTTCACCTGCACACCGACCAGCGTCAGGTGATCCAGCAGGTCTTCCTGGCGTATGGCATTCAGGCCACCGTGGACGAGAGCAGCATCCACCCCAAGCCGGTGCAGTTTGACCTGGACGACGCGAATTTTCAACAGGCAACGGACGCGGTGAGCCTGGTAACGAACTCGTTCTTTGTCCCGCTGGACGCGCATCGCGCGCTGGTGGCGCGCGACACCGCGGACAATCGCAGGCAGTTCGAGCGGCTGGATCTTGAGACCATTTACCTGCCTGGATTGTCGACCGCCGAAATGACCGAAGTGGGCACGCTGGCCAAGAATGTGTTTGAGCTGGATAAGGCGGCTGTCGACCCGACGGCTGGAACCATTTCTGTGCGGGCGACCCCGACCACGCTCAAGGCCTTCAACAACACACTCAGCCAGCTGATCGACGGTCACAGCCAGGTATTGCTTGATGTGACGATGATTCAGCTGGCACATAACAATGAGCTCAACACCGGCGTGCAACCGCCGCAGTCCATCTCTGCATTCAACGTGTTTGCCGAGGAACAGTCGCTGCTCAATTCCAACTCTTCCCTGGTGCAGCAGATCATCTCCTCGGGCCTGGCCTCACCGGGAAACACGGTGGCGATCCTCGGCATTCTGCTTGCTTCGGGCCAGGCTTCGAGTTCGGTCTTCTCGAACGGAGCCGCCCTGTTTGGGGGTGGAATCACACAATCAGCACTGTCGCCTGGTCCTGTGACCGCGAACCTGAATCTGAATTCGTCGGATTCGAAGACGCTCGATCGTATGCTGCTGCACATGTCCGACGCGTCTGCCGGTTCCTCGGATGACACATGGGCGACGGTCCGGTCGGGAGAAAAATATCCCATTCAGACGTCTACGTTCTCAAGCCTCTCGCCGTCGGTTCCCAACATTCCCGGACTCACCGGGGCGGGAACTTCCGGCAGTTTGTCTTCCCTGCTCTCAAATCTCAGCAGCAGCGTGCCAAATATACCCCAGGTGCAATATCAAGATATCGGGTTGACACTGAAGGCCCGGACGAGGGTTTTGCGGAATAACGACGTGGCGCTCACCGTCGACCTGAAGCTTGACGCGCTCTCCGGGACATCGCTGGGCGGCAATCCGATTCTCACTACGCAGTCGTACTCGGGCGTGGTGACACTCCGGCAGGGCGACGCAGTCGCCGTGGTCAGCGAGATGGACGAGTCGGAGATGCGTGCAATCAGCGGGTTGCCGGGGCTGAGCGAGGTTCCGGGCTTGAATGACGTGACCGACAAGGACACGCAGACAAGCAAAGCAACCTTGCTCATCGTCATGACGCCGCATGTGATTCGCGGACCGCAGGCTGCGGGTCACTCGCCGATGATGCGCGTGGAACGCTCCACGACCTCAACCACGACCGCACGCTAGCCGGAGACTGCCTTCGTACTTTCCCTCGCAAACCTCGAGCGCGAACCTCGAGACCCCAAAAAAAGAAACCCCAGAAAACGAAACCCAGACAAGCCGGCCTCTCAGGGGAGAGACTCGCGGCCCGTCTGGGATACTCTTGTGCGGTGTTCTCCTTCGCCCTTCCGATTGCAAATCGGCTTCCGAGAGCTCGACTTAGTTGCTCAGACCGTCGAGCTTTTCCTGGTACTCCACAATCTGCTTGATGGTGTCATAGGGGGCGTTGGCGGGAACCTGGCGGCCATTGACGAGCAACGTGGGAGTCTGGTTGACGCCGAGGTCTTTTGCCAGCTTCACAGACGCATCCACTTCGGCCACGGTTGCCGGAGTCTTGGCACAAGCCGCGATCTTGACCGGATCAAGACCAGCCTTGGTGACCGCGCTGTTCAAGGTCAATGTGGCTCCGTCGGGGCTGGCAAGCCCGTCCTGTCCGTCGAACACGGCTGCAGCGAAGGTATAGAACGCGCTGCTGCCGCCCTGCTTCGCCACGCACACGCCGTAAGCGGCGGCGCCTGCGGCTTCCTTATGCTGCGGCAACGGGTAGTTCTGGTAAACGATGCGGGCCTTGGGAAAATCGGTGGCCAGCTTTTCCATGTTTGCTTGTGCATCCTTGCAATGCGGGCACTGGAAGTCAGCAAATTCAACGATTAAGAAATCCTTGTCGGCTGCTCCGCGATACGGCCCGTCGGCCTGCTGCTTGATCAGGGCGCGATTGTCGGCGTAGGGGTGATCACCGAAGGGAAGAATTTCGTCACCGGCAATAATGTGCTTGCCATCGGCCAGGGCGAAGAACTGGATACCCGAGGTCTTCTGCTTGCCGGTTTTGTCGCCTACATAAATGACGACCTTGCTAATGCCGTCAACCGAGGTTTTAAAGATGCCCGCTACTTCCCAGACGCGCGTCTGGTCGTAGCCCCAACTTGCCTGAAGAAAGCCGTTTACGGTCTCTTTGGTCGGGGACGAGGCAGTGAAGTTGGCCGGGTCCAGCGGCGGGAAGACCGGGGCGGCGGCAGGGGCCGGCGCAGCTGGCTCGGCTGCCGGTGCCGGGGGCACATTCTGTTGAGCGGGCGCCACAATGGCCGGCAGGGAAAACGCGACCAGCGCGGCAAGGCTGGCAGTACGAAGGGACAAACAGATCAAGCTCATTCTCCTGTTACGCGGGAAGGCTCCCAACCTCCAGCTTACACCTCGACTTTGACGGCAATCGGAAAGCGGCGGCCCATCCCAAAGGATTTTGACGTGACCTTGAGGACCGGGGCGGCCTGCTGGCGCTTATATTCAGAGCGCTCCACCAGACGGACCACATGTTGGACGAGCCCGATCTCGAATCCGTACGCTGCGGCGATGCGCTCGGGCGGTTCATAGCGCTCCACGTAGGCCTCGAGAATGGGATCGAGCACTTCATAGGGAGGGAGCGAGTCGGTGTCTTTCTGGTCCGGGCGCAGCTCAGCCGAGGGCGGCTTTTCCAGAATCGCGAAAGGGATCAATTCCCGCTCGCGGTTGAGCCAGCGGCAGACGGCATAGACGCGCGTCTTGACGAGGTCGCCGATGACAGCCAGAGCGCCGACCATGTCGCCATAAAGCGTGCAGTAGCCGACCGCCATTTCGGATTTGTTGCCGGTGGTGAGCACCAGCGAAGCAAACTTGTTCGACAGGGCCATCATCAGCGTTCCGCGAATGCGCGACTGGACATTTTCTTCTGTCGTATCAGCAACGAGGCCGGTGAACAGAGGGCCCAGAGCCTCGGTGTACTCCTTGAAAAGGCCGCTGATGGCGATCAGTTCAAAGCCGATGCCGAGGTTGGCGGCGAGTTGGCGGCTGTCTTCTACCGAGCCCGAGGAGGAGTACGGGCTGGGCATGCCGATGGCCAGCACATTCTCTGCTCCTATGGCGTCTTTGGCTATCGCGGCGACCAATGCTGAGTCGATTCCCCCACTGAGAGCGATGACGACTTTTTTGAATCCGCACTTACGGACGTAGTCGCGCGTGCCGAGAACGAGTGCCTGATAGGCGGCTTCGGTGTCATCGTCGGCAAGGGTTCGAATGGAGCCCGGCGCGATGAAGGGATCAAAGATGACCAGGTCTTCGGCGAAAGAGGCGGCTTGCGAAATCAGTTCGCCGTGCGCGTCGATGGCCAGTGAGGAGCCGTCGAAGATGAGGCTGTCGTTACCGCCAACCTGGTTGCACATCAGCACCGGGATCTGGTAGCGGCGGGCGATGGCCGAGAGCATGGCGCGACGGGTGGCGCGCTTGCCGTGCCAGAAGGGCGACGACGAGAGATTGATATGCAGAGCCGGATTCTGGCGCATCAACTCTTCGATTGGATCGACGGCATAGAGCGGGCGCTGCCAGAAGTTCTTGTCGTTCCAGGCATCTTCGCAGATGGAGATGGCGAGCCGGACGCCGTCCAGTTCGACCACCTGCTGGGAGCGCGCGGGAGCGAAATAACGCTGCTCGTCGAATACGTCGTAGAAGGGCAACAGGCGCTTTTGCTGCTCCAGCAGGAGGGTTCCGCGATCGATCAGCACTGCAGCGTTGACGGCGGGTTTGCCGCTGTCGGGCTCTGACGGCAGGGCGACTCCGGCCAAAACTGCGGTCGACAAATCGGCAGTGGCCGCGGCCAGTTCGTCGACGGCTGTGCGGCAGCGGGCGAGGAAGCTGGGCTTTTCGAGAAAGTCGGCTGGAGGATAGCCGCAGATGGAGAGTTCGGAGAAGACGGTAAGGCGCGCACCGCCGGCGGCCGCGCGACGACTGGCCGCGACGATCTTCTCAAGATTTCCGGTGAAATCTCCAACCGTGGGATTGATCTGGGCGAGGGCGATCTTCACACTTCTAGTTTAATCGCTCGGCGCGGACCCGAGCGACCTCAGCAGCGGGCTCCGGATAGGACGGCGCCGACCATGCGGACGAGGATTTAGATGCCGAGCCGGACGCTCCAGTGATCGACGAAGGTCACCGGGAGCGAGGTGGAGCAGGCGGGCAAAGGACCCTGGCGGGCGAAGCGGCTTGGCGGGGTTGCACCCGCCGCGGGCCGGTGATGCCGGCCAGGACATGCCAGACCTCAGAGATCGATCAGCCGGTACCTGCGCACTTCGCTGGCCAGCCGGGGACGCGGGCCCAGCAAGCTCATCTCGCCAGCCAGCATGTGGAAGAGCTGTGGCAGCCATGACCAGAGGACCACAAAGTCATGCCGAAGGTAACGCGTAAGCATCGAGAGCTAGAAACTGGCGAATATTGGGCTCGTCGGATTCAAGAAAACCCTTGAGCGGACCGTAGTAGGCGGCGGTGCCATCTTGCAGAAAAAGCACCTGGTCAGCCAGCTTTTCGGCAAAGCGCATATCGTGCGTGACCACAATGCTGGTAAAGCCCAGCTGCCGCTTCAGACGCTGGATAAGGTCGCCGAGGCGGCGGGCGATGATGGGGTCGACCATCGTGGTCGGCTCATCGTAGAGGACCACGTCGGGCTGCGCCGCGAGCGCCCGAGCAATGGAAACCGCGCGCTTGCGGCCGGTCGAGAGGCTGGCGGGAAAGGCATCGGCCACGTCTTCGGCGCCGACCATGGCGATCAGCCTCTCCACGATCTCCTGTATCTGGTCTTCGGCCAGCCCGCCCAACTCGCGCAGCGGGAAGGCCACGTTCTCCCGAACGCTCAGCGAATCGAAGAGCGCGCCGTTCTGGAAGACCATGGTGACTTTTTTGCGCACCGCACGCATGTCTTCTTCGCTGAATTCGTTGATCTCTTCGCCAGCAACTTTGATGGAGCCGACCTGGGGCTTGAGAAAACCCATCAAGATGCGTAAGGCAACTGATTTGCCAACGCCGCTGCGGCCCAAGATGCACAGCGTCTCTCCACGATGCACGGTGAAGCTGATGTCCTCCAGAATGCGCCGATCGCCCAGCCAGATGGAGACGTGGCTAAAGGAGACCATGGCCTCCGGCGGCGCATGGGAGGTGTCGATCGGCTCAACCAAGGGCGGTTGGGTCTGGCTTTCGGAGGCCTCGTCGAGTAAATCGGCGATGCCAGGGATGAGCTTCTCGGAGACTTCCGGATTGGGCAGAGAATCGGACATTGTTGTTCAATCAGCTTACGCGATGTTTGGCTTGGAGAGAACCGCAGAGAGAATCTGGCGAGAGAGAATCTGGGCGCGGCGGAGATCCTCTGGGGTATTGGCATTGAGGAACCACCAGGTCGCGGGCAAGCCAAGAGGATTGGCGATTTGCCCGGCCTGGACCAGAAGCTCGACCGGAAGCACGGCGACAGTCTGCTTCAGACTGTCCGCTGCGGCCTGGAACGCTCGAAAGCACCCGAGGCGACCGGAGGCCAGTTCCCTTTCGAGGGCCGGTAGAACGGCGCGGTCGAGCACAGCGGGGAAGGTCTGGGCGAAGCCGTTGACGGAAGCCACGGTGATCGCAGCGCCCGTGATGGCTGCGTGGCGGACGAAAAGCCTGACGAGCGAAGCCGGGATGAGAGGCGCGTCGACGGAGAGAAAGACCACCCGGCGAACGGCAGTCGAGGCCAGGGCGGAACAGATGCCGGCCAGGGGACCGAGGCCGGGATGCTTGTCCTCGATGAGCGGCGCAAATGCCGCGAGCGCCCGTTCGCCGCCCGAGATCGATGCGGGCACAGCTGCCTGGCGCAGCGCGGCGAGCGAATACGCGATCATTGGCTGGCCATGGAACAGAACCAGGGACTTGTCTTGGCCCATGCGGCTGGAACGGCCGCCGGCGAGGACGAAGCCGGCAGTTTCAGGCTCCGCCGCCTCGTCCAACGCGATGGGAGTGAGGAGGCTCAACTGCCGGTTTCCTCGAGGAAGCGGATCAGCGATTCGATGCCGAGAGCGAAGTTTTTCAGATTGAACTTCTCATTGGGGGCGTGGAGATTGTCGTCAGGCAGGCCGAAGCCCATCATGACGCTGGGAAGGCCGAGATGGCGGGCGAAATCGCCCACGATGGGGATCGAGCCGCCGGAGCGGATGAAGACCGTATCCTTGCCCCAGACCTGGTGAAGAGCGCGGGTGGCGGCCTGGATATACGGGTTGTCCACGGGAATGAGACAAGGCTCGCCGGAGTGAATCAGGCGCACTTCGACGTCGACCCCGGCGGGGGCGATTTTTTCCACATAGGCTTTGTAGAGGGCAAAGGCCTTTGCGGGCGTCATGCCGGGGACCAGGCGCATGGAAACCTTGGCCAGGGCTTTGGCGGGAATCACGGTTTTGGCGCCGGCACCGGTAAAGCCGCCGGGGATGCCGTGCACGTCGAGCGTAGGGCGAGCCCAGGTACGCTCGAGCACCGAGTAGCCCGGCTCCCCGACCAGGGCGCGCGCGCCTACTTCGTGGATGCGGTATTGCTCTTCATCGAAGGGCAGGCTCTGCCAGGCGGCGAGTTCTTCCGCGCTGGGCGGGATGATGTCGTCGTAGAAGCCGGGGATGAGGATGTGGCCGTGCTCGTCTTTGAGGCCGGCGAGGATTTTGGCCAGCGAGAAAAATGCATTGGGCGCGGCGCCGCCGTACATGCCGGAATGAAGATCAGTTTTTGCGCCTCGCACTTCAAGCTCGGTGTAGATCATGCCGCGCAGGCCGACGCAGAGGGTGGGCAATCCCGGTGCGAACAGCTCTGTGTCGGAGACCAGGGCGAAATCGGCTTGGAGCGTGGCGGGCTTCGAGGCAACGTAGGCCGCAATTGCCTCTCCGCCGACTTCTTCTTCTCCTTCAAGCAGGACGCGCACGTTGACTGGCAGGCCCTTGTTGGCCGCGAGCAGGGACTCGAGGGCTTTGATCTGCGCGACCACCTGACCTTTGTCATCGACGGCTCCGCGGGCGTAGATATTTCCGTTGCGCTCGGTGGGCTCGAAGGGCGGTGAAAGCCACTCGTCGAGCGGGTCGGGCGGCTGTACGTCGTAATGGCCATAGGTCAGTGCGGTCGGCTTGCCAGGCGCGTGCAGCCAGTCCGCATAAACGAGCGGGTGACCTGCGGTTTCAATGAGCCGCACGTTCTCCATGCCGATTTTTCCTAAATCGGCGGCCAGCAATTGAGCGGCAGCTCGGCAGTCGCCAGCGTGCTCGGGAAGGGTGGAGACCGAGGGGATGCGCAGCAGGGATTTCAATTCATCAAGAAAACGTGGATAATTCTGGCGGGCATACTCTACCGCGGGCGAAGACATTGGAACGCTCCATAATTTGAAATTCGAAGTCAAAACAAAAGTATAGGCCTTCGATCGCCCCCGCGGTCCCGGCAGGAAAGCGAGAGCAGTCTTGGTCAAATCCGGAGTTCCCTGCCTGCGGCCCCCCTGTTGCTTACCACTCACGCTGCTTCTGATTCTGATGGCGATAACGACCCGAACCATGGCCCAGTCTCCTGATACAAGCCCATGGTTTGGCCGCAAGAACACGTTCTCGTTCTTTGCTGCCTATTCCAATGACTCAAGCCATATGTTGTTGGGCTACGCCGCCAACCGTAAACTTCTCGACTTTGGCGCGGGCTATAACCGCAGGCTGTTTCGCAACCGTATTGTGAATTGGCAATATAGCCTCGAACTGCTGCCTGTGGCTCTGGAAAGCGACCCGCTGGAGATCGAAACCATCCAACAGACCTCGCCTACCGTGCTGAACGCCACCTTTAACCTGGGCTCGGAAGCTCTCAATTGCACCCCCCAGTCGACTGGGTATAACGTCACGACGGCGGGCGGCGTGACCTATGCCGGCACCGAGACTTTTTCCTGCTCGGGCCGGCAATGGACGATCGGGGAGGGCATTTCGCCGATTGGATTTCAATGGAATTTCATGACACGGCAAAAGATAGAGCCGTTTTTGATTGGCCACGGCGGTTATATGTACTCGACCAAGCCGATTCCGCTGTCGATGGCGGGGTCCTTCAACTTTACCTTCGACCTCGGTGCCGGTGTGGAGATCTATCGGAATAAGACGCGGTCGATCCGCGTCGAATATCGCTATCACCACATTTCCAACCACGACACGGCCATGGAGAATCCGGGCATCGACAACGGGCTGCTTCAGGTGAGCTACTCGTTTGGGCGCTAATAACGCGGCACTGCGGGATCGACTTCTGCCGACCAGGCATCGATGCCGCCGCGCAGCGACTGCGCGTTCTCAAAGCCCTGGTTGCGCAACCATACGGTGACGTTCATCGAGCGCATACCGTGGTGACATAGAACGACCAGCCGCTCATCGGGATCGAGTTCCTGATGAGCGCGGGCGGCAACGTCGCCCATGGGGATCAGGAGGCTGCCCGGAATCTCCGCCGTGGCCGACTCCCACGGTTCGCGGACGTCGATCAGACGGGCCTTGCCTGAGGTGAGCAGCCTAGCGGCTTCCTCTGCTGTGATTTCGTATTCGAGCATGGATTGATTTTAGCGCCCAGGGTGGATGGCAATGGCTGCGAGGGCGGCCCGAGGGCGGTCCGAGCGCCCGGAGGGGGGACAAATTACTCTAGTAGGGATGCCACCAATCCTGAATGCGCAATCGGTGACCAAGCAATTTGGCGCCACTCCCTTATTTCGGAGTATTTCTCTCACTGTTGAAGACGGCGACCGCATCGGCTTGATCGGGCCGAATGGGGCGGGCAAGTCGACGCTGCTGGCGGTGCTGGCGGGGCAGGTTGAGCCGGATTCCGGCGAAGTTGCCGTGCGAAAGCGGGCGCGCGCGGCTTACGTGCCGCAGGACTCCCGCTTTGCCGCCCGGCTGACGATTCGCCAGGTGCTGGAGGATGCGCTGGCGCGAGCGCATGTGAATGACGCGGAACGCGAAGGACGGTTGCGGGAGCTCGCCGGACGCGCCGGGTTTGCCGATCTCAATGCGGAAGCGGATTCGCTTTCGGGCGGGTGGCGGAAACGGCTGGCGGTGACCGAAGCCATGGTGACGGAGCCGGAAGTGATGCTGCTCGACGAGCCGACCAACCATCTTGACCTGGCAGGCATCGAGTGGCTGGAAGAGTTGCTGCGCAATGCACCGTTTGCCGCAGTGACCGTGAGCCACGACCGCTACTTTCTGGAATCGACATCGAGCCAGATCATCGAGCTGAATCGCATCTTTGCCGATGGGTTGTTTCGGGTGAAGGGGACGTTCAGCCGGTTCCTGGAAGAGAAACAGGCGTATCTGGAGTCGCAGAGCCGGCAGCAGGAGAGTCTGCGCAACCAGGTGAAGACAGAAATTGAGTGGTTGCGGCGCGGGCCCAAGGCGCGGACGACCAAGTCCAAGGCACGAATCGACTCGGCCAATGCAATGATCAGCCAGCTGGCGGCGATGGATTCGCGAACGACAACCAACAGCGCAGGGATCGATTTTGAAGCCAGCCAGCGGAAGACCAAGCGGCTGGTGGAGTTTGAAAACGTGGCGCTGGCGGCGCCAGCTTCGGACCAACCGGGACAGGAAGCGGGGAAGGCGGGACGGCTGCTGTTTACGGGGCTGAATTTTGTTCTCACCGCAGGCATGAAAGTGGGACTGGTGGGACCGAACGGCAGCGGCAAGACAACGCTGCTCCGTCTGCTGCGCGGCGAGCTGGAGCCGGCCCAGGGGACCATCAAACGGGCCGAGGCTTTGCGGATGGTGTATTTCAGCCAGATGCGCGAACTGGACGAAGGGCTGACACTCCGGCGGGCGCTGGCCCCGGAAGGCGACGGGGTGATTCATCAGGGACGCACGGTGCATGTGGCGAGCTGGGCGGCGCGGTTCTTGTTTACCGGCGAACAGCTCAACCAGCCGGTGCGGAATTTGTCCGGCGGAGAGCGGGCGCGCGTGCTGATTGCCAAGCTGATGCTGGAGCCGGCCGATGTTCTGCTGCTCGATGAGCCGACCAACGATCTGGATATTCCGACGCTTGAGATTCTGGAAGAAAACCTGCTCGACTTCCCTGGGGCGCTGGTGCTGGTGACGCACGACCGGTACTTGCTGAATCGGGTTTCATCCACAGTGCTGGGGCTCGATGGGCGCGGCAATACCGGGCGCTTCGCCGATTATGCGCAGTGGGAAGACTGGCTTGAGGAGCAGGACGCAGGCGAAAAGAGAGATGTCGACCGCCGCAAGCAGACGCGTCGGCCCGACGGCTCGAGCGCAGCGCAACAGACGGGTGGGCAGACGGGCACCGAGACGCCTGCCGGCGGCGGGAAGAAGAAGCTTTCCTATCTTGAGGCGCGGGAGTTTCGGGCGATTGAGCAGCGGGTGGAAGAGTCGGATGCGCGGCTCGCGGCGGCGCGCGATCGGGTGGAGCATCCCGACGTGGCGACGGACGCCTCGGCGCTCGAAGAGGCGCTGAAGGAACTGGACCTGGCGCAGCATGAGAACGACGGGCTGTATGCGCGGTGGGCAGAGTTGACAGAGAAAGCGGGCTGACGAGGACGCCCGTCCGAGGCTCTTAGCGCTCGCCCCAGCTGAGTTTGCTGCGCAGGGCTTCGAAGAAACTGCCTTCACTCAGGCGAACCAGCTTGACGACGTGGCTGGAACGTTGGCTGCGGATCTCATCGCCGCGCATCAACGCGACGGCCTGCTGACCATCCACGGTGAGCAGCGCGGTGTGGGGAACGCCCATGACGCGGATCGTGAGCGATGCGTCGCCGCGGACCACGATGGGACGCAGGGTGAGCAGATGCGGACAGATGGGCGTGACGACGAGCGCGTCGACATCCGGCGTGAGGATGGGACCGTTGGCGGCAAGGGTGTAGGCGGTCGATCCGGTGGGCGTGGAGACGATGACACCATCGGCGCGGAAGTCGGCCACCTTTTTGCCTTCGAGTTCAACGGTGAACTCGCCCATGCGGGCGATGTCGCCTTTGGAGACGACGACGTCATTGAGGGCTTCAAAGCTGCAGTGGACCTTTCCGTCGCGCCACAGGTCGGCGTGGAGCATGGATCGGCCGTCAATCTGGTAGCAGTCCTTGCACCAGCCGTCCAATGTGGCGTAGAGGTCGGCGAGTCGGACTTCGGTGAGGAAGCCCAGGAAGCCTAAATTGACGCTGAGAATGGGCGTGCCGGTGGCGGCAAATATGCGCGCGACGGAAAGCAGCGTCCCGTCTCCACCGAGAACGATGACCAGGGCTGGCGCATGGCTGGGCAGCTGTGCGCGGTCGACGGCCGGTGCGGCGTCGGTATACTTGCCGCCTTCCTCATCGAGCAGCGGCTCATACCCGCGCTGGTCGAGCCAAGCGATCAGCTCCGGCAACAGCCGGCTCAGTTCTTCTTTCTGCGGCTTGGAGACAATCGCAATGCGGGTCATTCGGTTTCAGTGTACTGTATAGGCCGGCGAGCGATGGGCGACTCTCAACCCCTGCGCCCATAAAGCAGGAATTCAAGGTTCCCTTCCCTGCCGGTGATGGGCGAGGGAATGGTCTCCGTGACAAGCCAATGCAGGGACCGGACACAGTCGGCGACGCGATCAATGGCAAGCTGATGGACCTGGGGGTCGCGGACGATGCCTCCCTTGCCAACATTCTCGCGGCCGGATTCAAACTGCGGCTTGACGAGGATGACTGCTTCCTCGAGGGCCGGAGCTGCGGCGATGACCGGCGGCAGGACCAGCGTGGCGGAGATGAAGGATACATCCATAACCAGCAGGGTCAGATCCGGTTCGCCCGGCTCGGCGGCCAAAGCGCCGGGGGCGAGAAGCCGGGCATTGGTGCGCTCCATCAGCTTCACCCGCGGGTCGTTACGCAGCTTCATGGCGATCTGGCCGAATCCGGTGTCGACTGCGGTGACATGGGCCGCACTGTGTTCGAGGAGGCAATCGGTAAAGCCGCCGGTGGAGGCGCCCACATCGAGGCAGGAGCGGCCGGTGACGGCGATCCGCCAGTGTTCAAGCGCTCGCTCCAGCTTGAGGCCGCCTCGGCTGACGTAGGCCCGTTCTTCGCCCAGCAGGCGGATGGCGGCATCTTCGGGAACGGTCGTTCCGGGCTTGTCGATCCGCTGTTCTCTGACCAGGACTCGTCCGGCCAGGATCAGGGCACGGGCCCGTTCGCGGCTGGGCACCAGAGCCCGCTCCACGAGAAGCAGGTCCAGGCGCATCTTTCTGGTCTGCTTGCGGCCGGCAATGGGACCCTTTTCCAAGCGTTTCTCCGCGTTGCCGGAGCCGCCGGCCTGGTCTCGAACAACTGCGATGGGATACGTTCGCTCTTTGCCATCCTAGCAACACCGCCAGATCCGCCGCCTTCCAATCCGAGACCCGCGCGGAAGGACATTGGAGCTTTGACAAGGAAACAACGAAAAAAATGAGAGGGGCATTCCGGCGGGAATGCCCCTGTCTATCGTCAGCCTGTGGTCGGAGTCGAGTGAGGTCTCACAGGGAGACTCTAGGGGAGCGTCCGGCAAACGTCGAGGGCGGTCTGTGTGCCGGTGGGAGCCGGTTCCAGGCTCGGCGGCAGGAAACAGGGCTGACCGTAGCCAGGACGGCGGCTGGTCGTGTTGGCGTTGCCGGGCGTTCCGTTCTGCGTGGTGACGCGTACATCGACGATGTTGCCTTCGGTAAGGACGGTGGTGTCCACGATATCGAGGTCCGTGCGGACGATGGTGAGGAAGGGGCTGTCCGGGGAAGCCACATACACCTTGCCGTCGAGCGAGTTCTGTGTGGAAACGACGGTGCGGGGATGACCGGTGATGGGCAGCGTCTTCTCGACGGAGTGACTGGTGAGCGTGACAATCGTGACGGTCTGATCCGTCTGGTTGGCGGTATAGGCGCGGCTACCGTCGGCAAGCACGGTGACGCTGGCGGGGTTGTTGCCCACCGGAATCGTGTACGTCGTGCCGAAGGTCTGGCTGTCATTGCCAAACTCGTCTTCGCTGACGTCGATCACGCTGATGGTGCCGCCGTCATAGTCGGCGACAACAAGCTGAGCGGTGGCAGGGTTGTACTCGGCGTACACCGGACCGGCAGTCTGAACCATTCCCGTGGTGCCATTGGGCGGCGTGACGCCCGTGGCGGCGACCGCGCCCAGCGACAGCGGCAGTACGGGATGAGTGAAATAGGTCTGCCCGACCTGGTTGACGCACCCGACTGGCGGCGGGCACTGGTTATCCAATGTATTGTCCGCCGCGTTGATCACGGTGACCGTGTCATCGCCCCGGTTCATAACAAAGAGCCGGCTGTCGTCCGAGCTTTCAACCCCGTATACCGGGCACTTGCCTACGGGAAGGTTCGAAGAAAGCGTGAAGGTTGACAGCTCGAATCCATCGGCGGACCCGGTGGTCTGCGCCGTCGGAGCGGTGTTGCACTCGATGCCGGTGGCGCCGGGAATGTTCTGGCTGAGGGTGAACTGGCGTTGCGCTACCGTGCTGGGGCCGACGACCATGACCGGAATTGGGGCGACCGGGATGGACAGCTTAAACGCCTCGGGAAATCCGCTGAAAACGTCGACCACGTTGCCGGTCAGATCTGCCGCGTAGAGTCCCGAAGAAGGCGAAAACAGGTTGACCGGGTTGGCAGTGGAAGGCAGGGTACTGAATTCCACCTGTTTTTGCTGCAGCTGGCTCGAAATGGGGAAGTTGCTCATCGTGCCATCGCTGTTGACGGTGTAGCCATTGGCGCCTAACTCATCGACGCTGAAGGTGACCGGGCCGTTGCCAATGGGGGCAAAGGCCAGCACCGAGTCGCCGGAGTAGTCGACGATGGTGGCGATGCCGGGCGTGGTGGGCGAAGGCGCTGAAACAACCACTGCGAAGGAGGAGGGTTGAGCAGCCGGCCCGCTGGGCGTGACCGGCGTCACGACTGGCCGATACCCGGCACCGCAACCTGCGATCAGGGTCACGGTGGCGAACACCGCGCCCCCTTGAACCAACCGCATGCGCGCCTGGCCTAAATTCATTGGAAAAAGCCTCATTCGGTTTTTGTTCCTGCCTATGGGTTGATTGTAAATCAGGCAGCTGGGGGTTAGACTCCGCCAGGGACTGGAAGGGTATCGGCCGAACAACGGCGCGAGCCGGCCCGGTAGCTTCCGTTGGGGCGATTGAAAAGGCCTTCGATCGCGTTCGGGGTTGGCACGATAAGCGACCCGCGATTTCCACAATCTTTTTGTCCGGCTGACTCCCCGGCCCCACGGCTTCGTGCTTTCGTTGCGCCCCTGCATCCCGCCCATGAAAGTGGCTTATCAAAACGGCTTGTTTTCCTAGGTGCCGCCCTCGACGGTGAGGCTCGGCTCCCCCTCTCAGGCACTCGTTGGTTTTGGGAGTTGAACACGATCGAATTCGCCCGCGCCTTCACCGGGCGCGCAACAATGACTGCTCCCCGCGTGACATGGATGGGCGAGAAGACAGACTAGCTTCAGGGGGATTCCCGGGCATCGCCGGCACCGGATGCGGTTACGATGAGACCGTGGCTCAAGCGAAACTCGTGTGGCAATCAAAACTTGTGCTGCTCATCGTTCTGCCGTTTGCAGCAGCGGGACTGGTGTTCGAGGTGCAATGGTGGACAGCCGAATCGCTGCCCGTGGCGGAGTGGAGCTGCGGGCTGAGCATGCTCCTGGCCCTGGTGGTGCTCCAACTGCGCGCAGCCACGCCGACAGGCGCTCTGACAGGAGCGGTGATTACGGCGAGCCTTATGTTTTCGACCGTCACCTTTCCCTATGCCCCGTGGCGCACGGCGCTGATGCCGGTGCTGGGGGTTTCGCTTCTGGCCTGGTCGGCGACCAAGGTGGGGCGGAAAAAAAAGGAAGCTCTGGGTACCTCGGAGAGCCGGCGCGGACGATCGGCGTCGCAGGTGGCGGCGAATCTTGGCATGGCTGCGCTCACTTGCTCGGAGGTTGTCCAGTCGTGGCTCATGGATTCGGGTTGGGCTTCCTCAGGACACGCTGCCGGACACGCTGCGGGGACTTCGGGCTTCGCGCTGGGTTTGGCTGCGCTGGCTGAGGCGGCGGCGGATACGGTTTCCTCCGAGATTGGGCAGGTGCTCGGAGGGCGGCCACGCATGATTACGACGCTGCGGGTGGTTGATGCGGGAACGGATGGCGGCGTAACGCTGATGGGGACCTGCGCCGGCGGGATTGCGGGTGCAATTGTAGCGGGGATTGGAACCCTGGCCCTGCGGGGCGGAATGGAACTATTCTGGATCAGCGGACTCGGCGCGGTGTTTGGCCTGGTTTTCGACAGCCTGCTGGGTGCGACACTGGAGCGGCGCGGCTGGCTCAATAACGACGGCGTGAATTTTCTTTCGACCGCGAGCGCGGCGGGGTTCGCACTGGGAATGCTGGCCATGGTTTCCCGGCTGGGCAAGCACTAGATTCTTGGTTTCCCACCCGTTCGCGAGAAAGAATTCGCAAGGACGAACGATAA
Source organism: Occallatibacter sp. (assembly GCA_036519195.1). Taxonomy (GTDB): domain Bacteria; phylum Acidobacteriota; class Terriglobia; order Terriglobales; family Acidobacteriaceae; genus Telmatobacter. The sequence goes on along the minus strand of DATDLS010000166.1, from coordinate 12,382 downwards.
AGTTCGTCGCCGCCAGAGATGCGGGGAGGCGTGGGCCAGAGACCGGATGTTGTCCTGTCAGTTGGGACGCGCTTAGTGCAGATCGAGGCGCCAGAAAGTGTAGCTGAGGATTTCGTGGGCCACACGCTCGAACTCTTCTGACTCGCCTTCGACGCCGACCCGCGGGCGAGGCGAGGTGAGGACGTTGAGACCGTCGGCGGCGCAGATTTCGTGGATGCGGAACAGATGCGTTTCGTCGCTGACGATGACCAGGCGGCGAAGGCCGTTGGCGCGAGCGATCACGGCGATGCGGCGGGCGGAATCTTCCGTAGTGCGGCTTTCCGTTTCCGCGATGATGGCTTCTTCGGCAACTCCCTGGCCTTCGAGATACTCGCGTCCCACGCCTCCCTCCGAGTATTGATCACCGCCGTTGCCGCCGAGCGTGACGATGAGCGGTGCGATGCCGCGGCGATAGAGGGTGAGGGCGTGGTCGAGACGGGCGCGAAAGACAGGCGATGGCTTGCCGTCGTATTCCGCGGCGCCAAAGACGGCGATCGCGTCCGACGGCGCGGCCTGATCCTGGCCGGCGTACCTTTCGATTTGAGCGTAGACCCAGCGGCACCATCCGACTGCGCCCGCGGCCAGCACAAGGAGCAGAATCAAGGCGGACCGTACAACAGGTCGTCGTCTTTTGATTGCCGGCGACTTCGATTTGGCCTGGCGCTCCATCGGCACCTTCTTACGCGCGCCTAGCGCTGCAAAACCATGACGATTTCATGAGTCGGAATGGCGCCCTCGCGCAGAATCTCCCAGCGGCCGGGGCCCAGAGAAAGATCGACGATCGTGGTTGGCTGGGCGTTGCCGGTCGGACCGCCATCGATGATCAGCGGGACCCGGTCTCCGATCTGATCGCGGACGCAGGCGGCGTGGGTGCACTCGGCAGCGCCCTGCAGGTTGGCCGACGTGGCGGTGATGGGCAGACCAAAGCGCTCGACGACAGCGCGGGGGATGGCCGCGCCCGGAACGCGCAAAGCGACGTTGCCGGTATTGGCTGTCGAGCGCAAGGGCAGCTTGGTGCCGGCGCGAACGATGATGGTAAGCGGACCGGGCCAGAAGCGGTCGGCAAGCTTGTCAAGTTGCGGATCCGAGTCGCGCGCCAGCTCGTAGGCCTGGGCGAGGCCGGAGATGAGCAGCGAAAGCGGCTTGTGCTTCTGGCGGGTCTTGATCTGGTAGATTCTCTCGACGGCCTGGAGATTGACCGGATCGACGGCGAGACCGTAGAAGGTATCCGTGGGGAGAGCGACAACGTCGCCTTTGCGCAGACAGGAAACGATGTAATCGATCCGGTCCGCCTGAGGTTCATCGGGATGGACGCGCAAGATCTCCGCGGACAAGAAGCTTACCTCGGTTCCAGAGTCCGTTTTCACATGCGCCCACTTCAGGCCGGTGCAGGTCGGGTGAAAACGCGGTCAAACACACACCGTAAAGACGGAAGCTAACACAGCACCAGCCGTGGTGCAAGCTGCGTGGCTGTTTCCGACCGCGCTGCTGCCGCATCGTGCCGATGAGCGCCAGAGCTTAGAATCGGCTAAGCGCGCGAAGCTTGCGCCCGGATCGTCTTTCGATGCCAATTCGCATTGTACAGAGTAAACAGAATCCTCGCCTGAAGCAGTTGCGCCGCGCGCTGGCCAAGCCGCTCGGCGATGCCGAAGCTGGTGGGCGAATGCTGGCCGGGATCGAGGGACCGAATCTGCTCAAGGAGGCTGTACGCGCTGGCTTGCACATTGAATGCGTCTTTGTGGCAGAGGGAAGCGAGCGGCTGCTCGATGGCCTGGCGCTCCCGGCCCAGACCGATATTCTGGTGACGCCGGCAGGTTTGCTGGATGCTTCCCTGGCGACGGAGACGCCCCAGGCAGTGGCAGCACTTGTTGAAACCCCGGACTGGACCTGGGCGCAGGTCCTCGATCCGGCGAGAAAGGACCACGCCCTGGTTGTGGTCCTGGCGGGGTTGCAGGATCCCGGCAATCTGGGGGCGGTTCTGCGCTCGGCGGAGGCCTTTGGGGCAGACGGCGTTCTTAGTTTGCCGGGAACAGCGAATGCCTGGAATCCCAAAGCAGTACGGGCTTCTGCGGGAAGCGTGTTTCGGCTGCCGGTACTGGAGGCGAGCGCGGAGTTGGCAATCGAGCGGCTGCACGAAGCCGGCGTGAAGGTGTGGACGACGAGGACCTATGGCGCGCTGCGGGCGGATTTGGCGGACCTGGCTGGAGCAACGGCGCTGCTGATTGGCAATGAAGGCAACGGCGTTCCGCCGGACCTGGCGGCGAGGTCGGATGGAGCCCTGACAATTGCCTGCCCTGGGCGGGTGGAAAGTCTGAACGCGTCGGTTGCAGCCGGCGTGCTGCTGTATGAAGCGGCACGGCAACGGAATGTGGAAGGCGGATTCGACCTGAGCCACAAAAACAAAAACGTGGCGAGGGTGGGGCACCGAGAGCAAGCGCGGTTCCCGGCCGACGGCGTGGAGGAGGAGCGATGAGTCTGTTTGACGGCGAGCCGGAAGGGCCGAAGGGTACGCTCAGGATTGCTCCGCTGGCCGAGCGCATGCGGCCGCACAGCCTGGAGGAGTATAGCGGGCAGGAGCATTTGCTGGGCCCGGGCAAACCGCTGCGGGTGCAGATTGAGCGGGACGATTCAGGATCGATGATTCTGTGGGGTCCGCCGGGGGTGGGCAAGACGACGCTGGCGAAAATTATTGCAGAGACGACCCAGGCCAGCTTTATCGAGTTTTCCGCGGTGATGAGCGGGATCAAGGAAATCAAGCAGGTGATGGCGACCTCTGCGCAGGCCGCGGAGCTCAACTCGCGCACGATTCTGTTTGTGGATGAGATTCACCGCTTCAACAAGGCGCAGCAGGACGCGTTTTTGCCCTATGTCGAGCGGGGGACGATTCGCCTGATTGGGGCAACGACGGAGAATCCTTCCTTTGAGATCATTTCTGCGCTGCTGTCGCGGTGCCGGGTTTATGTTTTGCAGCCGCTGAGCGAGGAGCGCATTGCGGCGCTGTTGCGGCGAGCACTCGAAGACAGAGTACGCGGGCTGGGTGCGCTGGGGTTGACGGCGGACGACGAGGCGCTCGTATTGATGGCCAGCTACTCGAGCGGCGACTGCAGAAGCGCCTACAACACGCTCGAAGTGGCGGCACAATTGGCTGAGGCGGGTGGAACGAAGCATATCGACCGGCCGGTTGCCGTGGAGGCAGTCCAGCAGCGGGTGCTGGTGTATGACAAGTCCGGCGAGGAACACTACAACCTGATTTCGGCGCTGCACAAGAGCGTGCGCAATTCCGATGCGGACGCTTCGCTTTACTGGCTGGCGCGGATGTTTGCCTCGGGCGAAGACCCGCTCTATCTGGCGCGACGCGTGGTGCGGATGGCGGTTGAGGACATTGGGCTGGCGGCTCCCGAGGCGCTGAATCTTTGCTTGTCCGCCAAGCAGGCGATGGAGTTTCTTGGCTCGCCGGAAGGCGACCTGGCGCTGGCCCAAGCAGTGGTTTATCTGGCGCTGTCGCCGAAGTCGAATGCGGTGTATACGGCCTGGGGTGCGGTCGGGGCGGAAATTGAGCACACGCGGCAGGAGCCGGTGCCGATGCACCTGCGCAACGCGCCAACGCGGCTGATGAAGGAGCTCAATTACGGCAAGGGGTATCGGTACGCGCACGATGAGCAAGGGCGCGTGGCCGATATGGATTGCCTGCCGGACTCGCTCAAGGGGCGCAGCTACTACGTGCCGACTCAGGAGGGGCGCGAAAAGCTGCTGGGGCAGCGGATGGAGGAGATTCAGAAGATTCGCACGGGGAAACGGGGAACGGTTTGATGCCGGATTTCCGGTTTCTCGGGTTTTAAGGGCCGGACCCCGGGGCACTCCGCGCCCCCGGTTCAAGCAAACGCCAACAGGCGCGTTCCGCCACCGCGCACGATGGGACCAACAGCCGGTCCGGTCGGCCCAGTGATGCCATCACTTCCGCAAGCTCTGCGACGGAAACAGACCCCGGTACCCGAGCATCATGCGCCTGCCTTCTTCGCTCTGGATTTGGAATCACACTGGGCGACCGATACCAATTCCACTGCTTAGAGGGATGCGCGGATTAGAGGGATGCGCGGAGCCGATCATTCACAAGTGGCAAAATTGCGCATGTGCTGAAGCGGTGGCGATCCTTCCGTGAAAGCGAAGGTCTTCTTCCATGTGCTTCAATTTGTTCACGGCAACCGGAAATGTCTTTGTGCGATCGATGCTCTCTGACACTTGCGCGAGAAGATTCGGCGTGATCGTAGCTGCTTCAATCGAATGCAGCTCAAACAGCTCGCGAAATTCCTAAAGGTCGCGGACCTGTTTCATCGGGGACTCCCGCACAAAAGCGCCGCGCTGCAATTCGATGCAAACGCGGCCCTCGGCTTCCAGCCGGCTCAATGCTTCAGGGACGGCAGACTTGCCGATGCCCAGTTGATTGGCCACTCGTTCTCCGGTCCTTTGGGATGCCGGCGGGCATTTGCTTCTCGAGAATCGGCGAGGGACGCTTCGATGACGAACCGGCGATTGCAATTTTCGCCATGGCGGCGCGAAGAAAAAATCCGTTTCACTCTTCTCATTTCGTGTATATTACATTTCACAGAGTATGAAGAGCGCCTTCCAATTCGCAGACGTACGGCTCGCGCGGAAGTTCTGTTGCCTCATACTCGCTTGTTGTAACTAGACCCCCTCTTTTTCCTTTCGACAATCAGCCTACTTACGACAGTGGAAGCAACCCTTCTTCAGTCAGCGTCCCTGAACGCCGTCGCTCTCTGTGGAACCGGTTGCATCCAGTCGTCAGCGCGCTAAGCCCCAAGCGAGATCGGTTTCGACTGATCCGGGTTATCACTAAGCAAACAACAAGCACGCTCTCATTGCTGATATGCGATAGATGAACGTGCAACTTGTGTAGCTTGAGGAGTATATGAGGAAGATAGCCGCTCTGCTTCTATTGTTGGCTTCGACGACTTTCGCACTCCGAGCGCAAAAAAGCATCACCTCGCCGGAAAGTGAATTTGGGTTTAAACCGGGTACGGATCGCAAGTTGGCGGACTGGAAAGAGCTGACTGCATATTTCAAGAAGCTCAGCTCTGAATCGGATCGGATTCGTTACGAAGAGGTGGGCAAGACTACCGAAGGGCGTCCATTCATCACGGTGACGATCTCTTCGGCCGAGAACCTTGCGCACTTGGAGCACTACCAGGAGATTCAAAGGAAGTTAGCAGATCCTCGAACCACGTCGCCGGAAGAGGCTCAGAAGCTGATTGACGAAGGAAAAACCGTTCTTGTTGTCACCTGCAACATTCACTCGACAGAGATTGCGAGTTCTCAGAGCGCGACAGAATTTGCATATCAGCTGGCAACCGGCGAGACGCCGCGCATTCGTTCTATCCTGCACAACGTAATCATTGTCCTTGTCCCTTCGCTGAACCCCGACGGCCAGCAGTTGGTCGTCGATTGGTACAAAAAGTATCTGGGCACGCCTTATGAAGGAACGAATCCGGTTGTTTTGTGGCATCACTACGTGGGCCATGACGACAACCGCGACTGGAGTTCCTTTACCCAGGTAGAGACGCGGCTTGCCGTCGAGAAGGTCATCAACCCATGGCATCCCCAGATCCTTTATGACCTCCATCAGATGGGATCGAACGGGCCTCGCATTTACCTGCCTCCATGGGTCGATCCCGTCGACCCAAACGTCGACCCGATCCTGGTCGAGTCAATGAACGCACTTGGCACCAACACTGCGCTTGAAATTGGACAGACTGGTAAGCAGGGCGTATTGATTCACGGTGTGTACGACTTCTGGTCTCCGCTGCGCGATTACGTTGCTCTTCATAACGGACTGCGCGTGTTGACCGAGTCGGCAAGCGTCGATATTGCGACCCCGATCAATATTCCCTTCGAAAAACTCGATCGCGGGATCGGATACGACGCGAAGCTCGCCGCCTGGAATTTTCCTGATCCGTGGAAGGGTGGCCCCTGGCACTTGAGCGACATCGTCGACTATCAGCTTGACGCTTTCTTTTCAATCGCGAACAACGCCGCGGGATACCGTGAGCGATATCTGAACAACTTCTACCAAATCGGCGTTCGCGCGATGAACCGAAAGGACGGCCCGTCTGCCTATGTCATCCCAGCCGAGCAAACGGATCCAGCGACAACCGCAAGACTGATCAATATCCTGCGCACCGGCGACGTTGAGGTCGAGAAGGCGTCGACCGACTTCAGTGCAGACGGAAAGCAGTATTCAAGTGGCAGCTATATCGTCCAACTGGCGCAACCTTACGGCGGTTTTGCCAAGACGCTGCTCGAAATTCAGGACTACCCCAACATCGCTCAATATCCGGGCGGTCCGCTTCAACGTCCATACGATGTCACCGCACAGACGCTTCCGTTGCTGTTCGGCGTGACCGCCGTTCCGGTGAAGGACAAGATCACAGTCGCGAGCACCAGGGTGGACGTGGCCAAGCCTGGCGCCGGGCATTTTGAGAAGTCGTCGAATGGCAACGGCTACTTGATTGCGGATAAGACCAACAGCAGTCTTTATGCGTTGTTTGCGCTCCTCGCCAAAGACGTCCAAGCCTACCGACTCACCGGCCCTGGCTCTGAGCCCGGAACGATCTATGTTCCGCAGCAGGACGGCATCGATACGGAGCTGGAAGCAGTTGCGGACAAATTCCCGATCGAGATACGGCCGGCTGCTCGAGTTCCGACCGGGACCGCTTTCGAGGTCCGGCTGCCACGCATCGGACTCTATCAAAGCTGGGTCGCCTCGATGGATGAAGGATGGACGCGCTGGATTTTCGACCAGAACGGAATTCCGTATGTACGCCTGGTTGACGCGGACATTCGCAAGGGCGATCTGAACCAGCGCTTCGACGTGATTCTGATTCCCGATAATTCGGCCGCCGCAATCACATCTGGTCGCAGGGGTTTCGGCGGCGAAAGCGAAGCAGCTCCCCCGGCCACTCAGGGTGGGGAAACAGCCAGCGGTAGAAGAAGGGCCTCAGCGACGGCCACCTCTGCGGCAGGCGCACCTCTAAGCACACCTTCAGGCTCTCAAGCCAAAGCGGCCACAGCGCCATCCGGGGATGAGGAAGCCCGTGGACCTGAGACGCCGCCTGAATTCAAGGGTGGACTTGGGGACGATGGCCTGACAAGCCTTAAGGCCTTCACCGAAGCCGGGGGCACGATCATTACGCTCAATAAGGCGTCCGATGTCTATGTCGGCAAAGACTCCGGCAGAGTGAACAATGCTCTCGATGGAGTCGACCGGAATGGCTTTTACATCCCTGGTTCCATCCTGCAAGTGGCCGTCGATACAGCAAATCCGATCGCGTTCGGATCAACAGCGACGGTACCGATCTTTTACGAAAATGGCCCAACCTTCAAAGTCAACGGCGACGCGCGCTCGGTCGCATACTTCAACACGGACAAACCGCTGCTCAGCGGCTGGATACTCGGCGGACAGTTTCTCAAGGGAACATCCGTGATCGCTGAAGAGCCTGTCGGCAAAGGCCGGATCGTTCTGTTCGGATTTCGGCCTCAGTACCGCGCGCAGTCTGAGGTGACCTACAAGTTTCTCTTCAATGCGCTGCTCTATTCGAGTTCGAAGCCAGCCTCGATCGGGACCACCTCAGCGCAGCATTCCAACTCGGCTATCGACCACCGGGGAGGCGAGTGATGCAATCGATCTCAGCCAGCCTTCGTTGTTGTTGCCTCCGCTCGTAGATTTCGCTTGAATGCCAAGGGTTTCTTGAAGCCGCCAGCTCAGCTGGCGCCTCGGCTCGGTGTGCCCTTTGTATCGATCGACTGGTTTCACTCGACAACGACATTCACGGAGATCCCATGCACCGCATAGAAAACTATCAGGATATCTTTCTACGACTCCGAGTTTACTGGAGCCTGACAATCCTTGCGCTGGTTCTAGGATCGTTGACGGTCACTTCCGACAGCGTTCTTGCTCAAACGACGGCCGACGGCGCGATTCACGGGCGAGTCACGGACACCTCCGGGGCGGCCATCGTGGGTGCCAACATCACGGCCCACAGCTCCGTTGTCGGCGGCAGCTTCCGAGCAGTCAGCGACCCTGAAGGCAACTACCGCCTCACGGACTTGCCACAGGGAACCGACTATATTCTTGAAGCCGAGATTTCAGGATTTGAAAAATTTGAGCGCACCGGCCTCGTGGTTCGTGCCGGACTGAATGTTACAGTCGATGTCAGCCTCAACATCGGATCACAAAGCCAAACGGTCCAGGTTTCCGGCGACGCTCCATTAATTGATACGCAAAGCGCCGAGCAGGCCGTCAACCTGAGTGGGGAATTACTCCGCAATATCCCCATCACCGGTCGTCATGACTGGTCGGACTCGCTGCAGATCACGCCTGGCATCATTAGCGCATCGAGCGATGCCGAAGGTGGGCAGACCTATTTCCTGCGGGGCTCGGAGAACGAGAACCATGCGACACTGCTCGATGGAATGGACATAGGCAGCTTCGAACAGAATTGGCCGTCCAATACCATCAGTATCGCTAACGAATCGCTCGGTGATATCCAGATCAAAACGGGAGCCAACGACGCATCGTCGCCCGCGGCGATGGGAATGGTTATCAATCTGGCGAGCCCGGTCGGAAGCGATCAATATCACGGATCTTTTTTGTATCTCATTGGTCCGGCTTCGCTCAATGGAAACAACGTCCCAAACGGAAATGCTGCGCCATCGGCATCGCAACAACCAGACTTTTCCATTGGTGGCCCGATCAAGAGGGAGCGCGCGTGGTTCTTCTTCTCCGGCCGCTACATTCATCGCAATGACGGGATCAGCCAGACAAGCGCACAGGACTCCTATCTGAAGCAAATCGATCCCGGCTTCGCGCCGTTTCCCAACCAGTCGCGCGGATTTGTCTTTTTAGCCAACAGCTCCGTCGAGCTTTCACCTCGTCACCGGCTTATGGGTCTGGTGCAGTACGATAGCCGCAAACAAGATGCCAACTATCAGTGGTATACAAACAACATGGCCATCAATCAATACGGGGGAGGAGCCTATGGACTCCGCCTGATCTCGCAATGGGCTCCGCGCCTGAGTTCACGCTTTCTTGTCTCATACAACAACAAGGGACTTGATGGCAGCCTGGGTGCTATTGGAGGTGTTGGCAGCAAACCGGAGTTGGATGTCTATCTGACCAATACCCCGTCCGCCGGTGCACTCCTTGCCCTGGGATCTTCGCTCGCAACCTTGAATAATCTCGACGCTGTAACCGTAAGCCCGGCTCAAAAGCCGACGATCACAGGCGATGTGAGCTACTACATTCCCAAGGCATGGGGAACACACGAGCTCGCGGCGGGCTACTACCTGGAACCGCATGAAGTCAACAAGACAACGACGTATTACGCCAATAATGGCCAACTTATTCAGGAAAATGCGGTGCTTAACAATCCCAATAATCCCGGCGCGGGCTACACCATCTTCGAGACCCAGTCGGTCGACCAGAGTAGCCTCCTGACGAGTTATATCGCAGCCAACGACTATGGCTGGTATATCCAGGATCGCTGGCATCCAATCGCTCAGCTTTCAATCACCGCCGGGTTTCGTCCCGATTGGGTATCAGCGCGCGATGAAATATTGAAAGCTTCGACGCAGCACTCCTGGAATTACGCGCCACGAGTTGGCGGCGCCTATGTCCTGACTAAAAACCAAAGAAATGTAGTCCGAGCCAGTTGGACAAAAATTACGGATATAACGAATGCAAGCTATCTCGACGCAGGCGACCTCGAGAGCACCAACAGTCCGACCACTACCAGCACTTACTACAATCCAGATGGGACCATACTCAGCACAATTGTTACCCCCGGGACCAGCGCCCTCAATTCGGGACTGACATTTGATCCGAAGCGCCGTCAGGGCTACGTCCAGGAATGGCTGCTGGGCTATCGCACGCAGCTGCCCGGTGAATTAGTGATTGATGTCAGTTATATCGACCGCGAATATAAAGACCGGCCAGCCGCATACGATACCAACCAGATCTACACCACAACCAGCACGGGGACGGTTTGGAGCGGCCTTGTGAATCCAGCGCTCAATCATACCTACTACGTCACAAGTAACAAATGGAACTGGTTTGTCTATCAGGGCTATGAAATCACCGTCACCAAGCAAACGAGGAAAATACAACTCTTCAGTACATATACTCACTCTCCGGATCACTTGGGGGGAACTTTCCAGCCCGACGACCCAACAGCGATCATCGAGCCCACAAAGTTCGCCAACAACGCGGGCCTCGGTTCCGTGCGTGGTTACGTGACGAACGATTGGACGGGTGACACTCGGGACCGTATGTGGCAGCGCAATCAATCGCGCACCGGCGTTACTTGGCAAGCCCCCTGGAAGATTCGTCTCTCGAGCACTGTCACGGCGCAATCGGGAACACCGGGCGGCCCGGTGATCACGACATTGACAGCTCTCGGCACGCCCTACTCGAACCAATATGGTCCGCCAACACTCACCATCGATGGGCGCACGGTCTCCAATCCCCTGGCCACAACCTATCGGTTCAAATATGCAAATCGTGGCATCGGCCAGATATGGTGCCCGTGGCTGACCCAGTGGAACACGCTGGTCGGACGGGAATTCAGGATTACGGACCGCCAGAGTGTCGAGGCCGATCTCAATATCTACAATCTGACGAATAACGGTGCCGGACAGCAGTTCGTCAACGGAAACGATGCTGCATCGGCGACTTTCGGCGAATTGCAGAATGTCGAGCTGCCCCGTTCTGCACAAATCAGCGTGCGTTATCATTTCTAGCTGTGCTCTACTCTCGTGAGGCTCTATCGTGCGCGGCAGTCACGTCGAAACGGCCCGCCTGCCTCGTTCTCCCATCATCCGCGCCAACGTTCTAAACAAGGAAGAATCCGTGAATCATCTTCGTCCCTTATTCCATGGGATCACCCTCGCGGCCCTCCTGCTGCCGGTTGCATTCGGCACACAGGCAAACGCCGAGGAAGGTGGTCATCTCACGCTTCAGGATCTGCTCGCGGTTGAGCCGATCGGTGAGTCCGCACTCTCACCCGACGGCAAAACGATCGCACTTACGCGCTCTGGACAGATCGTCCTGTTCTCTGCACAGGGAGGCTGGCCGGTGCCTCTGACCAGCACGCAGGGCAGCAAAACCGGTCTGGCCTGGGCGCCCGATGGCAAGCGGATCGCTTATGCGGGCCAAGGCAGTATCTGGGTTGTTTCCGCCGCAGGCGGATCCCCCCGTCGGCTCACCAACGCCCCTGCAGGCGGCGGCGATCCACGCCAGGCAACAGATCGCGCACCGCGCTGGTCGCCTGATGGCAGATGGATCCTCTTCGAGAGCGGCCGGCGCGGCGTCAATAGCCTCCTCGTCGTGAGTGAGGACGGGAGCACAACCAGTTTTCTCACTTCAGCAAAGGAGGAGGCTGAAGATGGCCGCTGGTCTCCGAGCGGCGATCAGATCGTCTATGTCACACGCGAGAAGGAATACTTCAGCGGTTGCCTCAATCTGCTCAGATTCGACGCTCACTCGGGTCAGCCCAGCGGAGAACCTCTCAAGCTCTACACCGCTCCGGTAGATCGCGGTGGCGGATGGGCGATTCGCGGTGCCGTCTGGTCCCCCGATGGCAAGACGCTTGCCACGGTACTGGAAAACTCCGGATGGAACCACATCTATCTTCTCACTCCCAAGGGTGGTGAGCCGAAACAGATTACGGATGGCTCCTTTGAAGACGAAGATCCGGAATTCTCGCCCGACGGGAAGAGCATCTCGTTCCTCTCCAACCGGGGATTGGCTGAGGCGACAAATCTATGGGTGATTCCGGCCAACGGTGGCGAGGCTCATCAAGTAGCCAAGTTCGACACGCCGGGAATCACCTCCGATCCCCAGTGGGCGCCCGACAGCAAGAGTATCTACTTCAACCATCAGTCGCCGGTGGAAACCTCGGATCTGCTGATCGAGAAGCTCGATTCCTCGGATCCACCGAAGTACCTGACCGACACAACACCGAAGAACTTCTCGGCCGCCGCCCAGGTCCCCGAACGCGTGACCTGGACAAGCAAAGACGGCAGGCAGATCGCCGGTCTTCTCTTCACTCCGCGCGGTACCAAGCCGGGAGCGAAGCTTCCCGCGGTGGTTTGGGTCCATGGCGGCCCTGAAGGACAAGATGACTTTCGCGCAGATGTGTGGGCGCAATATCTGGCACAGGCAGGGTATGTAGTGCTCGAGCCGAACTATCGCGGCAGCAGCGGTTATGGAGAATCCTTCCGGAACCTCAACGTCGAAGATTCCAATGGCGGCGAGGTCGACGATGTAGCC
>DATDLS010000165.1:0-21038 GCA_036519195.1 Occallatibacter sp. | reverse complement strand
GCAGAGGAACGGCGTCGGCAATGGTGGCAATGGCCGCCATCTTTAAAAAACTGGGCAGCGTTTTCTCTCTCGTGCGCTGTGCATTCCGCCGCTCAAGCACGGCCTGCGCCAGCTTGAGCGCGATCGCAGCTCCGCAAAGAGATTTTTCCGGATAACCGCAGCCAGGCTGGTTGGGATTCAGAATCGCCAGCGCGTGCGGCACCGCATGGCCGGCTTCCGGCAAATGATGGTCCGTAATGATCAGATCGAGGCCCAGTCTGCGGGCCGTTTCTGCTTCGGCGAACGCGCGCATGCCGGTATCGACGGTGATGACCAGACGCACGCCGTCGGCATGGGCCGCCTCGAGCACCTTCGATTGCAGACCGTAGCCTTCGCGCAGTCGGTGCGGCACATGGAAACGCACCGTGCCACCGAGCATCTCGATGGCCGTCTTGAGCAGCACAACTGCCGTGGTGCCGTCGACATCGTAGTCGCCGTAGAGCAGCACTGGCTGGCGCTCGGCAATCGCTTGCTCCAAACGCGCCACAGCGGAGTCCATGCCCAGCATCTGCATGGGACTGTGAAGATGCGACTGCTTGGGATCGAGAAAGGCGAAAGCTGCTTGCGCATCGGTGATCCCGCGCGCCACGAGCAGTGCGGCCAGTACCTCGGGCAAGCCAGCCGCTTTGGCCAGCTCGGCTGCTCGATCCGGATGCGCCCGATCGTGCACCCAGCGTTGATTGGGACGCTCGAATGCTTGAGCGTCCGTCAATCCTGGGCTGGCAGCGCTCACCGTGCTTATTCGTCCTCGTCGTGATCGTGCTCGTCGATCACGATGTCCTGGAAGCTTTCGATGTCTTCGAGCAGCGTCTGGAAGCGCTCATACCACTCGGTGGTGGTCTCGTGCAGAAACACCAGTCCCTGATAAACGAAGCCCAGCTGAATGTAGCCCAGATTGCCCGCGTATTTGAGCAGCCATTGCGCTTCCACCAGTTCGGTAGCTTCTTCGTCGGGGAAGTTCATCTCGCCGGCTTCTTCAATCAGAGCCTCGAGTTCCTCGCGTTCCAAGGTCATCTCGCTGAAGGTGACAAAGGGAGCGCCAACATGTTTGGCCATCTCCACAAAATCTTTCCACGCGTCGGGGTTGCTCTGTCCTTCCCACACAATCGAGGGGATGTCTTCGGTGACATAGCCGGGCAGGCGCTTGAGGCCGTGCCCTTCGATAAAGGCCACCATGTCGTCTTTTAGCGAAAGTAGGTTTTCCGTGCTCATAGTCAAACCTTATTTTCGCAGATCGAGCCGGGTCGGCGCGGTCTGATTCGCCCTCGATTGTTCCTGGCCGGAGAACTTCGTCACTCCGGGGCCGGTTCCGGCCGCTCGCCGGTCGGAGCGGTTAGTCTGAAATCAGCCGAAAAAGCCGCCTGTGGCCTTGATCCGTGCTCTTCGCTCGAATTCTTATTCAAATTCCATGGAGGAATACCGCTTGCCCGCATTTGACTATCACGTCTTCGTTTGCCAAAATACCCGCCCTGCCGACGCGCCTCGCCCATCCTGCACGACCGACGGCAAGAGCGAACTGTTTGCAAATTTGCAGCAACTGACCAAAGCCGCCGGACTGGGCGGCAGGGTGCGCATCAACAAAGCCGGATGTCTTGACCAGTGCGAGCACGGGCCCACGGTGGTGGTGTATCCGGAAGCCGTGTGGTACGGCCATGTGCAGGCGGCGGATGCGGCCCAGATCGTGGAGCAGCACCTGGTGGGCGGCAAGCCTGTGGAGCGGCTACGCCTCCCGGAGGAGTGCATCAACACCAAAAGCTGCCCGCATCGCGGATAAGAAAAGGATGGCTGTTCAAGAGCCGGCTGGGGAGACAAGAGCGCTCAGCAACCCCGCCCGTGTCCCCTCTCTGCCCTCCCCCGCTGGGGAAGGCAGGGATGGAAGGGGGGACGAATCTAGATCGTCCTGAACAGCAGATCTTCAAGCGCCATGCGCCGCACCTGCCAGGCTTCGCGATTTTCTTCCTTGGCCTTCATGCGGCATTTGCCCTCATCGGTAAAGACCAGCGTGACTTCGAACATCTGGTTACCGCTGCTGTCCAGAACCAGGATGGCGTGATCTTCCAGCTGAAACGTCACCGTTCGGCGGAAATCGGCGGCTTGAAGGATGACGGTGAATACACTTCCCTTTTCGTCGATGGAGAACAGGTACGGCGCATTTGGCGGGCGCAAGTCATTGCGCGCCTTCACGTCGGTTTCCACCTCATCCATCATGATCCTGAACACCCTCGGCAGGGAGCAGGCCGTCCTCTGAGCTACCCAGTCAAATTTGGTTTTGTCTGCCGCTGCTTTCTCGCTCACGTTTCCGTCTCCCAACTGAAATCTCCTTACTGTGTTCCATGCCGGTATTTTTCAATACCGGGTGATGTTTTTCAAACTCTTAAGCCGCACGCGAGTGGCTACCCGGACACACACTCTCATCAACAAGCAGGCCCTACTATACAGGGTGGGCCGGGCGCCGGGGCCGGGTGCTGGTGGGGTCGGGTGCTTCGAGATACGTTCCTCAACCGTCAGAGGTCGAAGCAGAGGTCGAAGCCTGTCAACACTTATTGCCAAAACTGGCGACGCTCCATTGGATGCGGATCGAACGCCTCGCGTCGGGCGTGCGGGAGCCGGGGGAGGCGCAACGGGGGCTCTCCGCCGGCCAGCTTCGGCGGGTGGAAATTCTTTGATCGATTTGAGCCGGTCGAATATGCGATGATTTGCCTGAACGGCTCGTCGGGGCGGGCCGTGCCGGGGCAAATTCAGCATATCAATCGAGCAACCGGGAGGGCGTCATCGCAGCAAGAATGCGCTTAGGGGACCTTTTGGTCCGGGTCAAGAAGGTCACAGAGGCTGATGTGGCCAAGGCTCTTGAACGCCAGGCCCTGCAGGGTGGCAGGCTGGGCGACCACCTGGTGGCCATCGGCGCCATTGAAGAAAGTGCGCTGGAGAATTTTATCCGTCGCATTCCTTCCGAGCCGGCCAAAATCGCCGACACCGGCCTGGACGAGGCGGACCTGCTGGGCCTGTTGATGAAGCTGATCTATACCGGCCGCCTGGAATCGAACCGCCAATTTGTCGAGGCGATCAAGCTGCCCTACGTGATTGTGCTTGACCTGGTGCAGATGGCCGTCGACCGTCAACTGCTGCGCACGCTGGGAACCCACGCCGCGGGCAGCCTGGTGGATATGCGTTACGTGCTTACCGAAGAAGGCCGCCGCTGGACAATCGACGCCCTGGAGCGCTTGCACTACGTGGGTCCCGCGCCGGTGACGCTGGAGCAATTCACCGCGCAGGTGACCCTGCAGAAGCTGACCAACGAAATCATCTCCTTTGAGCGCATCCGCGAGTCGTTCAAGGGTCTCACCTTTGACGACAGCATCATCGAGCAATGCGGACCGGCGTTGAACTCGGGCCGCGCCATCCTGCTCTACGGGCCGCCGGGCAACGGCAAATCGTCGGTCGCCTTCTGCCTCGGCAATGTCTTTAGTGATGTGATCTATGTGCCTTACGCTGTCAGCGTTGACGGGCAGGTGATCCGCGTCCACGATCCCAGCGTCCATTTCACCTTCGGTATGGACGCGCCCACCGATCAGAATGAGAGCTCGTTTCTGCGCAACGAGGAGTACGACGCGCGCTGGGTTCCGTGCCGGCGGCCATTCATTCTTACCGGCGGCGAACTGACCCTGGAAATGCTGGATCTGCGCTATGACCCGACCGGCCATTTTTACGAAGCGCCCCTGCACCTGAAGGCGCTGGGCGGCTGCTTTGTTATCGATGACTTCGGCCGGCAGCTGGTGAGCCCCACCAACCTGCTCAATCGCTGGATCGTGCCCCTGGAGAGTCGCGTCGATTACCTCAAGCTGCACACCGGCAAAACTTTCAGCGTTCCTTTCGAGGCGATGATCCTGTTCTCCACCAACCTCGATCCGGAAGACCTGATGGACACCGCCTTCCTGCGCCGGCTGCCGTACAAGATCGAAGTCGGCGCACCCAACCTCGAGAACTACCGGCGCATCTTCGACAATGAGTGTGTCAAGCGCGGGCTCACGCTGCCCGACGACGTCTTCGCAGTTATCGTGCACCAGGTGGTTCAGGAAAAAGGCCTTGAGCTGGCTGCCTACCATCCGCGCTTTATCGTGGACCAGGTGATGGCCACCTGCCGGTTCATGGGTCAGGAACCGCACTTCGAGCCGCGATTTATTGAGTATGCCATCAACAATCTGCGCGTGCGACCGGGCAATACCGCCAAGCCCGCCGGGTCGACTCATGCCCGGATCGCGTAGCTTTTTTCTGGGAGCTGCCGAGGCGCAAAGCAGTACCTTGGTAACCCGCATTCTTCGAGGGGCCGTTCGCTTTTGGATAACCTGACCCGGCGGACGGTCGCCGGTCCAATCCGCGCCAGGCCTGGCGCAGATTGGCGAGCTTAGGCAGCTTGAGCAGCCGATCGTGCGGTCGAGGGGATGCCGGCCCGCGCCACCCCAACCGATGAGCTGCCGCATGGACGCCCGGAACGGGGCGCGCAGCACGGGGACAGCCCGGTATCACAGGGCACAGAAGAGGGCATCGCCCGTTCCTGCTCCCAAAACCGGCGCATGAGAGACGCCGCGCCAGCGCGGAAAGCGAACTTCTAATGCCGCCGGAGTCCAAGGGGACTTGAGTGGCCCTCTCCTTCGGGCGCCCTCACCGGACGAGGCGTGCCGATCTGAAATTCCGTTGCCCAGGCCGGTGTACACCTCGAGGGGCAATGCGTTATCCTTAGCACTTACTCATGATCTTTTCACGTGACTATATCGGGTATCTGGCCCGCCGCACGGTCAAGCACCTTATCGACGCCAAAATGATCACCACCACCGAACTTAAGGCGGTGGAAGCACGCGTTGCAGAAGGGCTGATCGAAGAGCTTTCCCTCGAAGACCGCATCAATGAAGAAGTGCGCGTGATCCTCGAAGCGTACTCGGAAGAGATGCGCAAATCCGGCGCCCAGTACGCCGAGATGTTCAAGAAGGTCAAAACCGAGCTGGCGAAGAAATATAAGGCGGTCCTATGAGGATCAACCCTGACAAGCTAAACAAGCTGGCCCACACCGTGGCCGATACCCTGGCCGACATCGACCAGGTCGGTTTCCTCGAAGATCGCAACACCATCCGCCAGGAGGCCCGCAAGGCGCTGCAGAACCTGCTCACTGAAGAGGCCCGTATCGATCAGGCCGCCCGTCTGAAGATTGCCAACCAGCGCAAGATCATTCAGGAAGGCTCGCAGGAGTGGGACATCCTCTACCGCAAGTACTACAACGACGAGGTCAAGAAGCTGGGCATTTGAGCTGGCAAATGGCGCCGAGTCCTTGAGCGCCCTTATCCTCCGGGCCGGCTTCCGGTGCACTCCCAGTGCGAGGCCCACTTCTCGAACAGATCCGTATATTATTTCGAGTCCTTCCTTCCCTCGGACCAGAATAGCCGTTCCCCGCGGGCTTGACGCTGCTGATCGGCCAAGCTCTTGGTCATTCATCGGACTGATGGCATGTAAATGTGCCTGTTGGTCACTGTGGCCATTGACTCGAACGGCAAGGAGACGGGAATCAAAACGCATCCTCTCGTCCCTTTTTTTGCCTTTCTGCCGCGCCGGTCGAGACTTCGCTGAGGCACTTGGTTGGGCTGCTAGTCATTTGCCTTCCCGGCCTATACCCGACATTGCTGTGACCGGGGGCAATCTTCCCGGCCCCCAACGCCAGGTTGAGACAAGGCCGGCGAGACCTTCGACGACAAGGGACATCCTGCGTGAAAAGGGTGGCGACTTACCCAAGCCAAAGATGGCCTATTCACGGAAGCGAATTGTTACGGTCCTGGGCTCCGGCATAAGCTCATGTTGAGCGCAGACGCGCTCCAAAGGAGATTTCAATGAAAACCACCCTTCGCAAGTCGATTCTCGCAGCCGCTGTTGTACTGGCCACCCTGGGGGCTGTGATGCCGGCCCACGCCACGATTTCGGGGAGTAATCCTCGGCCGCCTGCCAGACCGGCATCAACGATCATCTCGGTGATCCTGGCTGTTTTGGGCTAACAGGCCCTGTGGCTGGACCGGGTAAGATGAACCTGCATGCAGCTCACTTTTTTGGCACAGGTATTGTGGGCGACGGGGTTGTGTGAACTCGTCACCCTGCTCCTGGTGTTGATCGTGCGTCGGCGCTGGGGGAACTTCCCGGTTTTCACGGCATACATTACATTTCAGGTGGTGGAGGCGGTCGCTCTGTACCTCGTCCACCAGTGGGGGAGCAGCTCTGCGTATTTTTGGGCCTACTGGGTCGGAGTGTTTCTCGATCTGCTGCTACAGCTCTCGGTGGTATTCGAACTGACGCGAATCGTGTTGAGGCCTACCGGGACATGGGTGCGGGACGCCGGAAAACTGTTTCTCCTGATGGCGGTGGCCGGAGCACTGGTGGCGGCAGCCGTGTCCTATGCGGCGAATCCAACGATGCCGAACAACCTGGACAACTGGATCGAAAAAGGAAGCCTTTTCGCCGCCATGCTGAACGCCCAGCTGTTTGTTGCCATGGGTCTAGCCTCAACCCGGCTCGGCCTGGCGTGGCGGCACCACGTTATGGGAATCGCGACGGGCTGGGCACTATGGGCCTTCGTCGGCTTGTTTGTCGAGGCTGCTTACAGTTACCTCGGCGCGAGTTGGCACGGGCTTGCTTTCGATCAAATACGCATCGTGTCCTATCAGGCTGCTACAATCTACTGGACAGTGAACCTTTGGCTTCCGGAGCCGCAAAGTCGTACACTGTCTCCGGAAATGCAATCCTACCTCTCTGCGCTAAAACAACACGCCACATTGGGAGCACGCGGCGTCAGCAATTTGGATCGACACTGAGCTGACCATGGGCATTTTTCTATTTATCGTGTTGAGTGTGGCCCTGACCGGCGCGGGGATTTACGCGTACCGGTCGATGCGCCGGCTTGTGGATGCCGATTGGGATACGCTCGTAGCGCGCATTCAGCCGGTCCCATTCGAGAGTTTAGAGACAGTGGCCCTCGATAATCTGCAACCGGGTCCTCGGCAGTTGCAACTAGATCCGGATGAAATCTGGAAGCTCGTCGGCGGCCTGGACGGGTTGAAGCGGATGAATCACAACGCAGATTTGATGATTCAGCTCGCCGCGTACGTCCGTGTTTGGAACTTCGATGAGGCCGTGATCGTCGCAGAGCGCATCCGCCAGGACGCGATCATTCTCAAGCGGGCTCTGCATCGGATAAAGTTGCAAGGGGTATTCCGGGCATACAGACTGCGCATGCCTTTTTACGCGCATCAAGGTGCCTCTGCCTACTACCTTATGACCCGCCGCCTCCTGGCTCTGTACGAAACCAACCAGTACATCCTCTATCCACGGCTAGCAGCGGTATTGTAGGCGGTTCCGGCCTTCTCGGGCTTGTGGTCTCCCTTCGTGCTCTTCTGCACCATCAAGGACCAGCTCTTAGCGGGCAGAACCTTTCCCCGCGCGGCGAAGCTGTTTGAATTCCGAGACGCGCTCTTCTTCGTCCACATCGGAGAGAACTTCCGCGAGACGTTTGGCGGCGGCCCGGAGTTCGGTCTTGTCAGCGGCCTGTGTGGCCTTTCGGGGCGTGGGCACATAGACGCCCAGGGTCTCACCGCGCCGGGTGACGGCAACCGGCGTCTCGGATTCGAGATAGCGAGCAATGTGCTCCCGGAATTCGCGGATTCCGACTTTGATCGCAGGCATAGAGTCTCCTTGTGTACACACCAGTGTACTCCTCTAGGCGGCCACGACAGAAAATACTCAAAGGCCGAGGCAAGGAACCAGTTCTACAGCCGAGCTCTTCGTGACGGCAGGGCTCAGGCGGTCGCTTCGACCTGTTCGGTGCCAGCTGTGGCGTCGGCGAAAGGAAGGACGCCGTGAATTGCCGCCCACAGCCCATCATCGTTTGAGCCACGGATGCGGATTGGATTTCGAGCGCCATACCGAATTGTGGGGGAGAGACTGCCATCAAATTCACCTTAAGGAGCGGTCGCTCGGCAATAATGAGATCGGAGAAGAATTTAGGAACAGTCGTTTTCCTGGATTGACCCGAACGATGGATAATGCCCTGGAAACCGAGCGACAAGTGCGACGCGGACTCCGCTCGTCGCTCGTCAGCATTGCGTCGAATTTTCTGCTCTCGTTGTGCAAGTGTGGCGCGGGTTTTCTCGGAAACTCCTTTGCGCTGGTAGCGGACGGAATTGAATCGCTTTCGGATGTATTGAGCTCCTCTGCCGTCTATTTTGGGCTGCGCTTCGCGATTAAGCCGCCGGACAAGGATCATCCGTATGGGCACGGAAAAGCCGAACCGATCGCAGCCGCAATCGTCGGCCTCGCACTAGCCGGAGCGGGAGTGGCGATTGCTGCTGAAAGCATTGCTCTGATCCGGACGCCCCATCCGCTGCCGAGGGCTTACACGCTGTGGGTGCTGCTCGTTGTTGTCACGGTCAAGATCGTGCTTTCTCGCTACGTCTCGGAGGTTGCCAAAAACATCGACAGCACGGCAGTCCGCGGAGATGCCTGGCACCACTTGAGCGATGCCACCACCTCGGCATTTGCATTTATCGGAATCTCGATTGCTCTTTGGACGAAGAATCCCAGCGCAGATGATTGGGCAGCCTTGTGCGCTTCGCCCGTCATTCTCTTCAATGCGTGGCGCCAACTCCGACCGCCCATGGCCGAACTTCTGGACACGGCCCCTCCGCCGGAAATCGAACGCCATGTGCGACAGGTGGCGGGGTTGGTTCCGGGCGTGATTGGTCTCGAAAAATGCTTCGTCCGCAAGGTCGGCTTCCGCTACTACGTTGATCTTCACGTCGTGGTGGACGGGGATTTGAGTGTTCGCACTGGACACCAGATCTCACATGTCGTTGAAGATTGTGTGCTTGCCAAGGTTGAACGGGTGGCCAAAGTGCTGGTGCACATCGAGCCGGAAGAAGAGCTCCTTCATCCGAACCCTGACGAAATGTGATTACGCCCGCTGAATGCTGTTTCTGGAGCGCCTCAGCGCAATGGCAGACGATCACACACTCCGGGGAAGGCGCTTCGGATACTGCGCCTTGAAAGGGTCCAAGCACGTGCCGATGGTTAAGGCGCAGGTCGAAAACTACCTAAGATCAGTCGCGCCGGCGTTGCGCTGTTTTCGAGTGGGGAGTGTGTTCACTCTGCAGGTTTTTTCCAACTCCTGAGAGCGTGAAAATCAAAGGGTAGAAATCTTCGACCCGTCCGACGCACCGCCTGTTGATTGCCGACTCGCGTTCTGGGGCAAGTTGACCGATCCTCGCTCAAATGTAAATCTGTCAATCGACGAATTTGCCGACCTGGGAACCACTCAGAGACTGGCAAACTGCGGACCTCAGTTGTTTTACTGTGCGTCTGTCACATTCCCATGCCGATTCCCTGGACAATGGACGCCGGCTGGATCTCAAGTGCCGAGGACTTCGAGACATCGCGGCTGAGTTGCGGGTTGAGCCGAGTCATGTTATCGGTGAAGATGGTGACTTGATGGCTGGCACCCGAAATGGAGATATAGCCGAAGCGGGAGTTGAAGAGGTTTGCGTAAATGCCGGTATTGGCGTTCACCAGAACGCGCTCGGCGGTGAGCCTCTGGACACTGTCGCTGGTAACGGCATAGCCGTGATCGAAGTGGCGATATTCGGCAGCGTTGAATTCGATACGGTGGTGGTTGTCGAGGCGAGCAGAAATGCGTCCATCCGGCGCAATGGCTTCGATGACGGCTAGGTCGCGGTTCGTGACTCGAAGCTCTTTATCTGGAGCCGTAAACTGAATTCGGTCGCCAATCGAGAACTCACGCTGAACTTCGCGATAAACGCTGACACCGCTCAGGCGTCGTGGATTGTAGGTAACAGGCTCGCCCGATGCGTTTTCGATTGAAAGCCGATTCGCGTTCTGGCTGATGGCGACGACTATTCCATGGGAGCCGGCTTCGATTCCCGTGTTCTTGCATCCCCACGTATAGCGGACGACATCATTGATTTGGTAGTGGCTGGCCGAAGAGCGTTCGGCCCCGGTCATGTCCTGGCGCTGAACGAGCACGCGGAAGCTGTGGTCCGCCGGTGCCAGGGTTCCATTGGCTTTCAATTCCTGCCGGACGGCCGCATTCAACGCGCGCCGCGCTGGATTGTCCGGCGAAACAATAAGCGTCCTTTCAGGCGAGTCAGAGTAACTTCGGGCGATGGCGCGAATACGCCCTTCGGTATCGCGAATCTCTCTGACATGCCCCTCTTTTTGAAGTGCGTCGAGCGCGGCGGATACCTGACCTCGGGCGAGCAATTCGACGGCAGATTTGAGGGCCGGGTCCTTCTGCCGAACAATTCCGTCGAGCTTAGCCGTCCGCATCCCGGCCTCTTGCAGCTGTTCGAAACCTTGGGCCTCCCGAACGGCCTGAAGCTGCCCTGGATTGCCGATCAACAGCACACGATCCTGAGGAGCAATACGGAAGAGAAAATCGCGCATCTGATTTGTGCTTGCAAGGCTCGATTGGTCGACGAAATAGAAATGCTTCTGCATTGGGGAGATCGGTGTGGTTGAACGGGCGAGAAATCCTTCCAGCGTTCCGACCTCAACGCCCGCCTCGCCAAGTTCACGGGCGGCACGGGAGGCTGGTGCGAAGCCTTCGACTTGATAGCCGTGAGTTTCAGCAACGCTGCGGATGAGAGAAAGGCTCGCGGTCCTGCTCGAGCCAGCGAAGCCTTGGATGCCCTGAATGCGGTCTGGAGTACTCAAAACATCCTCCACCACGCTCCGCTGAATACGGTTCAGATGCTGGTGCTGGTCGGAAAATTCGATTGCCTGAGGCCTGGGGAGGAGAGGCTGGACATGGTTCCGGCCATCCCAAATCCGGCGAATGATTTCGTGTTGGGAAGCAACGATCTTGGCGGTCGTAAATTGGCGACCGGGAATGTGAGCTCGCTCTATCGTCAGAAATTCTCCCGCCGCGATTCGTGCATTGAGATCGGCGCGAACCTGAGCCAGGGTGAAGTCTCCCATCCCGTAGAGCAGTCCGTCACGGAGCAAAGCACGCTCGTCCACGACGTCGTGTCGCTCAAAGTTCTTGTCGCGCGAAAATGTGATCGACTCCCGTACCCGGTCTACGGTGTTTGTGAGCCTTTCCCGGTGTTGCTGACGGTCGCGAGCGGCACGGACAACAGCATCAGCCTGATGGCCGAAGTCGGCGGCCAGCTTGTGATGGGCGGCCATCATTTCGCCGGGCGAACGGATCTCCTTCCGGTTACGAGTCTGGCGTGCGGCAATAAAATTGGCCATCCCACCGTTACGGCCGGTTCGCTCCAGATACTCACGAATCTGCCGGCTCCTCGGACTAGAAGCGTCGAGGTATTCCTGGGTGTAGCCCTTGATCTCCGGCGCACCGCTTTTGCCAGCTCTAATCTCGTAGCCGAGATCCTTCAATCGGTACGTGAGTTCGGATCGATAGACGGCGGTGGCAAACTGCAGAGACACCCAGAGGCTCCGGTCCTGGATGGGGCGCGCCTCACCATTCTCGCGCCCGGTCAAATTGAAAACGACTGCATGGGTGTGGAGATGTGGCGCGGCATATCCATTCACAGGGCGAGCAGCATCGTGTTCAAATCGCGCGACAATGAATTTGCCCGTGGTCTCGGGCGGAAGGTACCCGCCCATGCGCGCCTGGGTGTAGGTTTCCAGTTGTTCAAGGGCCGCACTTACGCTCGCACGGTGTGCTTGGCGCACACGGTCGTCGCCACCGACCAGAGCCGTCAACGAAACAGACTTTGGTGCGGAAAACGTCATATCCCGTCCGGCCCGGTGCCCTATCGTTTTGACCGTCCTACCTTTAGCATCTTGGTACTTGCAAGACGGATGCAGATGAACCAGTTGTTCTCCGGTCTTTGGGTGCTGTCCCTGACTGAGTTTCGCAAAATCCTCAGCGGAAACTGTGCTGGGAAGTCCCAGTTGAATAGCGAGACGGCCCTGCCACTCGCCGGCAAGGACTTCGCGCTGTGACCAATAGTTCTGTTCCTTGGCGGTGAAGTCCTCTTGGTAGTAGCTTTGGAGCCAGCCGGCGGACATCGGTTTTGAGATGATCAACATGGGCGATTACTCCAGTGGGTGACCGGAAGGCTTGGCCGCATATTCGGGGGCTGGGAAGTTCGGTTGCATTTCCTCCGGGTCGGAGGAAGCACAAGTGGTGGGAACAATGAGTTCGTCCGTGTTGCTTTTTGGGGGCGCGTGATTCGGATTTGACAGAGCATCGGCACATCCAGCGGCCCCGGGTGAGCCGCGATATGCCGTGAGCTTAAGACACTTTCTGTCCGCCGTCCAATTGTTTGTATTTATCACTTTTGACTTTATCGGGCGATAACTTTCATTTATCACCCCACCCGACTCGCGTGGTTTCAGCTCAAGAGTAAGAGATGAATCGGACCATCGTTCACGGGTGTTGGAGTAAATTTGCGAGGGCAAACTGGCAGTTTGCTTTCCGCCCTTCCTGAACTGCCTTTTGAACTGGCGAGCCAGCACCGGAATTGTTTTCAGAGAATGTTGATGATGATGGATCACAACGGTATCTACCGCCCAATCGTTTCCCGAAATTGGTCGCTCTCGAGGGTGGTTCCTTCTCAGAGAAGCGCGACATCATTGCCGCCCCTCACCTTCGCGTGCATCTCGGTCGGATGAGATGCACGCGAATACTCTTCGATCTGAACACAAACCCACCAGGCAGTTCCAGGAATTTCCTATGTGCGGCGGGATGGCGTTGCGGATGATAGAGCATTGTGAGTTGTCCTATAAATCAGCAGGCTGCACTGTGCTTTTCAACGCCAGAGGTTCATCTCGACCGAAGCACACAACGAGTGGGTCTCGACGTAGTTCCCTCTATCCGCAATGCTGAATTTCTTAATAGAAGAGTGACGATTGCGGCATTGATGAGGCTTTCCATGACGTCTTCAATGAGCTCGGTCCTACTGCCTTGTTCCAGCCGAATCGGCCAGTATGGCATGAACTCCTTGTGCATCTGGCAAAAGTGCTGAACAGTGTCTGGTCTGCCAAAGAGGAACAACCGGAGCGAACGGAATTGATGTTACCGCGCTCAACGGCTGTCAGGGCCTCGATCGCTTCATCGCGGGTTTCAAACACGCAATTGGCAATGGACTTGAATGCCACTCCAGAATCGGTTGGCTTGACAGTTTCATCCTTCGCCTTGTCTTAGAGGCGAACGAAAGCGTATTCCTGAAACTGCCTGGCCTGGATGCTGAGGTTCGGCTGAGAGGTAGGAAGTTGTTCTGTTCCGGCCCGGAACGCCTGTATCTCCAGGGTCGCAAGCAAATAATTCAAGGGGTGAAACTCGGCGCATTCTTGGATTGCGCGCTAGTCCCGAAGGAACGACGATTCCGTGTTGACTTAGTCAGCCAGGTGAAAAACGCAGTCTTCGGTCTCCCCTGGGAAAACCTGTTAAAAAGGGTCGATGGTTGCACCAGAAATGGTGCGTTTAGCCAAAAATACACCGGCTCCAAGGGGTACTGGGAGAACAAATGTGCTCCAAACCGTACCCCGATAAATAAAAGTTATCACCCGGGAAACGCGGACCCGATAAATAAGAGTTATCGGGTCCGCTCTGCCGATCCCCATACCTCAACAAAGCACAGTTCCTTGCCGAGGAAAATAGCCACCTGGGTTTCCCGGCCATTTAGAACTGCTGTTACTTGACAGAAAAGCCGAATAGATGGACTGTAATACTGTAGTATAACTGAATGCGTAAGAGCTCTCCTAGAAACATGCCGATCGATCCGCGTTGAGTCGGCATTTGTTGCGCGGTCGATCTTCTATCCTCTTGAGAGTTCGTCGCGCTCAGAAGCACGGGGAAGCTTAAACGTAGGAAGTGCGAGATTGCGGAATGCCAAGATGACCAGGTGATCAACTTTGAATACCTGCAAAGAAAACCTCGAAGGAAACCGGGCAACACAGCACGGAACCGGTACTTGGCCAGAATGCAACTCTTGATTGAAGAATTGCCGTTCACTTGTCTTCACTCATTGACGGGCTCTCAATAGGGGGTGGCTGTGAACCTAATGAAGAAGTCGGGTGCGGTTGGCCTTCGGAGATGGCATCCCGTTTAGGGGACAGGCGTGGAGCAAGGGGTTGGTGCAAAGTCGAGTATCGATCTGCTGCGAAAAATCACATGGAAGAATGCGGGGGAGGAAGAATGGTATCAGGTTATCGACAAACACATGAGTCGGCGATCGTCATAGACACGCACGCCGATACCTTTTCGCGAGTTCTCGATGAAGGCTTGGACTTCTTCGACGGGCGAAGCGGTCTCGCTGTCAATTTACCCCAAATGAACTCGGGTGGACTCGATGTTCAGATCTTCGCCCTGTATATAGCGCCAGGTATGCCACCCGGATGC
Source organism: Occallatibacter sp. (assembly GCA_036519195.1). GTDB lineage: Bacteria > Acidobacteriota > Terriglobia > Terriglobales > Acidobacteriaceae > Telmatobacter. The sequence goes on along the minus strand of DATDLS010000165.1, from coordinate 6,586 downwards.
ACGGTACGAAGAGCGATGGCCATGGCCGGCTCATTTTTTGACGCCGTCGCGCGGTCGAAGGGGCGCCTCGTGTTGGTGCAAACAGGGAAGGAACTGGAAAAGGCGGTCGGGCAAGGAAAGAAATGCGGCATGCTATCGATCGAGGGCGGCCACATTATTGAAGGCGATATCAATATTCTACGGTCTTTTCATAGCCTTGGCGCCGTGAGCATGACCTTGACGCACGCGCGCAATAATGAATTCGCCGACTCTTCCCAGGATGCGCGCAATTGGGGCGGACTAAACGATCTTGGTCGCCAAGTGGTAAAGGAAATGAACCGCCTGGGAATGATCGTCGATGTTTCTCACACCTCCGACGAGACTGTTGAGGATGTTTTGAAAGTTTCCAAGCATCCGGTCATTGCCTCTCATTCCTGTTGCAAGGCTCTGTGCAAACATCCGCGCAACCTGCCTGACTCGCTCATCAAGAAAATCGCGAAGACGGGTGGGGTGGTGCACATGACATACTACCCACCCTTTCTGGATGATCGTGCCGCCGAAGTATTCGAGCAGAACTGGACGAGGCTGCGCAAGACACTCGCCGCCGTGCCTCCTCCGGAAAACCCATCGTACATGAGCGATTTCTATGCGCGGTGCATGGAAGGTGTGCCCGAAGTTCCGCTGGAGACTCTTTGCAAACACATTGATCATGCCGTCACTCTGGTCGGCACCGAGCACGTTGGCATTGGCTCGGATTGGGATGGCGCGAATGTCACGGTGAAGGAGTTGGAGAATTGTGGGCGCATCTCGAATTTGACCAAGGCGCTGTTGGATCGCGGCTACCGAGCCAAGGAAGTGAAAGCGATGTTGGGTGGGAATTTCATTCGAGTCCTAAAGAAAGTGGTTGGAGAATAGAAGCAGCCTGCGTTCGGCCCGAGGAGTGTTTATTCAATCGCGACGGAATTGCTTAGTTCGGCGAGAAGCGCAATGACTTCAACTTGGTCGTTTGCCCAGGCGGATTCGCGCAATTATGCGCGGGTCCTTTTGATCTTTCTGTTTTTTATCAACCTGTTGAATTACGTCGATCGGCTTGTAATCAGCGGCCTTCTGGAGCCGATTCGAAAAGACTTCGGTCTCAATGACGCCCAGTTGGGGACGATTGCTCTCGCATTTCTTGTTCCATACACTCTCCTGCCGCCGGTGGTTGGATGGATCGGCGACCGCGCCAGACGCACCACGCTGATATCAATGGCAATCGGAGTGTGGAGTTTCGCTACGGGTGCGGCGGGGTTGGCTCTTGGTTTTCGAACGCTGGCTGCAACCAGAGCAGTGGTGGGCGTGGGCGAAGCCACCTATATGACCTCCGCTCCGAGCCTGATTGCTGACATATTCCCGCCGGGCAAGCGCGGTGCGGCAATGTCTTTGTTTTATATGGCATCGCCGGTAGGAGCCGGGCTCGGCGTAACGCTCGGTGGCTTGATTGCGGCCGCTTACGGTTGGCGAACTGCGTGCATGGTGGTCGGAATCCCTGGGATCGTAATGGCTCTTATCATGCTGTTTACCGCGGAGCCCCGTAGAGGACGGTTCGATCCGCAACAAGCATCCGAACGTCCGCCGCTTGCAAACGCGTTCCGTGCATTAATCCGCAATCGGCCCTTTCTCTTGCTTGTTGTGGCCTACACGTTTCAAACGCTCTCCTATAATCCAATTGAATTCTGGGTACCAACCATTCTGCAAAGAGACAAGGGCATATCCCTGGTCCAGGCCAGTGCAACATATGGTGCGGTTGTCTTTGTTGCAGGCCTTTTGGGCCCGCTTGTGGGAGGACTGCTGGGGGATCTCTTAGCCAAGCGCAAGCCTTCAGCGTACTACTCGATTTCTGCTTTGAGTTCTCTTGCCTGCATTGTTCCGCTCCTGGCAATTGCAATGCTGTCGCGAGGGATTCCGCTCTTTGTCGCGCTCTTTGGCGAGATTTTTTTGGGCAACATGAGTACCGGTCTTGTGTTCGCAATCCTTGTTGCAATTGTGATTCCAGGCCTCCGGGGGACTGCTACGGCGGTGATCCTTACGGTCATCCACCTGCTTGGCGACGGGATTTCACAGCCCCTGATCGGATGGATTTCCACTCAGCTCAGCGTGGGCTCACCATTGAGCGGTGTTTTGCAACGCGTGGGAGACGCGCTGCACGTCCCAGCAGGAAGCCATCTTTCACTGGCGCTTGTTTCAGTATCGTTGCCGGCAACTGTGATGGCAGCCGGCTTGTACGCTCTAGCGGCGCAGCGCCGGAATCATGCTGCTCCTGCTCAAGAAAACCCGCTACTCGTAACTGACCAGGATCATAGATTCTAGAGTGAATTCCCGAATCGAGCGGGCAAGAGCCGAATCAGGTCTTGCCCCGGCTTCTCTCCTCTGATCAGGTCAGCGACAATCTTGCCTGTTAACGGCGCCAGAGTGAGTCCCAACATCCCGTGTCCAGTTGCATACAGCAGATTGGAATAGCGTTTTGACCAGCCAACAATCGGAAAGCCGTCGGGGGAGCATGGACGATATCCGCTCCAGGGTTCGATCCCATCGAACGAAATTTCCGAACAGAGATATTGACTGGCGCTGTTGACAAGCGCACGGGCGCGTCTTTTATCGACGGCTGAATCCAATTTCGTAAGCTCCAACACTCCCCCGAGCCGCAAATCATCTCCCATCGGTGTAAGAAGTGCCTTTGCTTCTGAAAACATGATCGGACGAAGCAAACGCCGACCAGCAGCTGCCATCGTGAACGAGTAACCTCGCGCCGGTTGTACCGGGAGGCGGATGCCGAGCCGGCGTACGAGTCTGGTCGAATTCGATCCTGCGGCGAGTATGAGAGCTGAGACCGGAATGAATGAATTCGCAGTTGTAACCGCGGATACGCGCCCTGCTGAGGTGATAAAGTCCAAAATTCGAGAGTGCTCGTGTATTTCCGCGCCGGCGTCGGTGGCAAGTGAGGCGAGCCCGCGAACGAAGGTTGCTGGAAGGATATCGCAGTCATCGAAATAGAGCATTGCTCCGCGAACACCGGGTGCAGCCATTGGCTCAGCGGCTTTCGCTGCCTGAGCATCAAGTACTTCAATCCTTAGTCCGGCACCCATAAGCAATTGCGCACGCTGACGCCCTTCGGCAAATCCCTCTGGCGTTGCAAACAGTTCAAGCACACCGCGTTTTTCAAATCCAAAGCCAAAGTCTTGCAAATGGGAGAGCTGCTCAAACATTGACATGCTGGCAAGAACCAGACTCAGAAGTGCCGCAGTCGCAGCGGGGGCTTTTTCAGGACGGCTCGCACGGAAGAATCGCCAAAGCCAAACCGCCAATTGTGGATCCCCGCGCCAGTTGATTGCAAATACGCTTTCGCTTTTGAACATCAACTGCACAGCCTTGGATATCACGCCCGGGGAGGCGAGTGGGGCGGAGTGACTTGCCGCCAGGAGGCCTAAATTACCAAATGAGCAGCCAGAACAAATCTCGTCCGCCTCCAGCAGGACAACGCGGACTCCGGCTTTTGCCAGGAAGTAAGCGCAGCAGACACCAACCACTCCACCCCCGACGATGACAACCGGAGTATCCCGTGTACCCGCGATTTGAGTCGTGCTGATCATCAGACAACTCCTCCTTTGAACGAAGAGCCGGCTTGATTTTAGCTTTTGGGCATCGCGCGGGCATCGAGCATCATCCGTGCCGCAGCAAGATCCTCCAAAGCGCAGCCCACACTCTTGAACAGAGTGATATCGGAAGCATTTGTCCGAATGACCTTCTTCCCGGAAAGGGCATCATGAAGATCTGCCAGTATGTGCTCCGGTCCGATCGTTTGATTTCGCTGCGGAATCAGGATGTCGCCCGCTTCGACCGGCGCTCCTTCGTATGAATCGACAACCAGGCGTGATCGAAGAATCGCTTCATCGTCCAATTCGCGGGTATCTGGACGGAAGGCACCAACGGCGTTCACGTGGACACCAGGTCGCAGCAATTTGCCGTCGAAAAGCGGAGTGGTGGATGTGGTGCATGTACAGAGAACATGCGACTCAACAGCGCACGTTGAAGCGTCAACTGCTCGAACCGGCAGATCGAATCTCTCCGATGCCATCTTGGCGAAAGCTGCACCACGCTCTGCCGACGACCCACAAATCAACACTTCTTTAAATGGACGCACCGTGAGCATAATGGAAAGATGCGCCAACGCCTGCCGGCCTGTGCCGAACAGTCCGAGAATACTGGAATCATCGCGCGCCATCAGGCGGGTGGCCACCGCGGACGTTGCCGCAGTGCGCAAATCTGTCAAGGCATCTGCCTCCATAACCATGAGCGCTTCGCCGGTCTTGCCATCGTACAGAGTGTAGTTAGCCTTCAGAACTCGAGGGCCCGAACCGGGACGCTGGGTCATCGTCACGATTTTGATACCAAAAATATCTTCGGCGAAGCAGGGCATGACGAGAATCGTTCGAAGGCCCTGCGGAAGAATCATCCTCTTCGGCATTGTGTAGAAATTGCGGTTTCGGCGAAACGCACCTTCTATCGTTTCAACTAAGTCGCCTTGGTTCAGAATTGCGGCGGCTTCATCATCGCTCAAAAAAGGTAGTGGGTCCCTTGACACAGTTAACATAACGAAAATGTCCTGACTTTGTCCTACGTTTGCTTCTCTGCGTCCTAAGGACCAGAAGCTGCCGATGCGCGCCCGAATTGTCCAGCGGGAACGGGTTGAATCTCACGATGGGCGCAGGAAAAAATTGTGCCAGTCGAGTTTACTACCTTAGGACGCCGAGGCATGGGATTTTGCGCTGTCGTGCCTCGGCGTCCACACTTAAAACGAGTAACGAACACTTAGCTGAATCAGCCGAGCGTCTCCTTGTAAAGGATCACCGGCGAACGCAGTTGGCTGGCCATAATCGCTTCCAAGCTGATTGCCTTGGAATCCGGATGGATTGATATTGTTGAAAAGGTTGTAAATTTCGAAGATCCCCTCGATCTTTCCAAACCTATCCGGTAAGTTGAAGAACTTCGAGGCGCGCAGGTCCGACTGGAAGAAGCCAGCCCCGTGACCCAAGTTGATTGTGGGCACGCCCACCGGAAGATCGTTGTTGATACCATCGCCATTCAGGTCAGCCCCTGCCGTGATGTTATACGGGGCGCTAGAATTATAACGGGAGATGGATGAGACCTGGAACTGTTTGGGCAGAGTCCAGACTGGACTGACAAGCAGCTTGTTCGCCGGCGACAGTTCGCAAGGTCCGAAATTTGCGGGAGCGCCTCCGTCATTCTCGGTAATCGGAAAGTTGCTGAATCCTTCGTCCGAAGCAATGATGTTTGTGCTGCGGCATTTTGAATAGGAGTACCACGCATTGATTTCGAAATTATTCGAATAGCGACGAACCAAGGAAAGGTTTACGGCCCGGTATAGATTCTTTCCTTCGGTTTGCTCGATGCGGATGGGGAAGTTATAACCGGCTGCCGCATAGGGGCGAGTCTGATCGGCAGGTCCGGAGAACCGATTGATTTCGTCGGCAGACGGGGTGTGGTCGCCACGCGACCAAAGGAAATCCCCTCCAATGACTGTATTGGGTGCGATACGACGTTCGAACCCAATCGTCGCGTGCTGGTAACGCGGATCAACCTGGTGCGGATCCACCACAGAATCCTCCAGGGGAAACGGTCCGGGAGTCAGTTGGTTGGGTGGGAGCGGCTGCCCGTACTGATAAAACGAGCCGTCGGGATTCAGGATTCCGGTCGGATTGTCTACCAGGTATCCAAGGACCTGTGGATTAGGATTTCGCTCAATGATCGTAAAGAAGCTTGTCTCGATCGGAAAGTTAAAGTAGAACCCATACCCTCCGCGGATTACCGTCCGTCCATCTCCGGTAGGATCATAGGCAAACCCGAGGCGAGGGCCAAAGTTTGTCTTGGGCGAGTGCATTTGCTGTCCAGCAAAGGACGGGACCACGGTTTGCAGGAATTGGTAGGTCTGGCTATAGTTTTGGTTGAACGCGACCCCGCCATAATAGTCCCATCGTAAGCCCGCGTTGATCGTCAATTTGCGCGTTGCCCGCCAATCGTCCTGCGCGAACAGACCAAACCGTGTGAACGAATTGAATGCAAAAGCCGCGTCTCCGGTGTTGTAGAAAATTTCGTCGATGGGAGAGGTGAGGCTATTGCCCAGGAACGTATATTGAGGATAGGTCTGTGTGCCATAGGTCCCCTGTGGATGCGGCTCGAGAATCTCTTCCACGCCGAATTTCAGGTTGTGCGTACCCTTGCCTACTGCTGTCGTAGAGAACGTGTCGCGCAATTGGTACTTTTGGAACGACGTGGTTTGCGGGAACGACGCGCCTTGCCCAAGCACAACACCGTTGGAAAAGAACAACCCAGGACCCACGCTGTTCGGCAGAAGTCCATTTTGCCAGTCTACCGTTTCATAGGTGAGCTGATTGACCTTGTTGTTTCCGAAGGTGCTAGTAAGGTTTATCGCCCCCGTGTTGTATGCATTCTGGTTTGTACCCGAGCTCTGCTTCGGCGTAATTGTGCTCACGTCGCTCACGTCGCTGTTGGTTTCGCGCGAATACCGGAACGACATCAGGTTCGTCTT
>DATDLS010000164.1:0-53366 GCA_036519195.1 Occallatibacter sp. | reverse complement strand
ACCGCTTCCAGAGCCTCTCGTTTGGCCTGCATCCGAATGTGGCTGTAGTGGGTGAGCATCTGGCGATCGACGTGTCCCGCGATCTGCATGATGGTCTCGTCTCCCGTCCCGGCCTCGGCAAGCTCGGTGATGAGGGTGTGCCGGTTGTCGTGCCACCGTCCCGTGACCTTGGCAGTCTTCTTGACGGTCTTCCAGGCAGTCTTGAACGAGGTGATGTGACGCGTAGGATCAGACGGCCGCGGCCTTCCCCAAGGAAAGACGTACCATTCGTCTCTGATCTCTCCGAACTTTTTGATGTACCAGGCCTTGTGTTTGAGCAGGGCTTGATAGACCTCCTCGTTCAGCGGGACGACTCGCCCCTCTCCGGCTGCGGTCTTTGCCCTTCCCACTTCGACCGTCCGGGCTTCGAAGGCGATCTGTTTCCACGTTAAGGTCTTGATCTCTGTATCTCGAAGACCTCCGTTGCGCGCCAGCATGAACGCCGGGTACATATGAGGACTGCGTGACTTGCCGGCCCGACCGGTGAGCTTTTCGCTCTCCTCTCGGTCGAAGGCTTTGCCGATCTGTTTGTGAACGGTCAGCTTGAGTTGCTTGGACTTCTTGAGTTGGGCACGAATCAGCTCGCCCGGGTCGCCAAGCATCTTGAGCAGAAACCGGACCTCTTCGTTGATCGACTTCGGGGCCGCCTTCTCGCGCAGCCGCTCCTCCTGGTACCGGAGCACCGAGGATTCCGTGATGTCGCCGACGGTCATGGTTCCGAGGAACCGGGTCACATGCCCCAGGGCGTACTCGGCAAACGAAGCCGAACGGTATCGAAGCCGGTAGCCGACCAGATAGTCGTCGATGACCTCCTGAAGAATCCGTATGCGGTTTTCCCGAACTTCCTTAAAGTTGTTGTAGCCCGCTTCGAGCGCCCTCCGGTGTTGCCGTTCGGCCTCCCGCGCGATGGTTTTGGAAGTAGTCTTGGTGGATTCGTCGATTTGCTTTCCCCCGAAGCGAAACCGGTACCGAAGATATTTCCCCCTCTGATAAATGGCCATGTTGAGCTCCTGTCTCTCGGTTTGGCGGGCCGTAGTTCGGCGCGCGGCTGGAGATTCAGGCGAAGCCCATATTCGGTCAAATTCAGGAGTGTCCCGGACCAGGGTGGCGGGAGTGAGGCTGGGATCGGAGGCGGTACTTCAGGAGAGTGACAACTGAGCTGGATTGCTATGGGATAGCATCCGTTTTGAAACAGGCTGACGGTGAAAGTGGCCACCGTTTGCATATTTCCACAACTTTTGGCTGTGCTTTATTAGGCTAAGTTGTTGATTTAATTGGCTCCTGAGGTAGGACTCGAACCTACAACCCTTCGGTTAACAGCCGAATGCTCTGCCATTGAGCTACTGAGGAGTGTCGCGCTAAGAAGTTCCTTTATTAACTTAACAGAGCGCTTTAAACGCGTCAAAACTGCCTCGTCCGCGCCGGAATCCTTGCCCTCCTTACGATTGTCCCCTCTTCCTTCCAAACAATGGCCGGCGGTTGCCCATCGGAGGCAATTGTCGTCTTCGACGAAGTTGGGACCTTAACTACCGGCTTCACTGAGGACGCCAGTCAAGCAGATCGGTCCAAGCCGGGATGCATGCTGCTTGGACGCTGACGCCGGGGGTTGGACGAAATTGGGCTCGATCATTGACCTGAATCGGCGAATGGGACCGATTCGAATTCTCAACGGGTACCATAGAAGTAGCTGGTGATTCGGCTGAGGCAGATCATTCAGGAGGCTCGATGGCTCGCATCTCTCGACTCGATCATAACGAGGTTACGCCGCAAATTGCGGCACTGTATGACAAGACCTTTTCGGCGCGGGGAAATGCGAGCCATACGATTCTGGCGCGCAACCTGAATTGGAATGACGAGCAGTTGGCTCACCTTGAGGATTGGCCACAGCGCGAAGACTTTACCGCTGCCGAAAAGGCCGCTCTGCACCTGGCAGAGACCGTGACGCGAGATGCGCACTCGCTGGGCGACGAACAGTTTTCGGAACTGCGCGGGTTCTATTCCGAGGGTGAGATTGTTGAGCTGCTGTGTGCGATTGGACTATTCAACTATTTCAATCGTTTTAACAACGCGCTGCAGATGGAGCCGACCAAGCCAGGCGAGGGTGGCTGCGCTCGATCGGCGGCTGAAGCGACTGCCGCGACGGCCTGACTTCCCTGCCCGCCTGTCAACCTTCAACACACTTTTTAGAACACCACTGAACAGGAGATCCCTTCTCGCATGAAATTGCCTCTCCCTGCCGGCACATTCCGGGCTTATCTTTTTGATTGCGACGGCACCATTGTCGACTCCATGCCGCTGCACTACATTGCGTGGAAGACGGCGTTGGCTGAGTGGAGCTGCACATTTGACGAAGGGCTTTTTTACTCGTGGGGCGGCAAACCGGTGGACGAGATTATTTCCACGCTCAATGCGATGCAAGGACTCAGCATGCCGGTCGCGGTTGTGAGCAAGCGCAAGGAGGGCCTTTACTACCAGCTGCTGCCGCAGTTAAAGGCGATTCCGGAAGTGCTGGAGCACATTGAAGCGCAACACGGGCGCATTCCCTTTGCGGTGGTTTCGGGCGGACATGTGAGCTCGGTAACCCGGTCTCTGACCACGGTGAATCTGCTGGACCGGTTTGAAATCATTGTGGGTGCGGAAGACTATGTAAACTCGAAGCCGGCGCCGGATGCGTTTCTGCTGGCAGCGGAACGACTGGGGGTTGAGCCGCGGGATTGCCTTGTGTTTGAAGATACCGAACTCGGCATTGATGCGGCCACGGCGGCGGGCATGGCTTCCGTACGTGTGCCAATGGCTTCGCAGAGATTGTAGCTTCGAACTCGATCTGCCTTGCGTGACTTCACGTCGGAGGCTCCGCCGATGGTAATCCTGTTCACGATTGCGGCTGCTGTTGCGCTGCTGCGTGTACTGACCGATGGGCGCACGGCGAGCACGGGCTGGCGGCCCACCTTGGAGACGGTCTCCTTCACTGCGCTGGCGGCTTGCGTGGCGTAGGTTGTGGCGGTGGTGATTCTCGGGCCTGCTGCGCGACGTTGCGCTCCACAATCACTGCGAATTGCGCGAGGAAATTGGCTGGCCGCGGCTGGTACAAACCATTGCAGGCGGGCGGGGTGCGCTCAAGCGTGGGAATCACGCGTCGGCAACTACGGCGGGCAGGGATCGATGGAATTGCCGGGTCCGGCGTATCGGTTGCCGGCTGTTGATCAACCTCACCAACTCGGCGTGGCTGCGCGATTACCCAACTCAGCAGCGGACGGCACTGCATGTTATGGGCGTATGGCAGGAGGATGTGAACGACATTGTTGCCGCGCTGCCAACTGGCAGCGCACATCGGGAACTCGAAATGCGTTCGCAATGAAGAGAGTCACTACCATCCGGATATTTTTGGTATGGACCTCGTGGCTGGCCTGCGTCCTTCAAAAAAGTATCAGTCGTTTGGGAATGGCCGCCGATGGCCTCGAACATGTTGGTTCGGGATGGCCTCAGAAGCGATAAAAACAAAAGCGTTGCCAGAGACAGCGGCCGGCCCGAGGAGAGTTGGGCTGGGCTACCCGGCGCGGGCGGGCTCCTGCGACTTATTGCGCTGGCAGGGCGGCGGAGTCTGCGGCGTAAAGAATGACGGCGACACGGTAGGAGGTAAAGGATGCCATTTGACCCCGGTCCAGACAGCTGCCTACGGCGGCATGATGATAAGCGCCGCTCGACAGTTCGCGCAAGACGTTATTCGGCAGTTGCGTCACATCCGAGTTTTGCCAACGCAACATCAGGCGCGCGCCGACGGCGCGGAAGCCGCCATCGGATGCGCAATAAGCGCGAGCTTGGCTGGTATCACGAAGCACGGCGACTCCGCGGGCGCGCAGTTGGGCGGCGACGGCCGACTCGACTTGCGTTTGCGTGAGCACGGGTACAACGCGCGCGTAATCAGCTACGGCGTAGAGCTGACCGTCGCGCGACACAACTGCCAGTCCAACGCGATCAATCGATGAATTAAGCAGATTGGCGCGGTGCTCAGGAGAGTTCATCCAAGCCTGCTGAATTCCAGGAGCGTCGGGACCGGAGGCAATATTCTCTTCAATGAGACTGAAGTGGGCGCCTGCCCGGCTGGCGCGCAGAGGGACATCATCTTCGTTGCGATAGCGATGTTCGATTTGGCGGGCGCGGGCCATCAGCGCGCAGTGCTGCATGGCGCTGGCGGCAAGCGCCGGATCCCACTGCAACGGGGCAAGACCGTAGCCTGCGCGCGCCTGATTAGCAAGCGCGTAGAGCTGATTCACGTCACTCTGCATTGAGTAAGACTGGGCATCGGACGCTGAGGCGCAGTGCGATGTAATGAGCGCAAGCAGCGTCAGGCACAGCATCGCCCGATATCGAATTCTCCTCATAACGATTTAGACACAAATGGGCGGAAGTTGTTGCCTCGGGACGGGAGATTTGTGCCCTTATCTGGACCGGAGATCGGCAGGGGCCGTCGACGACTCAGGCTTCAACAGCAGCACGGCTACCCGATACACGGTAAATGGGTTCTCTGCGCTCTTCGCAGGGCAGCTGCCGACCTCGGCCTCATGATATTTTCCGGTGGCGATCCGATCGACAAGGGCCGAGGGCAAGTGCGAGAGCTCGGCATCCTGCCAGCGCATGATGAATTCGGGGTGGCGATTGTCGAGCGACGCGGGAAGGCCATGATCTTGTGCGCAGGCAATGCGCGCTCCGCTCGAGTTGCCATGCGCGGACACTCCGGCGGCCTCAACCAGAATCGAGATAGTAGCTTCGACCTGCTCCGGGGTGAGTACGGAGACAGCGTGCGCGAAATCGGCCACGGCATAGAGCATGTTGCCGCGCGCAATGACTGCAATGCCCACGCGATCGACGCCCGGGTTGAGAAGATTTTCACGATGATGCTCTGAGTTCATCCAAGCCTGATGAATGGATGCAGGCTGATAGCCTTCGGCAATGTTTTCTTCCACAAGACTGAAGTGCGCACCGGCCTGGCCGGCCCGCTGGCTCAGGTTAGCCTCGCCATCATACTGATGCGAGAGCAGGCTTTGACCAGCGACGCGCGCACAATGCACTTGGGCGGCCGCGGCCAGTGTGGGATCCCATGTCAACGGCTTTGCGCCTTGCGCGACGCGGGCTTGGTTGCCGAGCAGGAACAGCTGCTGCGCGGTGCTGCTGCCAATCTGGACCTCTGCCGCCGAAGCTGGAGATGATTGTTCAGCATGCATCGCGTACGGCTGAACGGCGGAGGCAAATACAGAGCATAGAAGGAGGCACTTCTGTGAGAATCTCATACGAATGAAGGCTCCTTTTTGCATGCTCGAAGTTGTATTCTTTCACTGTGCTCAAACAAGGAACTGCCACTTTCGGGTTACGCAGCTTGGCCGTTGGTGCTAAACGCCAACCGCTGGCTGCGCTTGGGATTTTGTTGCTGGCAGCGTTCGTTGCAGGCGGCCTTGCCGCACCGTGGATTGCGCCGCGACCGCCGGCAGTCATCGATTTATCTCATCGGCTCGAAGGCCCATCGGCATTGCATCCGGCAGGTACCGATGAGCTTGGGCGTGACACGCTCTCGCGCCTGTTGTGGGGCGCGCGGCTGTCGCTGGCGGTGAGTGTGAGCGTCGTTGCAGTGTCACTGGCGCTGGGGCTGGGCATTGGCGGGGTGGCTGGCTATCTGGGCGGATGGGTGGATACGGCGCTGACAACTTTCGCGATGAATACATTCCTGGCATTGCCGGGCATCCTGCTGGCGATTGCATTCGCTGCATTTCTGGGGCCGGGGTTCTCAAACCTGGTGCTCGCTTTGGCGATTGGCGGATGGGCCGGCTATGCGCGGCTGGTGCGCGCGCAGGTGATGGCGGTGCGAGAACGCGAGTATGTGGACGCGGCGCGCGCGTTGGGAGCAAGCGGGCCGCGCATTTTTTTCAAACACATTCTGCCCAACATTGCTCAACCGATTCTGGTGCAGGCGGCCATTGGCATGGCGGGTGTGATCCTGGCCGAAGCAACGTTGTCATTCTTAGGGCTGGGCATTCCGGCGCCGGCGCCGAGTTGGGGATCGATGCTGAACGACGCGCGTTCGCATCTGTTCGACTCACCGCATTTGGTTTTGTTCCCTGCTGCGGCGGTTGCAGGTGCGGTGCTGGGGTTCAACTTCCTGGGCGATGCGCTGCGCGACCGGCTCGATCCGCGCACGCGGCTGGAACTGGGGCTCTGAATGAGAATCGGCGTCATCAGCGATACCCACGGACTGCTGCGGCCAGAGATTGCGCCGGTCCTGGAGGGCGTCGAGCGCATTCTGCATCTGGGTGATGTGGGCAAGGTTTTCATTCTCGATCAGCTCGAGGCGATTGCGCCGGTGACGGCGATTCGCGGCAATGTGGATCGCGAGGGACCATGCAGCGAGTTGCCTGAGACCGAAGTGGTCGTGTGCGAAGGGCACTATCTCTATATGTTGCATGACTTGAGCACGCTGCATCTGGACCCGGCAGCGGCGAAATTTGCGGCGGTGCTTTTCGGGCATACGCATGCGCCAACTTCGTACACGCGCAAGGGTGTGCTGTATTTCAATCCGGGAAGTTGCGGGCCGCGCCGTTTTCAGTTGCCGGTGACGGTGGGATTGCTCACAAGGGGTGAGGGTGGAGAGTGGCAAGCGGAGATTGTGCCGCTTGGCTCCTGACGGTGGTGGTGGTCAGAAATCATTTCGCAGGCTGCTCGAGAATCTTGCTTGCGCCGTAGGCCCAATGAATGAACCGAGTTGCGTGGCCGGAAGCGGGTCCGCGGGGTCCGGCCGCATGGGAGTTGAATCGATCAGAAACAGTCGCTTCGCCTGATCGATCTCTGCATGGGGATGCTTGGCGGGATACGCGCAGCAGAGGGCGGCGGCTACAGCAGGACGGCGATTGGATCGAAATGCGATTGCAGAAGGTGGGGGAAATCATGCAGGATGGATAAAAAAGAGGCGAGGCCCTCCCGTGGAGCATTTGAGCCTCGCCTGAGGAACGACGTTTCCGGGTTCGCGCTAATAGGTGAGGTGCGAACCCAGGAATCTCGGTCTACAAAATCCTGAAACTCAAAAATCTGACCGCGCACTGTGCGGAGCTTGTGCATCCCCGGGTCTCAATATTGAGACGTGAGCACTCAATTTCCGACAGCGCGGTTTGGGTCTTAGTGAACACGAATGTCGCCGGAACCGGTTTCGACGCGGACTGTGGGCCCACCGCCGTTGAGCTTGCCGGTAACATGATGACGATCCGTGGAGCCTTGCGTTAGCATCTCGCGGTCCGTGTGAATGGAACCGGAACCGCTTTCGGCGTCAAGCGTGACAGGCGCATCCCCCACCCAGAGTTCCACGCCGCCAGAACCGGTTTGCAAGTGCCATGGTGCGGTGGGCGCTCCGCCGGCCTTGATGCCTCCGGAGCCGGTTTCAGCGCGCAGGGAGCCTTTGATGTTCTTGACTTCAATGTTGCCGGAGCCGGTTTCGGCCTTCACGTCGCCGGCGCTGATCTGCTCGGCGTAAATATTGCCGGAGCCGGTGGCGACGGTGAAGTTGCCGCGCAGGCCGGTGGCCTGAATATTGCCGGAACCGGTGTTGAGCTTGGCATTTTCGCCGACTCCGTCATCCACGACGTTGCCGGAGCCGGAGCCGGCATCGAGAAAGGATTCCGCGGGCGCTTGGATCTCATAATCGATGCTGATGTTGTGCAGGTTCTCGTGGCGATCGCCGATGCGGACGATGTTGCCGGTCTGCTCAATGGGGGGGTGGGCGGCGATGTCGCGGACTTTTTCGTCGTTGCCGCCCCAGTTGGACTTGACGCGGCCGAAGATATGGATCTGGCTTCCCGAGCCTTGGGTGATGTGGATGTTGCCCGAGCCGGTGGCGACCGAGAGCTCGACGCGGCCGTTCACGGAGAGGGTTCTCTCGAAGGTCTGCTCAGTGGCCAGCGCGGGAATGGCGGCCAGCCCTAATACGGCTATTGCAAGGGCGAGATGTTTCATTTGGTTCCTCATTTCTGAAATCTCTAAAACCTATGGATCAGCGGTTTGGGGATTGGGGACTAGAATGCCCCCCTCAGAGCTAGGCCCCTCCAATCATGAAACCGTTCCGCCGCTTGGGGGGAATGCATCCTGGGGACCAAAGCGACTGTGGGGGCAAACCTATTGCTTTCAACAGCTGCGAGGACCAGTTCCGGTATCCTTTGCTCGTTCCTGTGTCCGGTTTCGAACAGCAGCGTCCGGGGCCGAACAGAGATTCAGCAGCACTTCTGCTTTCGGGGCATACGCAGGCGATCGCGGCTTCGTTCCGTAATTTAGCTTGACGGCGCCCGTTTCTGAAGCTGCTTGATGAATTCGGCCTGTAAACGGCCGTCGTCCAGGAGCCTGCCTCGATTCGGCAATCACGGATTGTGAATCCGTAGTCCGGAGTCCTGAAATGCTATTCTCCAGAGGGAGATGCACGGTCTTCCGCTGCTGCAATTTGTCGCCGTCGCGCTGCTGATTTTGGCGAACGCATTCTTTGTGGCTGCGGAGTTTGCGCTGGTCTCCATACGCGAAACCCGGATTGAGCAGATGCTGGCCGCCGGCACGCCAGGAGCACGGGCGGTGCGGCGGCTGCAGCGGGACCTTGATGATTTTCTGCCCGCTGTGCAACTGGGCGTGACGCTCTGCTCGCTGGCGCTGGGGTGGATTGGCGAGCCGCTGGCGGCGGCGATTGTGCTGAGCTGGCTGCATCTGCTGCCGCTCGCCGAGCCCCATGCCCAGCTTTACGCGCATATTGTTGCCGCGGCTCTGGGGTTTGTGATCATCACTTACTTCCATGTAGTGGTGGGCGAGCTTGTGCCCAAATCTCTCGCTTTGCGCCGCGCGGAGGCGTTGGCAGTATCGGTGGCTCCGCCGATGCTGCTGTTTATCGCCGTGGCACGGCCGGCGGTGCGCCTGCTGAATATCTCGGCAGCGACGATTCTGCGCGGTTTCGATATTCAACTGTCCGAGCGGGCCTCGGTGCACTCCCCGGAAGAACTGAAGCTGATTGCCACCGCGGCGCAGCGGATGGGCCTGTTGCCGCGATTTCAGGAAACGCTCATTCATCGCACGCTGGAGCTGGACGATGTGACGGTGCGTGAAATCATGACGCCGCGCAAGCAGATCTTCTCGCTGCCTTCGAACATGCTGGTGGAAGAGGCCAGCGCAAAGGTGATTGACCACATGCACTCGCGGGTGCCGGTTTACGACGAAGCGCGCGGGCCGGAACATATTGTGGGCGTGGTGTATTCAAAGGACCTGTCGCGGCTGATGTATTTCAGGCCCGCGGCGCGGCCCGGCGCTGTGCCGTTTGTGGAGCTGCGGCTGGCGCAGGTGATGCGCGACGTGCTTGTGGCTCCGGAGACCAAGTCCGTGCTCGACCTGATTCGCGATTTTCAGCAGAGGCGGCGGCACATGGCCATTGTGGTGGACGAGTACGGCTCGACCGTGGGGCTGGTGACGGCCGAGGATGCGATTGAGCAGCTGACGGGCGAACTGGAAGATGAATTCGATTCACCATCGGTCCCCGTGCTGACTACGGCTTCCGGCGCGCTGCTGATGGACGGCGGCGTCAACCTGCGCGATCTTGAGACCCAGATGCAATGGAGCCTGCCGCGCGAGGGCGGCGTGGAAACGCTGGCAGGGTTCGTGCTGATGCGGCTTGGGCACATCCCGAAAGAGAGTGAGAGCGTCGAGTTTGAAGGGCGGCGTCTGACGGTGGTGGAGATGGACGGGCGGCGGATTGCGCGCATCCGCGTGGAGCACATGGAAGAGGTGTGAATGGCTCATTTGTCGCGGGGTGACACTCCCGTCTCCCTAACCCGGAGTAGCCAGAACCAAAAAGGGCATACCATCCAAAAGCTGGACACTTGTTCAAAATCCGCTCAGAGCCCCATGAACAGCGGTGGTCGTGCATCGGTCGAAAAAATTCTGCCAAAAACGTGCAGGATTCAAATGGACAGGTACAAAGTGCGGGGCGATCTTCGATGGCTCAGCCTCCCTGAGTCCATAATGAATGTGAGTTGAGTCTCTAAGCAGGCTCGTGCCCGACCAGCCACAACATCACAGTGGTTATCTCTATTTTCGCAAAGCGGCTATTGCACCCGAGTGGTGGGTCGTCGAGATTGAAGGTCACACTTAAACAGAAAAGAGGAGCTGGAGATTGAACCTTCCGTCGTTTCGCATTCTGTTCGGCGAATTGATCTTTACCCCGGTTCAAGGGCCCTGGATTCCAGGAGACGTGTTCTGGCCGTATTTCGCTGGAATTGCAATTTTGGCGATAGCGATTCTTACCAGTGGCAAGGAAGTATTGCGGACGCAAGGGATAGACAAATTTTTGGCCTTTGGCCCTCTATTTTTCGCTCTTCCCATGGCCGTTTTTGCCGCGCAGCACTACACAGAGGCGAAAGCGGTTGCCACGCTGGTGCCATCCTGGATTCCGGGACATCTATTCTGGACTTATTTTGTTGGCACCGCTGTGCTGGCCGCATCGGCGAGCATCGCGCTAAAGAAACAAGCGCGATTGGCGGCCATTCTGTTGGCCGTCCTCCTTATCGTTTTCGTGCTGTTGCTCCACATTCCCCGGATCATGGCCGATCCCAAGAACGTCATCGCGTGGGCGATTGCGCTCAGAGATGTGGCCTTCAGCGCCGGCGCAATGGCCTTTGCCGGAGCTCAAACTGAGAACATTAAATATCAAAGCGCGAACACGCTCAGAACCCTTGCGCGTGTTTTTCTCTCAGTGTCTACCATCTTCTTCGGTGTGGAGCATTTTCTTCATCCCGAATTTATGCCCGCCGTTGACTTCGACAGAAGTATGCCAACCTGGATTCCAGTACCCATGTTCTGGAGCTACCTTGCGGGAACCGCATTTCTCATTGCGGGGACGAGCCTGATTGTGAACAGAAAGACCCGGCCCGCAGCGACGTGGCTCGGAATCGTGGTTTTTCTTTTGGTCTTGTTCATATATCTGCCTATTTTGGTTGCCAATCCGTTCGACATCGATAATGGACTTAATTTTTTCGTAAGTACCCTGGCCTTTAGCGGAGTTGCTTTACTGGTTGCGAAAGCAATGCCGCGAGACGGTCGTGAGAATGAATTCGAAGGCTCTCGAATACCCTCACGGGCTCCGACCCGATGAACCACGCCCTCCTGCTTCGCGGGAGGGTCGTTCCTTCGTCCCAGCCCCTTTCCCTGATTTATCTTTATTCCAGCCCATGAAGTCGATCCTCACCCGCCTCGCTTTCACGCTTCCGGTAGTCTGGCTGGTGGTTTCACTGGTGTTTCTGCTGATTCATCTGGTTCCGGGCGACCCGATCCTCCAGATGCTGGGCGATGGGGCGACCGCGGCGGACCTTGGCGCGCTGCGCCATCAATACGGGCTGGATCAGCCGCTCTGGGCTCAATACGCCCACTACTGGAATGGCGTGCTGCATGGCGACCTGGGCAACTCGATCCGGCTGCATGCGACGGTGGGGAACCTGATTGCGGCGCGCTACCCATACACGCTGGCCCTGACGCTGGCGGCGCTGGCGATGGGCCTGGCGTTGGCGCTGCCGGCAGGAATTCTGGCAGCGGTAAAGCGCGGGCGATGGGTGGACCAGGTGCTTTCGGTAATGTCTCTGTTCGGGCTTTCAGTGCCAGGTCTGGCGCTCGGTCCAGTGCTGATTCTCATTTTTTCCATTCGGCTGGGCTGGCTGCCGGTTTCCGGAGCCAACGCCGGAGGCGGGCATTCGATCGAGTGGACATATCTGGTTTTACCGTCAATTGCCATGGGTGCTTCGCTCGCGGCGATTTTGACGCGCATGGTGCGGACGGCGATGCTCGAAGAACTGGGTCAGGACTACATCCGCACGGCGCGAGCCAAGGGGCTGAGCGAGACCGCGGTGCTGTGCCGCCACGCGCTGCCCAATGCGCTGGTTCCGATTGTGACCGTGGTGGGACTGCAGTTTGGCGCGCTGCTGGCCGGAGCGATTGTCACGGAGACGATTTTCAGCTGGCCGGGGCTGGGACGGCTGACGGTGACGGCAATTTCCAATCGCGATTACGCGCTGGTGCAGGGATGCCTGCTGTCGATCGGGCTGACCTACGTGCTGGTGAACCTGCTGACGGACTTGGTGTACCGCTGGGTGAATCCGCGCATGCGGGGCTAGAGCGCGGCTGCGCGAGGCATCGACTCCCGGGCTGCTATGCTTTGCCCGTATGGCAATTTTTCAGGCGGACGGCCCGGCTTCCCGCGGGCAAAAACTCTTCGATCGGATTGCCGTCGCCGGAGCTTTAGCGGGCTGTTGCGCTCTGGGACTTCGGGAAGGTTATTCCGGCGCCCAGATGGTTGGCGATGCGGCGGGGCGCAGTCAGATCGCGGCCTTGCTTGCGGCGATGGCGATTGGGCTGGGCGGGCTGCTGCTCGGCATCTACTGGAGGACGCGCGCGCTGGGGTTCAGCCTGGTCGTTTGCGGGGTCTTGAGCTATGGGGTTTTTCTGGGAGGCAGGGCTTATTGCGCGCGGCACGGTTCGGTCACCCAAAGGCCTCTGGCGGGCCTGGGAAGCTTTGCGCCGGACCAGAAATTCTCGCTGGTGATTTATTTTCGTCGGGGCACAACGGCTGAACAAATCGAGGATTTCACGCAGAGGGTCCTCAAGAACCCGGGGCAACCGATGCATCCGGAGGCTGAGTATCCTTGGTTCGTGACCGACCACGTGTCGCTCAATCCGGATCTGTCGAATCGGTTCAACGGCGTTGCGGTCAATTTTCGCCGCAACGCTCCCGGCTCTGAGACGGATTCATATGTGGCGAAAATCCGCTCCGACCTGCGCGTGGAGAAAGTGTTTGCAGATAGGGCGCCGGAGTCGATCGGGATCGAACCGGCGCAGCGCTGAGTCGGACGCTTCTGGGGAGCGGGTCGCCCATTACACTGGAAGCATGATCCGCGTTTTTCGTACGATTCCGGTTACCCAACTCAGGCTTCTTGTTTTTGATCTGGATGGCACGCTGATCGACTCGGCACAGGATTTATGCAACAGCGTGAACGCGACGCTCGACCAGTTTGGCCACGCAGCGCTGAAGGATGCAGAGATTGCCGGCTTTATCGGCGACGGCGCTTTGCTGCTGGTGCGGCGAGCGTTTGCCAGGGCTTACGGCGGATCTGTGGACGAGGAGTCGATTCAATCGGCTTACCGGTTTTTTCTGGAATACTATCGCGCCCACAAGCTGGACTTTACTTACGCCTACGAGGGTGTGCTGGAAGCTCTGGCGGCCTTGAAGAAACTGCATGACGAGCCTGGGTCGCCGACCCGCGCGATGGCCGTGCTGACCAACAAGCCGGTACGGCCGGCCGAGGATATTTGCGCGGCACTGGGGCTGGCTCCGTATTTCATGAAGATCTATGGCGGCAACAGCTTCAGTACCAAAAAGCCCCAGCCAGAAGGGCTGCTGGCGCTGATGGCCGAGGCCGGCGCCACGCCGGAGCAGACGGTGTTGATCGGCGATAGCCATGTGGATGTGCTGACGGCGCGCAATGCCGGAGCCTGGGCGATTGGGTGCACGTTCGGCCTGGCTCCGGAGAGCCTGGTGAGCACGGAGCCGGACATTCTGGTGGACTCCCCCGAAGACTGGACCGGGGCGCTTACTCCACTTTAGGAATCGAAGCAAAGCGGTTAGGGGCGCCGCTTGGACGTTCCCCCCTGCGCGCTGCAACCGGAGCGGGTGTTGCCGCTGGCTGATTCCAATTCCCGTTCCCTCCCCCTCTGCGGCCCAGGATTGACCTGTCCATGAACCGTCCGAGTTCAAATGATAAATTCTTTCTCTTTTAGCATTCCATTGGCACGGGATTCGTTAGATAATTGAACTGTCAAAGCATTTTGTTCATAGTGCGACCTTTATGCCTGCTCGGCGTGGCCCCCTTGGTTTGCCAGTCCCTGTTTGTCATTTTTTGTGGACATTTTTTGTCCCTTTTTGTGTCGATTTTCTTGCCTTGGAGATTTTTGCTCATGCGCTCTCTTGCCCTTGGTCTTACTCTGCTTCTGCCATCAGCCGCCTTCGCAGCCAATGCTACTTCAGCCGCTGCGCCTTCATCGCCCTCGGTTCATGGAGTTGTGGCCGACCCGACTGGCGCCATTGTGCCCAACGCAGAGGTTGACCTGCTGGACCCGAGCGGAGCCGTTTCCGGCACGATTCATTCGGACGAAGAGGGAAACTTCCAGATCGCGGCGCCGCACGCCGGCAACTTTACCCTGGTGATCTCTGAGCCGGGCTTCGACACGGTGCGCACGCCGGTGGTCATTGCGGCCCCGGTCGCGGTTACGTCGGGGACAACCAAGACGGCGGCGATGCCTCCGCCGGCGTTGGTGCATATTGTGCTGCCGATTGCTGCACTGGCCACCTTGGTGCGCGTGAGCGGAGACAGCAGCGAGGACGCAACCGCACCGGACGCCAATCATGATTCGTCGGTGATGACGGCGAGCGACCTGAAGGCGCTACCGATTTTTGATAACGATTACGCCACTGCGATGGGCGCGTTTCTTGACCAGAACGTGAGCGACACGGGCGGCACCGGCCTGATGGTAGACGGCGTAGAAGCCAACCGCGCTACGGTCTCTGCTTCTGCCGTGAAAGAGATTCGCATCAATCAGGACCCCTACTCGGCGCAGTACTACTGGCCGGGCCGCGGGCAAATGGAGATCATCACCAAGTCGACGGCCGACCACTATCACGGGCAGTTCAATTTTCTGTTTCGTGACTCGGCCCTGAACGCGCAGAATGCGCTGGCGCCGACCAAACCATTTGAACAGCGGCAGAACTACGAGGGCCACATCACCGGGCCGATTCCGCACTGGAAAAAGACCAGCTTTCTGGGCTCGTTCAACCGCGTGTTGTACGACCAGGATTCGGTGGTCAGTGCGACGCTCGAGCCCACGGTCACCGACCCCAGCGGCGCCTACCAGGCCAATGTCTATTCGCCGGCGCGGGATACCGAGTTTTCGACGCGCGTGGCGCACGAGTTCCGCGAGGGTGTTTCCGGGTACGCGCAATACAGCTATCAGGATGCGACCTCAGAAAATGAGGGCGTGGGCGGCCAATCGCTCGCTGCGGCCGGATACAACAACAAGTTCCGAGAAGACGACTTTGTCGCTCATCTCGACCAGGCGCTGAACGCCACCATGCTGAACCAGATTTCGCTGGTGGGCGAGCGCGACTCTACGCAAAACATCAACGTGGCGGAGGCTCCCGAGGTCAGCGTGGCGGGTGATTTCGTATCCGGCTCGGCCCAGGCCGACTCCTTGGCTACGGAATTCAACCTGCGCGTGTACGACATGCTGACCTGGACGCACGGACGGCATACGATCAAGCTGGGCGCGGGCGCGCCGCACATCGACCGCCGCGCGTATGACGACAATACGAATGAGCTGGGCACGTATACCTTTGGGCCCACCCTGGCATCGGACGGCGTGACGGTACTCGAGACGGCGTTAGAGAACTACGCGGCCAATCTGCCTTCCGGATTCAGCCAGAACACGGGCGATGTGCATTTTGTGTATCACCAGCAGGAGGTCGGTGCATTTGTTCAGGACCAGTTCAAGGTCAATGAGCGGTTCACCATTACGCCCGGCCTGCGCTACGACTGGCAGAATTTTCTGGCCACGCGGCGGCTTGGGTTCTCTCCGCGCGTCAGCTTTGCGTGGCTGCTGAATGACGACACCAAAACGGTGCTGCGCGGCGGCGGCGGCATCTATTATGACCGATTTGGTTCCGGTCCGCTGCTTGACCTGGCCCGCTACCAGAACGCGCGGCGCCGCGCGCTGGTGCTGTCTCTGAATCCCGCTACGCTGCCCGCAGCGGGCTGCGTGCCGATTACCAACTGCTTCGCGCTGTCAGCGCAGCCGCCAGACCTGGCGCAACTGGCTCCGAATGCCAAAATTCCATACCAGATTCAGTACGGGCTCTCCATGGAGCGGCAGCTGGGCGAGAAGGCGACGGCGGTGGTAAGCGTCTATTCGGCGCGCGGCATCGACGCGTTTCGCTCCGTGGACGTAAACGCGCCAACGCCGCAGTCGGGCTACACGGTGCGGCCTGACCCGGAGTTCGGGCGCATTCGCCAGATGCAGCCGGACGGCTTCTGGGAAGGCAGCGGACTGGACGTTTCCTACCGCGGAAGGCTTGACAAATACTTCACCGGCTTTGGCCGCTATACGTGGTCGCATTACGAATCGAACACCGGCGGCATCACGTGGTTTCCGCAGAACCAGTACGCGCCCAACGATGAGTGGTCAGACACCAACTGGGACCGGCGCAACCGGCTGGGCATGTATGCGATGTTCAACCCGGAGAGCGTGCTCAATCTGTCGGCAGGCATCTTTGCCAATTCCGGCACGCCGTGGACCGTGTTGACGGGCGCCGACGCCTACGGCGACGGCCTGTTCAACACGCGGCCTGATGGCGTGGCGCGCAACTCGGAGACGATGCCTTCTTATGTAGATCTCGATCTGCGCTGGGGGCATGACTTCGCTTTCACGCCCAACAAGGATGAGGAAGCACCGCGCGTGGGATTCTCCGCCGGCGCATTCAACGTGCTCAACCATCCGAACGCTTCGGCAATCGACACCGTGGAGACGTCGAGCGAGTTTGGGCAAGTAACTACGGTGGGGCCGCCGCGGCGCATTCAGCTGGGGATGCGGTTCCAGTTCTAAACCTCTGGCGAAGACGCACAGAAGTTCTGGGTCCCATCCTTGTTTTCTGCCCTGGCGGAGGACAAGGGCGGGCGCGTCCACGAATCACGATATCCGCCATTGCTGATCCCCAATTCCTGGCTGCTCCGGGCTATTGCCGTGGGTTCCACTCTGGCAAAAGCGCATTCTGAGCTCACGCCCGGAACTTTTCCCTCCCATTTCCCGTAATCTTGGGGAGTGGAGCTGCCGATGATCCGCCACATCCTTCCTGTTCTCCTTCTCTGCGCAACCCTTGCGCCTGTCGCCGCGCGTGCGGAGCAAGATCAAGTCCAATTCTTCTCGAACATTCACGTCGCGCCCGGTTCCGCGATTCACGACGCAGTCTGCTTCTTTTGCAGCGTCGACATCGAAGGCAAAGCCACTGGCGATATTGTGGTTTTTTTCGGAAATGTCCACGTGGCCACCAGCGCGGAACACGACGTGGTGAACTTCTTCGGTAACGTCACCGCGGACGATAACGCGAGCATCGATCACGACCTGGTGAGCATGTTCGGCAAAATCCGCCTGGGAGACAACGTGCACATCGGGGAGGACCTGGTGGCGATGTTCGGTACGCTGCATGCGGCGGATAGTATCTCGGTCGAAGGCGACCGCGTGGTGCAGCCGGCATGGCTCTTCTATGGTCCGATGATTTTCCTGGTGGTGGTGCTGGTGCTGGTGATCCGCGAGTTTCGCGCGTGGCGTCGGCGGAACTATCTGCGCACCTGGGGTTATCCGCCGCGGCCGTAGCTCCTCGCTCTCATCTCGCGCTATAGTCTGGAAGCATGATCAACCTGAGGGCGGGGCTCGCGGGCGTGGGACTGCACCCGCTGCGCATTGTGCTTCCGGGAGGGAGCGGACAGGTAGGGCGGATGCTGGCGGGGTACTTCGGGCGGCAGGGCCATCACGTCACGGTACTCACCCGCAGTCCGTTCAGCGCGCCCTGGGAGACGGTTCATTGGGACGGGGCAACCGAGGGCTCGTGGACCGAGACGCTGGAAGGCGCCGACGTCTGCATCAACCTTAGCGGGCGCAGTGTCAACTGCCGCTATACGGCGGAAAACTGTGCCGAGATTTACAACTCGCGCATCGGCTCGACTCGACTGTTAAACGGCGTGATCGCATCGCTGGCCAGCCCGCCGCGCTTATGGCTCAATGCCTCCACGGCAACCATCTATCGGCACGCGCTGGACAGGGCGATGGACGAGGCTACCGGCGAGTTGGGCGGATACGAGCTGATTTCACGCCGCAAGCGCGCGCCGGAGACCTGGAATTTTTCCGTTCAAGTGGCGAAGGATTGGGAGGCGGCGTTCTTCGAGACGCCGACGCCGCTCACGCGCAAGGTGGCGCTCCGCTCGGCCATCACGTTCAGTCCGACGCCGGGCAATGCATTTGAGATTTTTCTCAACCTTGTCCGCTTCAGCCTGGGTGGTGCGCAAGGCAACGGGCGGCAGTTTGTGAGTTGGATTCACGAGTCGGATTTCGCGCGCGCGGTGGAATTCCTGATTGACCACGAAGAGTTTGAGGGTGCGGTGAATCTTGCCGCACCCCAACCTGTGCCGAATCGCGCATTCATGGAAGCGCTGCGCGAAGCCTGGGGCATGCCGAACGGTCTTCCTACGCCGACGTTGGTGATCGAGATTGGCGCATTCTTTCTGCGCACCGAGTCAGAGCTGGTGTTGAAGAGCCGGCGCGTGACACCGGGACGGCTGTTGGATGCAGGCTTCAACTTTGAATTTCCCACCTGGCCGGAAGCGGCGTGCGACCTGGTGCGGAGGTGGAAAATGAGGGACTGAGAGGATCCCCGGGGTTGAGGACCCGGGGGGCAGGATCCAGGCAGATCGAAACACTGCATCTTTTGCCAAGCGGCGAGAATCCTATTGCCCACAGGAGATTGATTTTCCATGTCGCAGAAAATTGCATTTATTACCGGCGGAAACCGCGGACTCGGGTTTCAGACAGCGCTTGACCTGAAGGAAATCGGCGCCAAGGTTGTGATCGGCGCGCGTGATTTGAAGCAGGGCGAAGAGGCGGTTCAAAAGCTCCGCGCGGCTGGAGTCGATGCCGACGTCCTCCAGTTCGACATCACCAAAGCACCAGACGTGCAGGTTGCTTATGACTACTTCAATTCGCGCTACGGACACCTCGATATTCTGGTGAACAATGCGGGGATTGCCGCAGGCGTGTTTCCGGGGACGGGACCGGAACACTCGGCTGCGGAGGTTCCGGGAGAAACACTGCATAAGGTCTTCGAGACAAATTTCTTTGCGCAGGTGGCGCTGACCAATGCGCTGCTGCCGCTGCTTGCCAAAAGCGACGCTGGAAGGATTGTGAACCTGTCCAGCATTCTTGGCTCTTTGACGCTGCATGCGGATCCGAACTCGCCCATCTATCATGCCAAGTCGTTTGCGTATGACGCTTCAAAGACTGCATTGAACGCATACACGGTGCACCTTGCGTATGAGCTGCGCGACACAAAGATCAAGGTGAATTCCGCGCATCCGGGCTGGGTGAAGACGGAAATGGGCGGCCCACAGGCGACGATGGAACTGAGTGAAGGCGGCAAGACCAGCGCGGCGCTGGCCACACTGCCCAGCAGTGGTCCGACGGGCGGCTACTTCCACCTGGGACAGCCGCTGCCCTGGTAAGGGAGCGAGCCATCGATCGGCACAGACTCGCGAAAGACGAGCCGGCGATAAGAGCCTTCCCGGACAGCGATTCGACAACCAAGTTTTTGGTCCAGAAAAAGCATCTGATTCCACAGGTGCTTTTGGACTTGCTTCGGGTGGAGAGCAAGTTCGCATTGTGATTTTGTTCTTGGTTTTCTGATTTTGTTCTTGGTTTTCATTGTTATCTTGTATAATTCGTCCGTACAGGACATGACCGAGCCATTCAACCGCGCCAAGCTCTCTGCTGCTGAGCGCAACCTCCGCTCCCGTATCGCCCAACTGGCTTCCGGGCAGGGGTTGCTTCGCGGCAACCTCTCAGAGCGTTCCAGCAAGTGCGGCAAGCCCAACTGCCATTGCGTCAACGGCGAGTGGCACCCGTCGGTGTACCTGGTGCAGAGTCATGCCGGCAAGCTGCGCCAGCTTTGCGTACCCAAAGCGTGGCGCGAGCGAGTCCGTCAGGCCGTTGCGGACTACCAGGAAATGCAACGCCTCATTGAGGAGGTTTCCGAATTGGAATGGAAACGCCTCGAGCAGAAGAAGCCCTGACTTGCTATGGCGCCTGATCGCATACGCGGAATCAGGTGTTCCATCCTTCCGCCCTGCTGATTGGCGCCATCACAGACCGCAGACCGGAGCCGCCGATCTCTCAAGCCACGTCAGCCAAAGCCTTCATGATCCTGTTTTGGGCGCGGACGAAAAGCCTCAACGCGCCGGAGATGTCGGAACTATCCCGGTTCTGGAAGTGCCGGCTGGGCCATCCCATGCCCAGGGCCGACACCCATGGGAGATCTACACTCGAGGAGGGATGCTGGCCCTCTGCGCCAAGCCATTCGCCAGGTCTTCACATGCCTGAAACGCAACCAGGCATTGCCAGGCGATCACGGCTTCTCCCCGGCCATCGTGGCGTGGCCAGCAAAGCCACGCCAGCTATCGCCGCCATTGCCGCGGATGTTGAGAACGAATCATCCATTCCGAGCAGGGAGACCGCATTCAGTATTCCCACCGGCAGGTGAGGCTGCTGCTGGGAACCTGTGCGCCTCCCGAACGCCACCCCCTGCGGTTCCCCTTGGGCCATGAGCCGCAACTCCCCCATGAAGATGAAGTCGCCACAGCCATGCGCTTCTTGCTGGAGCGCGTGCTCGCTCGATATCCACGTGCCTTCGATTGAGTGCTGGCTGAGGCGCTCGATGCTCAAGCCCCCTTCTTCCACGTTTTGCTGGATCAGCGGAAACAGGCGCTGGTGGTCCTCAAGGATGAACGCCGCAACCTCTTTCAAGATGCCGCTGGGCTGTTCAACGAAGTACCAAAGCCTGTTCAGGGAACCTTTCGTGCGCGCGATTGCCGGTGGTGCGATCTTTGCGATTTGACTTCCTGGCCGGAGGTGAAGGTTCCCATAGGGGTCATCATCTTCTACCTAGTTGCGGAACCGCTGAATCAAGCACCAAATCTTCGCTTTTTATTCGCTTGTGCGGTATAATCTTTCATGGACTTTCAATTGGTAACCAGCTATATGCCGCGGGGCGACCAGCCGCGGGCGATTGCCGAGCTGATGGAAGGACTGGCGGCGGGCGAGAAGCACCAGGTGCTGCTGGGCGTGACCGGTTCGGGCAAGACGTTCACCATGGCCAAGGTCATTGAGCAGTCGCAGCGGCCGGCTCTGATTCTGGCCCATAACAAGACGCTGGCTGCGCAGCTTTATCACGAGTTCAAGCAGTTCTTTCCCGGCAATGCGGTTGAATATTTCGTGAGTTATTACGACTATTACCAGCCGGAAGCGTATATTCCCGCGGGCGACTTATATATCGAGAAGGAAGCGACGATCAATGAGGAGCTGGACAAGCTGCGTCTTTCGGCGACGCGGAGCTTATTTGAGCGCAGGGACTCGATCATTGTGAGCTCCGTCAGCTGCATTTATGGCCTGGGTTCTCCGGAGGCTTATTACGGGATGCTGCTGCTGCTGGAAAAGGGGCAGCAGATCAGCCGCAAGGACATTTTGCGGCGGCTTGTGGAGATTCTCTACGAGCGGAACGACACGGACTTCCGGCGCGGAACGTTTCGGGTGCGCGGGGATGTGATTGAGGTGTTTCCGACCTACGACGAAGCGGCCTACCGGATTGAGATGTTCGGGGATGAGATTGAGAGCCTGGCGCAGATCGATCCGCTCTTTGGAACGGTGAAGCAGAAGTATTCGCGGCTGCCGATCTATCCCAAGAGCCACTATGTTGTACAGCCAGAACGCAAGTCTGAGGCAATTGACTCGATTGTGAAGGAACTGAACGAGTGGGTTCCACATCTGGAGTCCGAGGGGCGGATGGTGGAGGCGCAGCGGGTGCATCAGCGGACGCGCTTCGATCTGGAGATGATCAAGTCGATGGGATATTGCCACGGGATCGAGAACTACTCGCGGCACTTCAGCGGGCGGCTACCGGGCGAGGCTCCGCCGACACTGCTGGACTATTTTCCCCGCGACTTTTTGCTGTTTGTGGACGAGAGCCACGCGACGATTCCGCAAGTGCATGGGATGTGGTTCGGGGACCAGAGCCGCAAGCAGAACCTGGTCGATTACGGGTTCCGGCTGCCATCGGCCCGGGACAACCGGCCACTGAAGTTTGAGGAGTTCGAGAACCGGATTCACCAGACGATCTATGTATCGGCGACGCCGGGGCCGTACGAGCTGACCAAGTCGGCGGGGGTGGTGGTGGAGCAGGTGATCCGGCCGACGGGGCTGGTTGATCCGGAGGTTGAGATCCGGCCAGTGAAGGGACAGATTGACGATCTGCTGGCGGAGATTCGCGACCGGGCCAAGCGCGGGGAACGGGTTTTGGTGACGACCTTGACCAAGCGCATGGCCGAGGACCTGGCGGGCTACTACACGGAAGTGGGCGTGCGCTGCCGGTATATGCACTCTGAGATTGAGACGCTGGAGCGGGTGAAGCTGCTGGCGGGGCTGAGGAAGGGCGAGTTCGACGTGCTGATCGGGATTAACCTGCTGCGCGAGGGGCTGGATCTGCCGGAGGTTTCCCTGGTCGCGATTCTGGATGCGGACAAGGAAGGGTTTCTGCGGTCTGTCGGCTCGTTGATTCAGACGATGGGACGGGCGGCGCGCCATCTGGAAGGCAAGGCGATTTTATACGCAGACAAGATGACGGACTCGATGCGTCGAGCGATCGATGAGACCGACCGGCGGCGGACAATTCAACGGGCGCACAACGAGGAGCATGGGATTACGCCGCAGTCGGTGATCAACACCATGGACATGGGGCTGGCGCAGATTCTGAAGGCGGAGTACGGCGATGTGGAAGTGGAGGCGGCCGAGACTCTGCCGGAGTTTAGAACGCAGGCGGAGCTGGATGCGTTCATCGCCAGGACGGAAACGGAGATGCGCGAGGCGGCGAAGAAGTTCGAGTTTGAGAAGGCGGCGCGGTTGAGGGACCGGATCAAGGAATTGAAGGAAAAGGAGTTTCTCATCAGCTAGGGGCAGCTGGTGTGCGCGATTCTGGGACTCTCCTTCCGGAGCTGGTCGACCTAGAGGTCGGACTTGATCAGCGACGAGCGGACCAAATTGGGATGCGTTTCCTGCCCGGAGCAACTTGGACGCGGTTAGTACCATCCTAGTTAATGAGTTAGTTAATAGCCCGCCCCGTTTCCCGCGGGTTGCGGAAGATTCTGGGGCCAACATGCAGACGATTCTTCTGGTGGATAACGATCCACTGCAGGCATTATTCCGCAAGTCTCTTCTGGAGCGGCGGTTCCGTAGTGTGTTGCGGGTGGCCGATGCGGCAGAGGCCCTTTGCCTCGTAGAGCAACCTCATTTTGCCCTCTCGCTGGGGCTGGTGATCAGTCCTCCGACGATGCCGGGGATTGGCGGTCCGGAGTTTGTGGCTGAACTGCATGAGCGGCAGCCGCATGTGCCGGTGCTGGTGCTGGGCGGATCGAGCGAAGAGACCGACCGCAATTCCCATGGCGGCTATGTGCGTTACCTGTCCAAGCCGTATGCAAACCAGGAGCTGCTGGACGTGGCGAATGAGATGCTGATGCAGGATGTGCGATCGGAAGAACTGTATCGCAATCGGCGCGCCTCTTGATGGATTCCCACGCGCTCTTCCGGGAGCGCTTGCTCTGGATCAAAAGCGGCCGTCTCGGCCGCTTTTTTTGTGGGCTCCCTGATTGCGCCTGCGCGCCCCATCGCGGGCAGATGATGATGCGCCTCAGGAGCAAGTGGGCGATCCGCTGGACAAGATCCGCTCGGCGAGAAGAGCAATTTTCGGATTCCGGGACGGGGATGTGCGCCAGAAGCGGGGTTCCTGAACGGGATCGCCGTGTCTGAGGACTCCATCTTTCGTGGGACGCGGATCAGATGCCGGAAGCCTAAGATGGCTTGAGAGTAGGCCCACGGGCAAAGCAAGCCTCCCCGGCCTGCGTGCGAAAATGAGTTTGGAGTCATTCATGGCAGCATTCGGTAGTTTTGCCCTTCTTATCGCTTTGGCGCTGGCCGCGTATAACCTTCTGGCCGGGGCTTTGGCGCTGCGGCTGATTGCCACGGGACGGCCGGCAGCGATTTCTCCGGAACGGCTGGCGGATACGGCACGACGGGCCGGGATCGCGGTATTTCTGGCCGTGACCGCGGCGGCCTTTGCGCTGATCTATTCGGTGTTTACCAACGATTTTTCGATCACCTACATCATGGAGCATTCCAACCGCGCACTGCCTGGGGCTTACAAGTTTTCGGCGCTTTGGAGCGGGCAGGAGGGGTCGCTGCTGCTCTGGGCGTGGCTGCTGGCGACCTACGGGTTTGTGCTGCGGCTCACGCACAAGACCGATGTGAAACTTTATGCGTACGCCGGGACGATTCTGGCCGGCGTTCAGGTGTTCTTCCTCACGGTGCTGTGCTTTGCGGCGCCGCCGTTTTCGCTCTATACGGGTGTACTGCCGGATGACGGCAATGGGCTCAATCCTCTGCTGCAATATCCGGAGATGGTGATTCATCCGCCCATGCTCTACCTGGGCTATGTGGGGTTCTCGGTCCCCTTCTGCTTTGCGCTGGGGGCGCTGATGATGCGCTACCCCGGGGAGAAATGGATCCGGATCACCCGCATCTGGACCATGGTGACCTGGCTGTTTCTGACCGCCGGCATCTTTCTGGGCATGCACTGGGCGTACGCGGTGCTGGGCTGGGGCGGCTACTGGGGATGGGACCCGGTGGAGAACGCGAGCTTTATGCCGTGGCTGACGGGCACAGCGTTTCTGCACTCGGTGATGATGCAGGAGAAGCGGGGCATGATGAAGAGCTGGAATGTGTGGCTGATTTTTTCCACCTTCCTGCTGACGCTGCTGGGCACGCTGCTGACGCGCGCTGGCCTGGTGAGTTCGGTACATGCGTTTGCGCAATCGTCGATTGGAACATGGTTCGTGGTGTTCATGGGCGTCGTGCTTTCGGTGTGCATCTTTACCTATGTCTTGCAGCGCAGCCATTTGCAGAGCGAGCATCAGCTGGAATCGCTGGTGAGCCGGGAGTCGAGCTTTCTGTTCAACAACCTGGTGCTGCTGACGGCCTGCTTTGTGATTCTGTGGGGCACGCTGTTTCCGGTGATCAGCGAGTACGTGGTGGGCAACAAGGTTACCGTAGGCGCGCCGTTCTATAACCGGGTGGCGATTCCAATCGGCATTTTTCTTCTTCTGTTGACGGGCGTGGGCCCGCTGCTGCCGTGGCGCGCGGCGTCGTTTCGCAGCATTCGCCGGAACTTTGTGCTGCCGTTGATTGCGTTCTGGGTCATGGTGATTGTCTGCCTGGCAGTCGGTGTACGGCCTGTAAAGGACGGCGCGTTCGACAGCGGGAATTTTTATGCGCTGGTAGCGTTCGCGGTGTCGGCGGCGGTGATGACGGCCATCCTGAGCGAATTTCTGCGCGGGGCCGGGGTGATTTCCAAGCAGACGGGCAAGAACCTGTTCATGGCGACTTGGTTGCTGACGCGGCGCAATACGCGACGCTATGGCGGCTACATCATTCACATTGGCGTGGTGATTGTGGTGATCGGCCTGGCAGGATCGGCGTTCAACCGGAATACGGAAAGCGAATTGGCGCTGCACGACAAACTTTCGATCGGGCCTTACACGCTGGAGTGCGTTGGGTTCACGCAGGACTCGAATCTAAATTACAACTCGGAGTTTGCCCTGCTCGATGTGTCCAAGGGCGGCAAGAAGCAGTTCCAGATGAGCCCCGAGAAGCGGGTGTATCTGGTGACCGGACAGCCGCAGACGATGGTAGCGATTCACTCGACGCCGAGCTGGGATCTGTATGTGGTGTACGAAGGCACGAACCCGGATACCGGCCAGCCGATCATCAAGGCGATTCTGAATCCGCTCGTGGGATGGATCTGGGCGGGGCTGGTGGTTCTGGTGTTTGGCACGCTGATCGCTCTGGTACCGAGCATTACGCCTCAGACGGCTTCCCTGCGCATGCCGGCGCGCGCGACGCCGACCGAGCCGGCACTGAAGGGCGGCCACCTTTGAGTGCGCGCACACCTTTGACCTTCTGGTTTCGAGCATTGCAAGCCGGAGCCTTGGCGATTGCGGTTTGCTTCTCGATGGGGGCAACCGATGCCGGCTCGCGATATACGAAGATCAACCATCAGTTGATGTGTACGTGCAGTTGCGCACAGATTCTGGGCGAATGCAACCATGTGGGCTGCCCCAACTCCTCCGGCGAACTGGATGAGCTGCGCACGGGGATTGCCAACCGGGAGAGCGACCAGCAGATTCTGGATTCGTTTGTGGTCAAGTACGGCGCCGTGGTGCTGGCTGCGCCGACGACGCACGGATTTGACCTGTTGGCCTGGATTGCTCCGTTCGCAGTGTTTGGGGCAGCATTGCTGGGCACGGTTCTGCTGGTAAGGCGCTGGTCGGCCGACAGAACGCTGGCGGCTGCGACCGACCCGGTGGCAATGGACCCCGAGGAGCGCGAGAGACGCGAACAGATTCGCCGCGAAACCGGCGACGGAGGTTTTTGAGCCATGACAACGCTCGAGGGAGTGCTGGCCGGCGCGGCGCTGATGGTGGCGCTGTTGATCTACACTTTTTGGCCGGAGAACGTGTTTGCCAGCCAGCGCGAAAAGACGCGGCTGGATTTTTTGCTGGAGCGCAAGGAGCAGCTCTATGAGAATTTGCGCGATTTGAATTTCGAGTATCGCGCGGGAAAATATCCGACCGAGGATTTCGAGAAGCAACGGGCGCAGCTGGAGGGTGAAGCGGCCGAGCTACTGGCCGAGATTGAGCATTTCGAGCAGGCGTAGGTGGGGTTCAAATCTCAAATGGGGTAGGGCTTGCCCTGCCCGGAATGCAGTGATGCCAGATGAGAGGCTTTCCTCCAGGCGTGGAACCCACAAACCGCTCCCGGCGCTTGACCTCCGCGCTGAAGCCCGCAGCTTTTCGGGGATGACACCGGTACCCTCTTCCCGACAAGAGCCCGTAGCGTTCACCGAAGGCCGAGGTATTTGATCCTGGCACGAGAATTCGACCACGGTTCAAATCAGAACGCGGTGTTTTTGATACGAAGGATTTTGATCACGACTATGAGATTGACGCAGTCTTTATTTCGCACTTTTGCTATGAGCCTGCTGTTTGCAGGCGCGCTGGCCGAGGCCGCTACGGTTTCCGGAACGGTGACCAACAAGACGACGGGCAGGCCGGCGGCGGGTGATCCGGTGGTGCTGGTTGATGTGCAGGCGGGGATGGGCGAAGTGGCGCACGCGACAACCGATGCGAATGGTCACTACTCGCTGGCGGAGCCGGGCAACAGCCCTTACCTGGTGCGCGTGACGCACCAGGGCGCCGGGTACTTTGTTGCCGCACCGGAGGGAGCGACACCGGCCAACATCACCGTTTATGACGTAGCGCAGAAGGTGGAGGGCGTATACATCGAGGCGGATGTGCTGGAGATTGAAACGGCCAACGACCAGCTGAAGGTGACGGAGCGTTTTTTTGTCCATAACACCAGTTCGCCGCCGACGACGCAGTGGAGCGCGAAATCATTCCAGATTTCGATTCCGGCGGAGGCAGTTGTGGACGGCGTGGGCGGCCAGCGCCCGAATGGACTGCCGACCAGCATCAAGATGGATCCGGATGGGGCGAAGGGCCATTACGCGTTCAATTTTCCGATTCAGCCCGACGACGGCGACAAGGACACGCTGTTTCAGCTGACCTACCACATTCCGTACAGCGGCGGGAAGTTCGCGTTTCACGTCGAGGAGACGCTGCCGGCGGATAATCTTGCGGTGCTGCTGCCGAAGAGCATGACGTTCAGCTCGGCACCGGGCGAGTCTTTCAAGACCGTTCTCGAAGAGCCCAGCATGCAAACGTTTGTGCTGAAGAATGTGACGCCGCGACGGGCAGTGGATTTTACGGTTTCCGGCACCGGATCGATCCCGCGCGAGCAACAAGGCGCGCCGGGCGCGCAACAACCGGCGGGAGCGGGCGGACAGCCGGACGCGAGCACGGGCAATCAAAGCCAGCCGGGGGGCGGGATTGGGACCCCGATCAATACGCCCGATCCTTTGTCGAAATACAAGTGGTGGATTCTGGGCGGCCTCGGACTGATTCTGGCCGCGGGTGCGGCGTTCTTGCTGCGCAAACCGCCGGGCGAGGCGGCCGCGGGAGGTTCAACCCAGCAGGGCGCTGTGCCCTATCCCTCCTTCAGCACACCCGCAGCAAAGCACGCGCAGCTGCTCAATGCCCTCAAAGAAGAGCTGTTCACTCTGGAGAGCGAGAAGATCAACGGGAGCATTGCGCCGGAAGAGTATGCCGAGGTAAAGGCGGCGCTGGAGACGGTGTTGAAGCGGGCGTTACATCGAAAGTGATCACCCCTTATTTCCGGTCACTGACGCCTGATCACCGCTTGGGAGGGAGTATTCTTTCCGCATGAAGACGTTGCTTCGGACGCTGCTTTACCTGGCGCTGATTGTGTGGCTGGGCGCTGAGATCTTTTTCCCGATTGTCGCAGCCATTACTTTTACGACGCTGCTTCCGGATACGCATACGGCCGGCACCATTGTGGGACAGCTGTTGCGTATCTTGCACGGCATGGGACTGGTATCGGGCATGGTGGCGCTGGCGCTGCTCGCCCTGGCACCGGCCTGGGGCATCTACAAGCCGCGCAATGTGCTGGCACCGATGGCGCTGGCGGTGCTGATGATCGGATGCACGGTGTATTCGCAGTTCGGCATTATTCCGGCAATGGAGCGGGACCGGATGGCGGCAGGCGGGGCGATTCAGACGAGCGAGGCGACAAATCCGCTGACTGTGGATTTCAACAAACTGCACAATCGGAGCGAGGATGTGGAGATGGTGATTGTCCTCTGTGGGCTGGCGACGGTAGTTTTTGTGGCGCGGGCGGAGAGTGTGCGGATTTGAAGTCCAGTGGGACAAGGCTTGTTTGCGGTTTAAGCTTCAGCAGAACTTCCCTCAAGGGTCATCGTCCACGTTGCTTTGGTTGGCACCGGCATGAGTGAAGTCATCGCCTTTCGGAGTGCCAGCCTTGCTTGGGTTTTCGATGGCCGGGAAAGCTTCGAGTGATTGAATGAGCCAAAGCTCGCTCCTGTAAAATCGAAAAGGCCCTGAAGCGCGCATTTGATCGTGCAGGGGTTGCAAGGGTCGTGCATGAAGACTGGCATTATCGGCCTGCCGCAGGTGGGCAAGACATCGTTATTCAAAATTCTGACCAAGGTCAAGCTCGAAGAGAAAGGCTACTCGAACCCGCGCGAGGAGCACATCGGCGTGGCGCGGGTGCCGGATGAACGGCTGGACAAATTGTCGCAGCTCTACTCGCCGAAGAAGACGACCTATGCGACGGTGGAGTATGTGGATGTGGCGGCGATTGGGCAAGAGGCGCTCAAGGAGACCGCGTTCCTCGCCAGCCTGCGCAATGTGGATGCGCTGATCCATGTGTTGCGGGCGTTTGACAATGAGTCCATTCCGCATGTGGGCCCCATTGATCCGCTGCGCGACATCAAGAGCGTTGAGTTCGACCTGATGATCAGCGACTTGACGCAGATTGAGAAGCGGCTGGAGCGGCTGGAAAAGGATTTGAAGAAGGGCCGAACGAGCGAACTGGAGCGCGAACAGGCGCTGCTGCTGCGGTCAAAAGAGGCGCTTGAAAAAGAGCAGCCGCTGCGCGAACTGGAGATGACCGCCGAAGAGAGGAAGCTGATCAAGGGTTTCATGTTCCTGTCGCAGAAGCCCATTCTCTACGTGGTGAATATTGGCGAGAGCACCACGCTGGGCGACGACCTGGAAGCCGCAGTGGGCAAGTACAAGCTGGATGAAGTGGCCTCCCGGCCCAATGCCGGCGCGACAGCAATCTGCGGCAAGGTGGAAGCCGAGCTGGCGGAGATGGACGACGAAGAGGCGGCGGAGTTTCTGGGCAGCTATGGACTGCGCGAGAGCGGGCTGGTACGGCTGATTCGCAACAGTTATGAGCTGCTGGGGCTCATCAGCTTTTTCACCGCGGGCGAGGATGAGTGCCGGGCATGGACGATTCCGCTGGGGTCAAAGGCCCCGCAGGGGGCGGGGGCCATTCACTCGGACTTGGAGCATCATTTCATTCGCGCCGAAACGATTCGCTGGGATGCGCTGCTCGATGCGGGGTCGGAGGCTGCGGCGAGGAGCCGGGGGGTATTGCGCCTGGAAGGCAAGGAATATGTGGTGCAGGATGGGGATGTAATGCATATCCGGCACTCGGGGTAAGAGCGAAAGCCAGATTCGCTTGGCGGCTCAAGCGCAGAGCTGTTTTTCTTGCCTTAGGGCGCCTCCGCAGCCGCGCCCTTTGAAGAGCCTTTGAAGAGATTGAAATGAGCGATCATTGACCTCCTCCCCCGGGAAGGGAACGAGATACCTCAGGCGGAGCTGCACTGGCTTCATTGCAGTCTCTTCGCTGGGTTTGTGTTGCTGACGGCTTGCTTCGCCGTTAATTTGGCGGCCGATCCGGGCGGGTCCCGCCTTTTGGACGGAGTATAGTTGATCTTCTCGAAAAAGACTCCCCATCCGCCGAAGATCTACTTTGGGATTTCGTCTCCGCCCTGAAGGACAAAGCCTTCAGCGATCTGAAGACGGTAGAGTCGTGCCCTTTTCAAAGGGCAGAGGTGTCGAGAGGTTGCTCAAGCATCATGCTGAAGCTTTCGCTGATTCTCGGGTTCGTTGCGGCGCTGGCCGATGTGGCGGGGGGCTTTGTGCTGGTGCGGGCGCACGGCGTGGAGCGGTATCTGCGCTACTTCGTCGCTGTGGGCGCTGGATTTCTGATGGCGACGGCGCTGATCGAGATGACGCCGGAGAGTTTGAAGATCAGTCCGCGGCTGGGGCCATTGCTGATCATGGCTGGGTACTGCGTGGTGCACCTGCTGGAACACACGATCAATGCACACTTTCATTTTGGCGAAGAGACGCATCACGGCCAGTTTGTTTCCCAGCATACGAGTAACTCCGTGATGGCCGGGCTCAGCGTGCACGCACTGTTTGACGGCGTGGCGATCGGATCGGGCTTTGTGGTGTCGAACTGGCTGGGAGTGTTGATTTTTCTCGCGATCCTGCTGCACAAGGGGCCGGAGGGTTTCACCATGGCCTCGGTGATGCTGGCCAGCGGACGGAGCCGGGCGATGGCGTTCTACTCGGCGGTGGCGCTGGCGGCGGCTACGCTGGCGGGGGTGCTGATCATCGAGCTGTCGCCAGGCCTGCTGCCTTATGGATTGCCGTTATCGGCCGGGGTGGCGCTCTATGTGGCAGCGACAGACCTGGTGCCGGAGGTAAACCGGGAACCGGGGATCAAGATGGCGCTATTGTTCTTTGCCGGCGTTGGCGGATTTCTGCTGCTGCGGATGCTGCTGCCAGCGCTCTAAATGGCTGGCGGCCGATTTCGCCCCGGGGATCGTTTAATCGCCGCTAAGCCAAAGAAAACAAAGACGCGCCGAGGGTGGGGCACCCATCGGTTGTGTCCGGACGAGGCACGGCGAGAATCAGGCCTGGGCTTTGAGGCCTAGTTTGCCGATGTAGAGTCGCATCAGGAGCAAGGCATAGTCCCAGGCGACCCTGCAGTTGGCTTTGCTGGCGCCCCGGTAGCGCAAGCCGAATGCGAAGGGGACTTCCTTGACGGACTGAATTCTGCCGCGCACCAGAATTTCCAATAGCAGCTTGAAGCCGGTCTTTTGAAATGCGCCCTGGGGAAGGCAACGGCGGCGGACCAGGAAGAAGCCGGACAGGGGGTCCTTGGCGCGGAGATGGGGCTGTTGCAAGGGCAGCGTGACCCAGACGGCAGCCGCGGAAATCAGCTTCCGGATCGGGTTCCATTGGCCAAGGTCGCCCCCGTCGGTATAGCGGCTGCCGATCACCAGGTCCCGGCCATCCTTGATGGCCCTCAGCAGATAGGGGAGAAGCTCGGGGGGGTGCTGCAGGTCGGCGTCCATCACTCCGAGGACGGTGGCGTCGGTGCGCTGCCATCCATGCAGAATGGCGCCGGAGAGGCCGCGTTCGCCCTTGCGCACGAACAGGCGCACGCGCGGGTCGGATTCGGCAACCGCGGCGACTACCTCGGGGGTGCCATCGCAGCTGTCGTCGTCGACCACGAGAATCTCATAGGGAGTGCCGAGCGGATCGAGCACGGAGCGGACGTGGGTGAGCAGACGGTAGATATTGTCTGCTTCGCAGAGCGTGGGGATGACGAGCGCCAGCTTTTCAAGCGCAAGTACCTCGCTACCCGCCGCAGGCTGGCAGGAATCGAGCATGACCCCGCGCGGCATGGTTGTTGTACCAATCATTGTTGACGGCATGTGTCCCAAGTGTATACGGAGCAAAGAACTCCTCGCTCCCATTGATTAGACGAAATTAGTCAAAATTCCGTTCAGCACGATACCAAAGTGTGATGTGCAAAATGTTTTCAGCAGCTGCCTGAGGTTCGGCATCCAGCCCAGAAAACGATCACGAGTTCACCGCAAAGTGGGAAAGCGGAGCCGCGCCCCAAGCCTTGGAAAGTATCATGAACCCCAGGGATTCCTGGGGAATGCGGAGAACCTAGAACTGCGAGGGATGTTGCAGGTGCTGCGTAAACGCCTAATTCAAGAGATGTTGCCTCTCTTGATGCTGACGGTGCTTGGCTTTCTGGTGCTGGGCTATCACCCCGGTTTTGAAGACGACGGAGTGTACCTGACGGCAGTGAAAGCTGACCTGAACCCGGCGCTCTATCCTCATGACTCGGAGTTCTTTCGGCTGCAAATGCAGGCTTCGGTTTTTGACAAGGGCATGGCCGATTTTGTGCGCGGGACGGGAATTCCCCTCGCCTGGTCAGAACTGTTCTGGCAATTCGTGGCGCTGTTTGTGATTTTGTGGGCTTGCCGGAGAATTGCGGCGCAGATCTTTGAGCGGGCAAGCGCTCACTGGGCAGCGGTGGCGATGGTGGCGGCCGTGTTCAGTCTGCCGGTGGCAGGCACGGCACTGGGGATTGCCGATCAGCATCTGCATCCGCGCAACCTGGCCACCGCCCTGATTCTGCTGAGCGTGGCGTGGATTCTCGAAGGGCGGCGTCAGCGATGGCTCGCGGTTCCTGCGTTGCTGGGGGCACTGGCTCTTCATCCGATCATGGCGACGCTGGGAATTTCGTTCTCCGTTTTCCTCTCTCTGGCTCTGCTTAAAAGGGTACCGGTTCGAGTCCGGGTGGCGGAGGGGTCGGCAGCAGTAGCGATTCCTCTGGGATGGATCTTTGCGCCGGCCAGCCCGAGCTGGCGCCTGGCGCTGGCTTCGAAGTCCTACTACTCGCTCTACCAATGGACCTGGTACGAATGGCTGGGGGCACTGGCGCCGCTGAGCCTTTTCTGGCTGCTGTGGCGTGTGACGGCTGAGCGGGACGAGGATGCGCTCAAGGAGGGATCCCGGATCTTGCCTCCGAATCCGCTGGACGCGAAGGTGCCGGTGGGGGAGCTGTCTGAGCGGGGTCGGCTTGCCCGCTTTAGTCTGGCCGTGTTTGGTTACGGGGTCTTCCAGCTCGGGGTGGCTGTGGCGCTGCTGGCGCCAGAATCGCTGGTACGGCTGGAACCGTTCCAGCCGATGCGCTTTCTGCATCTGGTCTACATTTTCATGGCTTTGGTGGGGGGCGGACTGCTGGGACAGTTCCTTTTAAGGGAGCACGTCGGGCGCTGGGCCGTGTTTCTGCTGGTCTTCAACGGCGGGATGTTCTGGGTACAGTGGGAACTCGTCGACGAAGGAGCGCACCTGGAGCTGCCCGGAATCACCACTGCCAATCCCTGGTTGCAGGCGTTTGGCTGGATCCGCGAGAACACGCCCCAAAGCGCGTATTTCGCGCTCGATCCGAACTATCTGGCCGCGCCGGGCGAAGGGTTCCACGGCTTTCGCGCACTGGCCGAGCGCAGCCAGATGGCCGATTGGATCAAAGACACCTCGGTGGTGACGGAAGTGCCGATCCTGGCGCCGTTGTGGCGCAGCCAGCAGCTGGCCGAGACGGGATGGAAACACTTTAAGCTGGGCGACTTCGAGCGGCTGAAAGCTGAGTTTGGGGTGGACTGGGTTTTAGTCTTGAATCTGCAAACGGCGGGCCTGGATTGTCGCTGGCATAATGGCCAACTGTCCGTCTGCAGGATTCCCTGAGACTCGGCCGAGGACGCCAAGCTGATGCATGCGGTCGCTGGACCAGGCAGAGGTGAGGGGGTGCGGGGACTCCCGCGGCAGGGGGCCTAGGTTGCGCTCCCCATTGAGAACAAAATCGGCAGAGTGTCTGGCCAGAAGACTCGCCGGACGCTCTGCCGCAATTTGGATTGCTCTACCTCTGGCAGGTTTGGTTAGAGAGCGCTTAGGTTAGGCATCGCGGTGCCGCGCCGACGCCATGCTGCGAAGCCGAGCAGGCCGATGCCGGACAGCATCAACAGCCAGGTGGAAGGCTCGGGCGAGGCGACCAGCTGAACCGCGGTGATTTCGTTGCCGAAGGAGGGCTGGCCGCTGTCGGGGAGGCCGACAAAGCTCAGCGTTTCCGACGTAGAAGTGGCAGTGATCGCGTAGCCGTCGTCGTGCCACACCAGCGAGGGAGTGTTAGAGAAGAAGTTATCGACCTCGGTTGTGATCAGAACTCCGTCCAACAGCACGTTCATCGACTCGTCGCCAGAACCCGGACGATCTCCGTAGGCGAATTTCAGCACGTAGGTCTGACCAACAGTGAGTCCGGTGATGGTCTGCGTAACCGTCTCAGGGCTGTTGGCGTTCACTTCCAGGCTCTGCGCAGAGAATTGATTGATTCCCGGGCCAATCGGACCTGCGGTGTCGACTTCGATGATTCCATCCGAACCTGTCCAACCAGCAACCGTCCCATTTGCGAAATCACCCCAGCTGCCCGCAGCCAAAGCCGGGGTGGTGTTGAAGTCTCCATTGACAACCTGATTGATTTTGGTGTCGGCGAAAGAGGGCGCAGCGCCGACCATGCCAAACACTGCCGCTGCAACCACGGGAAGAGCAAATCGCTTCATATAACTTCCTCCAGATAATTTCTCGCCCTTGGCCCTCAACAACGATCGTCGAGACCGGCGGGCGTTTCAAGCTTGAAAACTATAGAAATGAGAGAGACAACTGGCGAGGGTTTCCCTTTAGGATACAACCCGGACCCCCGCCTGTCCCGATTGCATTCTGTGCTCCAAACTGCCCTATAGATATATCAATACGTTACGAGGCTTCTCCGGGCGTCATGCGCAGTAAATTGCGCATCAATGCCCAAAAAAGTTCTACCTTTTCGAACTTTTAGACGATTAGGAAACGGGAAAGGGCCAAGAATGCGGATTCAATCAAGCTGCGCGCGTCTGGGGGGACGATTCGGGGGCGTATCTTTGCTTGTACGGGCAACTTCCGCGACAATGAAACTGTTGCCCGGGCGGGAAAACCCACAAGGGGTATGCGGGAGCTGGGTGAAAGCCTCGTTTTTCTGCTGCGCCATTGCCCCGGCAGCACATTTGAAGACTCAAGACTCACTCGATCCGGCACGGAGGCCGGACTATGCTCAACCTGTCTCAGCGGCTCATCCTCGGATACGTTGTTGTTGCCGGCCTGCTGGTGGGCCTGGTGGAGTGGACGCATCGTGCGCTGGCCGCAGCCGGGGAGCTGCGGCTGGCCTGGGCCCTGGTCGTCGCTGCCATTCTAGCGGAGCTGGGAACGGCGTTTCTTGTGCTCCGCCCCATTGAGGGGCTGGCGCGCGATGCCCACAAGATTGCCCAGGGAAATCTGGAATACCGGACGGAGTGGAAGAGCCGCGACAACTTTGGCGTGATTGCGGCGGAACTGAACCGGCTGGCGGTGCGGCTGCGCGACTTGCAGGAGTCTGAAGCAGGACGTCGGCAGATGGAGTTTCAACTCTCCGACGCCGTGCTGCAATCGATATTTGAGCCGATCATTGTGACTGATGGCAAGGGGCACATCCTCAAGGTGAACCAGGCGGCGGCTGAGCTGCTGGGCGAGGCGGCCGGGGACCGCATGGCGCTGACCAATACGC
Organism: Occallatibacter sp.; assembly: GCA_036519195.1. Taxonomy (GTDB): domain Bacteria; phylum Acidobacteriota; class Terriglobia; order Terriglobales; family Acidobacteriaceae; genus Telmatobacter. The sequence continues at coordinate 17,420 of DATDLS010000164.1, read as the reverse complement.
CGGGAGGGGACAAAATTCTAAGCGCGATTCGCGATGCGGTTTCGATGCAGAGGGCGGTGGCCGCCGGAGACGAAGCGTCGATGCTTCCCATGCGGTTTGGCAAGCAGGAGCGCAGCTTCCGTTTGCGGACTACGCCGATGCGGGATTCGGAGGGACGCTTGCTGGGAACGGTGACGACTCTCGAAGACGTGACCAGCTTGCAGGACACAGATCGATTCAAGACCCAGTTTCTGAATGTGGCCAGCCGCAAACTGCGCGATCCACTGCTGCAGTTGCGGCGCGGACTCTACGCGCTGTCGCAGGGGTTTGGCGGCGAGCTGGAGCCTCTGCAGACGGAGTTGGTGGCGGCCGCCGGCAAGGAGTCAGAAAAGCTGGACGAACTGATGGCTGACTTAATCGAGGTGGCGGAGCTCGATAGCGGCAAGCGCGAGCTGAAGCTGGAACCGATTCATCCGCTGCAGGCGCTGAGCAGTGCGCGCGATCGCTATTGCGACGAGGCCACGCGCAAGCGCATTCGCGTGGAGGTGCGCGCCTATGCGGACCTGGCAGTGGTGCAGGCCGACCAGCGCGCGCTGCGCTCGATTCTGGACAACCTGCTGGCCAACGCGCTGCGCTATACACCCGAGGAAGGCGAGATTCTGCTGGCCGCCGAAGAGATGAAGGACTCGATTCAATTCACGGTGCGCGATACGGGGCGGGGCATTGAGGCGGAGCGGCTGAAAACGATTTTCGATCGCTTCAATCCGATGTCGGAGAGCGGATCGGGATTGGGCCTGGCGCTGGTGCGACGCCTTGTGGAACAGCTGGGCGGGCAGATTGCTGTGGAGAGCCGGCTGGGCCACGGCACCACGTTCCGCTTCAAGCTGCCACTGACCACTGTGGCCGCGAGCCGTCATCCGGTCGAGGTCGGCTGAGCGATGGCGGAAATCGTTCTGGACAAACAGCAGGAACCGGCGCGTCTACGCATTTACATAGGCGCAGCCCCGGGCGTGGGCAAAACCTACGACATGCTGAACGATGCGCACCTGATGCTGCATCAGCAAAATGTGGACGTGGTGATCGGGCTCGTGGAAACGCATGGCCGCCAGGAGACCGAAGCGCGGGTACGCGATCTGGAGATTATTCCGCAGCGGGTTATTCCCTATCGCGGTGTGAACCTCAAAGAGATGGATGTGGACGCGATTCTGGCGCGACATCCGAACACGGTGGTGGTGGACGAGCTGGCCCACACCAATGTTCCCGGCAGCAAGAATCGCAAGCGCTATGAAGACGTACTGGAACTGCTGGCCTCGGGCATCAACGTGATGACGGCGGTGAACATCCAGCATCTGGAGACGCTCAATGATTCGGTCAACCGCTCGGCGAATACGGTGATTCGCGAGACGGTGCCCGACAGCTTTCTGAAGCGCGCCGATGAAGTGGTGAACGTGGATGTGACGGTGGACGAGCTGCGCAACCGCCTGCGCGCGGGCAAGATTTACGCGCCGGAAAAAGTGGAACAGTCGCTGGCCAACTTCTTCCGCAAAGGCAACCTGAACATGCTGCGCGAGCTCGCGCTGCGCACTACGGCCGAGCAGGTGGGAAATCGTGCAGCCGAGTACCGGCGCACGCAGGGTCTGGAGCAGGCACCGATTCCGGAAAAGGTGATGGTGTGTCTGAGCACGCGGCAGGGGACCGAGCGGCTGTTGCGGGTCGGTTCCCGGGTGGCGGGAAGGCTGGCAACCAACTGGTACGCGGTGTATGTGACGCGACCGGACGACAAGGGGCACGGAGATCCGGAGGCCTATCATCGCCTGGAAGAGTATCAGCGCATGGCTAGGGACCTGGGTGCGCAGGTGGTGTCACTTACCGACCGCAATGTGTCCGATGCACTGATCCGGTTTGCGCAGCAGGAGAGCATTTCGCATGTGGTGTTCGGGCAGTCGGCGCGGTCGCGGTGGGATATTCTGTTGCGCGGATCGGTGCTGAACCGGTTTCTCTCCGAAGTACGGGACGTGACGGTGCAGGTGGTGCCGATGCAGAAGCCGCAGCGCAAAGGGTGAGACATGATTCCTGCGGTCTGGGCCGTGGTTTTCTCAGCGGCATTGCCGACAATGAACCCGACAATATTCTTCGCCGCCGAGTGCGTGATCGAGGTCTGGGCCTGGCAAGGATCGAGGAGATCGCGACAGCATCTATGAGGTTTGGTGCCTTTTCGGTGCCGGTTGCTCAAGTGTTTGGCCGGTTTGTCGGCTCAATCGGAGACTGAATTCTCATCCATCTCTCCTTTGCCAGCACAAATGCAAAATTTGTGATCTGGAGCCTTCGCGCTCGGAGCAATCCCGGGGGTGCGGCCCTCCCAACCTACCCCCGCTTGATTTCATCGCCCACTGACCCAGAAGAGATTGTCGGCTTTATGCCCTGCGCATTCCTCCCCGCCTTGTGTCTAGGTGCCTGGGCCTTCGGCTGGGGCCCTTGTCCGGGAGCGATCAATTGAGGTCAACCGCCTCAGCACAGTTGGGGAACATTGGCGGCATGACTGATGGTCATGCCGCCATCGAAAGCATCGTGCCGATTCGATGGCTATTTCGTCAGCCAGATTTCAAAGCCCATCGCGTCTTCGTTGATTTCAACGTTGCTGAAGTTGACTTCCCAGAGCATCTCCTGGAATTGCTCGCGGCTGTAGGCGCGCTTGAGCAGCATGGTCTTGAAGACCAGGCGGGTCAGAATGCGGTTGACGGTGGACAGTCCCATGGCGTCGATGTGCTCCCTGATGGCGTCGGGCGTGGCATCTGCCTTGAGATCGATGATGAGGGCACGGCCGCCGGGGCGCAGGACGCGAGACATTTCGTGCAGGGCCTCGTCGGGCTTGGCGAAGTTTTTGAAGGCGGCGCGGCAGACGACAAAGTCGAAGCTGCGCGCGGGAAACGGCAGGCTGGACGCGGAGCCTTCCAGGAACTCAACAGACACGTGGGCTTTCGCGGCCTGCATCGTTGCGAGGCGGACGAAGGTGCGGCTCAGATCGAGGCCGGTGATTTGAAAGGCGCCGAGCCTGGCAAGCTCGATAGAGAAGTAGCCGGGGCCGGGCGCAACTTCAAGCACGGCGCTGCCTGGCGCGAGCTGGGCCCCGATGCGCTGGGCCAGGGTCACGTATTCATTCATCATCTCGGCGGTGTTGGCGGCGTACCATTTCGCGGTCATGCCTTCCATGCCGCTGTCAGTGCGAGGCTTGGGCAGAGTAAGCGTAGTCATGGGATCCTCCGGTTCCTGATGGTTGTGGACGGGATGGTGACGGGATGCGGATCTATTCGCAGAACACCCGGACTTTAGTCTGGCCTTGGTCGCGGGTGTCGACATCGACCGTGAGGTCTTCAAGATGGTCGATCAGCTCTTCAAGATTTTCCGGCTTGATTTGCGAGAGCGTGAGCGGGACGCCGTGGCGGCTCATGGCCTGGTCAAAATGGTTGTGGGCCTGCACAGGAATGAGGCTGGCGAGACGAACGCCGGCACGCAACAACTGCATGGGGACGCGAACGTTGACCGACGTGGGGCCCTTGTTGCCCGTGGTGGCTTCGTCGGCTTCGACCAGGACGCGCAGATATTTGGCGCGGGTTTTTACCGAGGCGGTGGTGTTGCTTCCGGAGGCGGAAAAACCAGTCTGCGCGGCGCCGGTTTCAAGAGCCGCAATGAGGCGTTCGGCTTCGTCGGCGGTGATTCTTCCCGAGGCCAGCATCTCTAATATCTGACGGCGGTTTTCGTTCATTGGATTGCTCCTAAAAAGGACGTGAGGGTTGTCGCGGCGTGATGCAAGGCGAAGGCCGGCAACAGCATGTGAGTGAAGTCGAGCAGGGCCGACAGGCTGTGTTCGAGATTGGCCTGGGCCGAGAACGCGATGATGCAGACAGCGACCAGCCAGAACGTTTCCCGGCGGTCGTTCCAGACAACCAGCAGGCGCTCGGCTTCCAGGGCGGTGATGCGGCGCGCGGCGAGAAGCGAAAGGAGGGCGCGGCGATCCGATTGCATGGAGACCTCCGTGATCTCTGAGAGGTTGGTTTCAAAGAGCCCGAAATGCTGAAGGCATCACTAGAGAATCCGCACCAGGATACGGTTCCCTTCCGCCTCAACGCGGACATGGGTTCCGGGCAAACTGGATGCAATAGTCCAGAAGACGGATAAGAGACGCCAAATATTGTTTTCTGTGGCGATGGCGATGGCCACAAGAAGCAAAAAGATGAGCGGCGAGAGCAGCAGGACCGGAATCCAGAGCAGAAACAGCGGGATCCAGAGACGGGGCATGCGCCACTTCGCGGTTTCAATGGCGATGACGGCGAAGTTGGGAGTCATTTGAGGGCCTCCAGGGCGCGGATGGCTTCTTCGGCGGTGAGTTCGCCGGATCGGAGACGGTCGAGGATTTCATGGCGCGAGGGGGAGGGGTCGGTTTCGACAAACTGAAGCTGGCCCGAGATGCGGTGGAGGCGGGCCTTGATGGTGGGGTAGCTGACGCCGAAGGTCTGCTCCATCTCCTTGATGGAGCCGTGAGAGCGGAGAAAGGCAACGACGAAGACCTGGTCTTCCAGGCTGAGTCGGGCCAGTTCAGGGGGCGTAAACTCGCCTTCGACGGCAATCTGCTTTTCCGGGATGTGGACGCGCTCGATGATGATCGATCCGCCCTGGGCGATGCGCAGAAGCTCCTGCCAATCGGAAACGGGTTTGGGGGTTGAATCCATAAGTTTGAATCTCGTTTTTCAACTAATTCGATAACAATAATAAAGTTTATTTATTTTTGCAATAGTTTTTATTTAATTTTATGGAAACAACTTTGCCAACTGACTCCATTTGAGAAAGGGAGGCGAACGCAACATCTTCGTTCGCGTGCCGGTCGCCCCAAAGTGGTACGAATACCTCGAGCCGGAGTTTCGAAATTCCACCTGGCCCTCGAACGAAGGTGGGCGCCGGTCGGGACAAAGGACTTCAAGGACTGTCGGTTAGGCAAGGAAGGTGTTCGTGTGGAATGGATTGCTTCCCCGATCTGAACCCGGCTCGCTTGATTGCAGTGGCCGGAATGGCCGCTTGAGCGGGACGATCGAGCATGATGATCCTGTCCGGAATCTCGTGGATTCGTCCGTGGGCGAGTTCCATGCGCTCTTCGGTCGGTGGGAGGTCACCAGGAGATTCAGCAGGCGCGATCCGCTGGCGGCTTGCGAGTAGGCGGCTCCGCGTCGGAGCTCGGCAAATAGCACCCAGCTGCTTTTGTGCCGCACCAGGTCCAAAACAGGGACCGCGAGCACCTGCCGGCTCTGTCTGAGATGCCCCAGGTCGGAGCCGGCGCGGAACCGAGGCCTTGGATTCTCTTAACTACCAGCCTGAATCGGATGCCGAAGAGTCGTTTTCGTCCGGGGCGTGGGCGATGCGGCTCGGTTCGCCGCGGTCCAGCCAGATGAGAAAGCAGTCGCTGCAGGAGTCGACGATCACGTTGCCGGGGCCGGCGTAGAAGTGGGTTTCCATGCGGCGATGGCATTGGGGACACTGCAGAGTGCGCTTGAGATCGTCTTGATCGGGAGGGGTTTGGACGGCGGGGACCTTTTCGCGGGCAGCACGCAGGGCATCCACGAGCAAGGGCAGCACGTTCATGGGAATGAGCAGGCCGTGGCACTGGGAGCAAAAGAGAACGGGATTTTTGGCGATGGAGGCATGGACAAGCGGCAGGCTGCAGACCGGGCAGGCGAGCCAGAGCGGCGGGTCGGCCTGAGTGGGGAGAACCTGCACTCCGTCTTCTTCCTCCCCAGGAAAGAAGACGGAGTGGCAGTAGTCGCACTTGAAGCCTTCAGTATCAGGCTGCAGTGCGACAGGAGCCCCGCAGGCGGGGCAGCTCACTGCGGCTGACCGCACTCGGCGCAGAATTTGGCGCGCCCGGCGATGGGCTTTCCGCAGTCAATGCAAAACTTGCCGTCGGTGGCGGCAGCGGGTGCGACAAGCGCAGTGGCTGCGGCGGGTACGGCGGATCGGAGCGAAGAGGCGAGCACCTGCGCGACGGCGGCTCCAGCGCCGAGGCCCATGCCGACGCCGGCGCCTCCAGCGGTGTTGGCAGCGGCCAGATCGAGCGACTCGGCGGCTGCGAATTGAGTGTAGCGGCTGAGGTCTCCCACCATGCTTATACCGATGCGCTGATCGAGAATCTTGGCAAGTTCCTCGGGCAGAGAGACATTTTCGACAACGAACTGCGTGAGCTGGAGGCCGAGGGCGGCGAAGACGGGCTTGATCTGCGCGGAGACATTTTCAGCAAGCACGGACTGATGGGCGGTGAGATCGAGGAAGGCCACGTTGCTGTTGGCCAAGGTGGCAGCGATCGTGGCGAGGATGGTGTCGCGCAGCTGGCCTTCAAGATCTGCGGCGAAGTAACACTCACGGGTGCCGCTGACCTGGTTGAAGAAGACCTTGGGGTCGGCAATGCGATAGCTGTAGATGCCAAAGCAGCGCAGGCGGACGGCACCGGATTCCCGGTCGCGGATGGTGATGGGGGTCGCTGTGCCCCACTTCTGATCGATCTGCTGGCGGGTGGAGAAGAAGTAGACTTCGGACTTGAAGGGCGACTCGAAGTCCTTGTCCCAGTTCATCAGGCCGGTGAGGACGGGAAGATTGCGCGTGTTGAGCGTGTGCAGACCGGGGCCGAAAATGTCGGCGATTTTTCCTTCATTGACGAAGGCGGCTGCCTGCGATTCGCTCACGGTGAGCTGGCCGCCGTTCTGGATTTCCAGATCCTGCATGGGATAGCGATAGGCGAGGATGCCGCCTTGAGGCTCGTTCCACTCAATCACGCCAATGAACTGCTTGGCCAGGAAGCTGATCAGACTCACAGGGGGATCTCCTGAGTTGAAACGTAACAGGGTCAGAAAAAGGGGGGTATAGCACGAAGGCAGCAGGAGGAGTGCACGGTTGGAGTGGAGGTGGAGGTTACCGGCGGAAGTTGGTTTGAATGATTCTAGGACCCAAGATTATGCCAAGGTGGCAGACACGGGTTGTGGCCGCGGGAAACTCGCCGCATCAGGGAATGGCCAGCGTCCCTTCAAAGTCCAACACTTTTGCCAGTCCACCAACCTCCAATGGGAAATCATCACTTATCTGCTTTGCTCCACACCGCACTTTCCCAGGCGTGGCAGCAGACTTCACTTGGAATGAATTGATCGGCTTTGTCAGCGCTGGGGGAAATAGATGGGAGCCGTCGGCGTCTGGCCCTGGCTGGCGGAGGGAGGGAAGATTTTGGGCGGATCCTGGGGCTGGGAACTTCTGGTTTTTAAGTTTGGTTTGGCTGCGGTGGCCGGTGGAGAGGCTGGTTGCGGCGCGGGCTCGGCGGCTCCGGGCAGGGGTGGCCGGAGGCCGGCAGTGAGGGTAGGGAGATCGCTGGATTTGGCGAAGGGCACCTCGGAGGGGTCAAGCAGATGAGGCAGATCAGCGGCGGTGACAGGACGCCGGGCGCCGGGGTTCTGGTGGGACGAGTTGTGCGGGGCGGGATAGACGGCTGGATGAGCCAGCTCTTCTGACGGATTTTTGGGGCGCGGGGTGGACGGCATGGCGGCCAGAGAGGCGCGATAAAACTCGGCGGCGCGAGGACCGTTGCCGATCGCCTGCTCATAACGCGAGGCGAGGGAGAGCAGACCGGGATCGCGGGAGAAGCGGGCGAGGGCCGGCTGCAGCCACTGCTGGGCCTGGGGATTGTCGCCGGCGGTGAGGGCGGCATCGATGGCGCGCTCGAGGTCTTCGGCGGCGGCGTCCTCAATGGGAAACGTTTTGTAGAGATCGAGCGCGTCGGCAGTGCGTCCGGCCTGGGCGTAGGCGCCCGCAAGAGAGGCATGCAAAGCGACGCGCCCGGGAAAGGCTTGCGAGGCGGCGTCGAGAATGTCGATGGAGCGCTGCGGAGCGCCGTCCTCCATGGCCTTGGCGGCGCGTCGGATGCTCCAGTGGACCCAGATATCCTCAACGGTCTGGCGTTGATCGATCGTGAGCCCGGAGCGGCCGCCGAGGCTCATGAGGGCTGGGTAGAGGGCGCGGTCATTGCCGGTGGAGAACAGCAGCGATGCGTTTTCAACGGCGATGAGGAGGGGCGCATCGCTGTGCAGTCGGGCGTAGTAGGCTTGAACGCGGGCCATCAGGCCGGCGGCGCACAGACTCTGGCCGGTAGCAATGTAGAAACTGATTTCGCTCTCGAGAAGAGCGATGTCGGTGTCGAGTTGAATTAGGACGGGCGCCTGCTCTTCCGGCTTTTGGGCAACCCTGGGAGTCTTCACCAGGGGCTTGTTGTCCTGCTTGGAATGGTCTTGTTTGGCATGGACGGCAAGATCGGCATTGGGGGGGACGGCTTTGCGGGATGACGGGAGGTCGGCAGTCGATGGGCTCGAACCGGTGAGCTTCAGGTCTTGCGCGAGGCCGGCAAGAGCTTGCGTATTTTTGGGATCGGAGGCGAGGACCTGACGCCAGATCCGGATGGAAAGATCAGGACGGCCGCGGGCTTCAAAGGCCGCAGCCTCCTCAATCAAAAGTGTGCGGGCGGAGGGATTCGAGGGCGGTTTGTTTTCGCTGGTTTGAGCATGGACGGAGAGCAGCCAGAGAAGCTGGCAGGCGGCGAGGACGGCAGCCGGTCTCGATGCTTTGCGGCCAACGCTCATTGCTCTCTCCTTCCCTGCTTGAATGTCCGGCCGGATTCTGGGCCGGAATACGGCGGAAATCCTACTGGTACCATCTTGACCGAATCAGATGGCACAGGGAAGGCTGATGTGCGCGAGGGGCATCATGAGGGTCACGAGCGAATTTCCCCTTGTGCTGTTTCGGCAGGCTCGGCGCTGAGGTGACGATTCGGTGCCCGCTCCTCAGGCGATGCTAAAAAAACACATCGAGCCGATCGAATTCCTATCAACAGACCCGCAGGGGATAAAGCGCCAACAACCGGCGCAATCCAGGCAGAGAACTTCCATCGCTCCTCCCTGATGCCCCATCCGGCGTCCAATTCCGTCAAAAGGACCTCGGAGATCCTTGCTCCGGAGCCCGAAATCAGGCTCGCGGCGACAATCCGAGGTGCTCAGCGAATCCGGTCCCACTGCTCGCCGGACTCATCTCCACGCGGGGAACAAACGCCCTCGGTACCGATGGCGCAATCAGACTCCCGGCCATCGAAGGCTCCCCTTGCATCCCACCTGGGAAACTCCGGTCGGGGACCGTTAGAAAGCCAGCCCGCATGAGAGTTCTTTGGCAGCCCGCTCCGTTGCCGCGCATCAGTTTTCGTACATGCGAAGGCGAGCTCGGGCTTTGATGCGAAACCACTGGCGGATCCATACGGCGAGCAGGAAGGCGAGCACGAAGATGATCAGCGTGGCGACGTAGGGGTAATCCATAAACCATAGATCGAGATGAATCCACCAGGGCAAAACGCCGACGTGATAGACCTCGGCGCCGATGCGGAAGGAGTGGAACTCGGCGCCTTCGAGCACGGAAACGGAGCCGGAGATTTCCTTGGACTGCTGCTTTTTGAGCAAGGCAGTGAGGAAGGGATCAAAGGCGTCGGCATCTTTGAGATGAATGGCGACGATACTGCAGTTGTTGCCGTAGGGAGATTTGATGGCTTCAATGATGGCGTCCGGCGTGCTGCCGGTCCCAAGGCTGCCGCTGGCGATCTGGTCGGTCGAGTCAAGCTTGTCCAATGTTGGATGGAGCGGTGCGAAAAAGCCTTGCGTGTCGCGGACCTGAATCTGGTTGCCGTTGAGGACAACGGGGAGATCGCTGCTGAGTTTGTTGAAGGCGGGTTGATCATCGCCGGCGCCGATGATGACGAAGTCGGTTTCTGCGCCTTCATGGAGAGCATCGGCTGCGGCGACGGTGACGCGCAGCGCGGGAAATCCAGTGGTGCGGCTGAAGTGGCCCATCAACGTGAGGAAGGTTTCGATCTCCTGCCGGGTGGGTCGAGCGGGGACGACGAAGGTGGTCTCGCTGAGATCGGACCTGCGGGTGAAGGGGAAGCCGGCGTTTGCAAACAGCTCAAGATTGGGCAGCGGCGCGTAGTGCGGGTAGTCACGCAGATCGAGCGTTGTGGAGCCGAGCAGAGCGCCCTCGAGATGGATGGGCGCGCCCGTCTGACAACCATTTTTGGTGACTGGCTGGAAAGCGAAGTTGAACGAGAAGGCGTTCGAGAACGGATCGAGATCGGTGACGGGAACGGAAACTTCGGCGTCGGATTCGCGCCCATATTGCTGGCCGGGATCGAGCGGCACCCTACTGACGAATGCGTTGTTGAGGCGCACCTGCAGGCTGGAGCGCGGACCGATGGGAATGGAGTTGTAACGATAGGCAATATGAAGCGTGGCTTCAGGATCTTTGCCGTTGTAGTAGAGGTCGGGCGGAAGGCGGACGGTTGCCGGCAAGGGCGCCGAGCCGTCGGTTTCTAACTCGGACTCCGACGTGTCGCTCGCGAGGGGGATGGGTTTGTCCGTACGGGCCCAGCGGGGAGCGTCGTCGGGTTTGCGCGCATCGGGCAAGCGGAAGTGCTCGAGAGTGGATTTGGCGCCGCTGAGCAGATCGCTGTGCACGGCCACGGCCTGCGCGGCGATCAACGCCTGATCGGCGTTGGCTCCGGCGATGATCAGGATGGTGCCGTAAGGGTCATTGGGATTGGTGCGCAGGGCCACGGTAGGTGCGCGGATGGCGCCGAGATTCAGGCCAGGAGGCTGATTGGTTGAGCTGTCCGCGATGACGATCGCGTTGCCTTCTGGCAGAGCGCCGATGGATACGGGAAATCGGACGGCGTGATTGTCCGAGGTGAGACCGAAGTAGCTGGAGACGACGCCGGCAGCCTGAATGGCCTTGAGGCTGGGCGCGGAGGCGAACACGACGGGAACCTCAGCCGGCTTGATGACGGCGGGATCAACAAATGGCGCGGGCAGGCTCTGGAGGTCATTGCTCGCACGCGCGAGCACGCCTTGAATGTCGACAGAGGTGTTGCGCTCGACGCGGGCCCAGAGCGTGGCGTTGGCCGGGTCCTCACAGATCGTGGTGTAGTGGCCGATGAACTGAATCGTGAGGGTGTTGGAGTGTTCGAGCAGTGCGGCGGGAATTTCGAAATCGGCTTCGAGATCGTGGCCGTCCAAGCCATGCGCTTCTACCGGCGTGGGGTCAATGGTGGCAAAGAGCGTGCCATTCATCAGGAGCTGGAGATGGCTCATGTTCGCCAGCAGGCCGGGAGAGAATGCGTAGGAAATGTGGATCTTGGCAGAGCGGACCGAGTGCGTGCGAGGCAGGCGGAAGAAGATATCGTGGCGGCTGGCGGTGCCGTGCATTTCGATGGGCGATGAGCCGGCATCGTTGAGAGAAAAGATGTCGCGGTACTGGCCGGGGGGGATGTCGGGGCCGGCATTGGCGGAAACGGCCGGCTTCGCTGCGCTTGGCAGCGTGCTGGCTGGGGACGCGCTTGATGATGGCTGCGCGTTGAGAGGATGTGAGGGAGCGGCGAGCATCGCGGCAAACAGAACGAGAATTGCCGGACCGATGACCGACCGCGGTGCGGACTTGTTCTGAGCGGCTTCATCCCTGGCGCCGATGAGCGTCTGGAAGCTTTGCGCCAGCCCTTGAAACGAGATCTGAAAGATGCGCCTCAGGCTGCCTAGAATGTTGTCTGGCCGGCGCGCTCGGCCCCAGTCGATCCAGGAGTCGGCGCGGGAATAGAGCACCATAGTGAGCACTTCCTGCTCGGCGATGGTGAGGTTTTCAAAGCGGACCCGCAGGATGGAGCCTTCGACGGAAACGATGGTCGCGGGCAATTCGGTGCCGACAGATTGCAGGTTGAAGGCGAGGCGCAATTGAGTTTGCGGACTGAGCTCGGGGAGGCTCGAGTCAGCAACGATCCGCAGGCTGCTGCCACCGGGAGACAGATCGATGGTTTCTGCCCTGATGAGTTGGCCATTGGACATGCGCGCGGAAACAGGCCTGACCAGCTTGATGCGGACCGCAGTGCGGACCTGCTTCATTTCGCGGGCGACGGCGGTGCAGACACCGAGGATGATGATGTTGAACAGGCACCATAGAACGTTCATGGTGACGGTGCCGGAGCGGTCGCGATCCCAGAGCAGGTAGCGTGGAATGGCGACGACAAGACCGGCAACGTTGACCAACAGCAAGATGAGGAACGGCTGGGCGATGCGGCTGTCAAAGAAGGTGCGCTGCACCACGGAGCCCTTCGCGGTAACGGTGAACTTGCCGCGCCCGGAACGAAACAGCGCCATCAGAGTAGGCACGAGAATGTAGGGGGTAAGAACGGTTTCGTAGACCTCGCCCCAGAACGAATGCCGATGCTCGCCCTGGATGCGCGAATTGGTCATGCTGGCCAGCACCAGGTGAGGCAGTGCGTAGGCGAGAATGGCTGCCCAGTAACCGGGAATATTGACGCGATTGAGGAGCAGAAAAATCAAGGGCGCGGTAAGAAAAATGAGGCGCGGAATGGCGTAGAGATAATGGGCCATGGCGTTGAAGTAGCACAGCCGCTGGGCGAACTTGAGACCGGGCGCGAACAGCGGATTGTCGGAGCGGAGAATCTGCACCATGCCGCTGGCCCAGCGAACGCGCTGCGCGACGTGGGCCGACAGGCTCTCCGTGGCCAGGCCCGCGGCCTGGGGAACGTTGATTTACGCCGTACCCCATCCACGCATCTGCATGCGCAGTGAGGTGTGGGCGTCTTCGGTAACGGATTCCACGGCCATGCCGCCGACCGAGTCGAGTGCCTTGCGGCGCACGACGGCGCAGGAGCCGCAGAAGAAGGTGGCGTTCCAGAAGTCGTTGCCGTCCTGCACGACGCCGTAGAAGAGCTCGCCTTCATTGGGGAGGGTGCGGAATTGACCCAGGTTGCGCTCGAACGGATCCGGCGAGTAGAGATGATGCGGCGTTTGCAGCATCGCCAGTCTTGAATCACGCAGCATCCAGCCGAGGGTCATTTGCAGAAAACTGCGCGTGGGGACGTGATCGCAATCGAAGATGGCCAGGAAGGGGGACTCGATCGTGCGGAGCGCAGCGTTGATGTTGCCGGCCTTGGCGTAGAGATTGTCGGTGCGGGTTTTGTAGCCGATACCGGCTGCAAAGGCGAACTGCCGGAATGATTCGCGGCCGCCGTCGTCAAGCAGATAGACGTGCAGCTTGTCGGCCGGCCAGTCGATATTCAGTGCGGCCAGCGCGGTGTAGCGGACCAGATCGAGCGGCTCATTGAGGGTGGGAATGAGCACGTCGACATCCGGCCACTCTCGATCGTCTTCAGGCAGCGGGACCGGAGCGCGGCGAAGGGGCCAGATGGTTTGAAAGTAGCCGAGAAAGAGCGCGCAGAAGGCGTAGATTTCAGCCAGCAGCAGGCCGAAGATGAACAACACATCGGCGGCCTGCCAGTGTCCCGAGGGACTGAGGAAGAAGTGAATGGCCTGGGTGACGCGCCAGTAGCCATAGCGCAGAGTGCAGAAGATGGACATCATCATCAGCGCAAGCGTGATGAGGTAAGAATCAGAGATGCGCGACAGCGCCAGAGCCATCAGCAGTGTGAGCAAGCCGCACACGGCCTGCTGCGGCCAACCGAGCGGCAGGATGGCGAGGAAACAGAAAACACCGGTCGCGAAGAGCAGAAACAGGACCCGCAGAATTTTTGTGACTACGTTTTCCCCGGCCCCGATGTCCTGCCAGAGGCCCCTTAAGGTCATCTCTCGCTCCAGCGAACACCGCGATAGCTGGTGGTGGCCGGGGCGGAGATACTCTTGAGCCATCCCGCGAGCGTGGAGAAATCTTCAGCCAGCGAGGAACTGGGCGCGTAGTCGAGCACAGTCATGCCTTCGGCGAGTGCTTCACTCATCGACGGCGCGCGGCGCAGCGCGAAAGCCAGCAGGCGCTCGCCGAGTTGCTCGCGTAACACTTCGCGCACGTCGAGATGGAGCGGGAGCGAGGGGTCGAACTGGTTCAGAACGTAATAGGGCAGCACGGGACGGCCATGCGGGCTGCTGTTGTGTTCGAAGAAGGCGTCAATGGAGCTGACGCTGACGACTGAGTTCATGTCTGGCACGACAGGGACCAGCACCATGGGGGCCATGCGCATGATGCGGCGGGTGGTGGCGCCGGAAGCGGTGGCGAGATCGACGAGAATGCGGCTGGCTCCGCGGGCATAGTTCTGGATTTCTCCGCTGAGGCTTTCCTGGCCGGGCATTTCCGAGCCGAGCACGTCGGCGTCAATGGTAACGAGCTGAATGGGCGCGTCACTGCTCATGCCGGGAGGCGTGAAGGTGCGCAGGACGCCGGGGCGCTGATCGGTGGCTCCGAAGAAGAACGGGAGCAGGCCGAAGGCAGCTGTGTCGACCAGCAGCACGCGTTCTCCGCGCGCGGCAAGAGCGCGGCCCAGCGTGGCGACGAGACTGGTTTTACCAACGCCACCGGCCAGCGAGAAGACGGCCAGAGACGGAGCACGCGCAGCTGAAGGCGCGGGGGGGACTTCAACAGGCGGCACTGATCCGTCAAACACACCGCGCAGTGCGAACCAGCGCGAGGTCATGCGATCCCGCGAACCTTGCAGCGTGTCCTCTGGAGCCGGTGGCAGCAGAGGAGCCTGCGGCAGCGGAGGCGCGGGCGGCGCTGGAGGCAAGGAAGTGGTCGGAACGGTGGCGTCGGGAGCTTCCGTGGAGAGCCATGCCGGGCGGCCGGCCGGCTCCTTTAACTCAGGTGCAGGCCAGGGATTGCGCGGCATGGGAATTTCCTCACGGGCTTGGTCTTCGCGCGCCGGAACAAGTCGCGGCGGGACGGAAAAGAGGCTTGCGGTCGGTCGAACCGCCTGCGGCTGGCTGGAAGAAGCTTGGCTGAGAGGATTAGGGCTGGGCCACTGTGAGGAAGAATTTGACGCCGGTTGGGCCGGGGACTGTGAAGCCGCGAAGCGACCATTGAGCGGCTGTTGCCAGGCGCGCTGGCGGGCCAGCTGCTCGGCAGCTTGTTGGGCAGCGCGCTCGGCGGACAGCTGTGCGGTGCGCTGTGCGGCCTGGTGGGCTGCAGCAAGGCGCTCGGCTTGTTCCCGCAGCTGCGCCAGTTCCCTTGCCTGCTCGCGCTCTTTTTGTTCTTGCAAAGCTTGGTCGCGCTGCTGCGCCTGTTCTTGTTCGCGGGCGCCCTGGGCTGCGAATTCGGCGGCCTCGAGCTCGGCAGCTTTTTCGGCGGCGGATTTTTCCGCTTCGAGGCGGGCAGCCGTTTCGGCTTCCGCGCCGACTTGCTCCTGTTTCGCTTGCTCTTCTCGGGCTTGCTGGGCGTGCAGTTGCTCTCGTGTTTCGAGCTCGGCGTTTTCCTGTTCTGCCTTTTCCTGGACTGCCTTTTCTTCGGCGGCGTATCCGGCGGCTGATCGTTTGGCGGCGGCTTGCTCTCGAGCTTGCTGTTGCTGGATCGCAGACTCCGGGATCGCAGGCTCCTGGACCGCAGGCTCGGGAACCGCATTTTCGCTTGCTGCGGCTTGCTCGGCGGCCTGCCCGGCTTGCTGCTCGGCCTGCTGCGCTACCTGATGCGCCTCCAACTCAGGCTCGCGGTCCTGCTCAACAGGCAGCGATGCTTCAGCGGCAGGCGGGGCTTCGGCGGACTGGGCTTGGGCGGCTTCGGCCTCAAGCTGCTTTTGGCGGCGCTCTTCTTCGACGGCCTGCTCAGCGCGGAGCCGAGCCCTCTCGCGGGTTTGAGCGCGCGCTGCGGAAAAATCACGGTACTTGGCTCCGTGCAGATTGGCCCAAGAGTACAGCGTTGCCACGTCGTCCGGCGGTGCGGCTTGCTCGCTCTGCTGGTTGGATTCTGTCATATGGCCCTCATCGATTTTTCGATGCCGGAATCGCATACTGTTGTTTTTCTTACCGCTTCACGAATTGCTCTTGAATCGAGATGGGGGGCTCGAAAGGAAGTTCTTCCTACTCCGGAATGCTATTCGCTCATAGTGTTGAGGACAATAGCACCAGCCCGGTGAACTGCCTACCACTTTACTGTCATTGGAGCTGCAACAAGAGCTGCGTTTTGTGCAGGCTGCGGCGGCTCCCAAGACCGACGACCGCACATGTCAAAAGGTGCATTCCATGGTATCAGCGTTGGCCGTTGATGCAAGATCCAGATGCCGAGTTTGGGCCAATCCAGCCTTCCCGCATGAAGGGCCAAAGAACTTCTGCCTGGGTAGCTTTGGGGTGAGTGGCCTTGAACAAGCTCGCAGCTCAGTTGATAGAGCAACGCCTTTTTCATCTGATATACGGTCTAAAGTTGAATCCATCCGAAACCAGCGGTTTTTCACTAACTATATAAAAATAAATCCTTTATTAGGACTTTCCAATCCGCGCACAGTCACCCGGAACCGCACAGAACTGGGGAACGGATTGTACTTATTTGGCTCCAGTCTCGTATCGTCGCAGGGGATAGATGTCGCTTCCGGTGTCGTCTCTGCTGCCACGCGTGCGACACAAGGTTTGCAATCGAGTCCAAAATTGCTATGTTTTGCCCGTAACCGATTCCGCCAAGCCGGCAACAAGGTCGCGAAACGAACTTCTCTTATCTTGGCGAATCTTGCTGATCAGCCATTCATCGGCAGTGACAAGCCTGCAATCGTTCTCGACCGCCAAGGCCAGATAAAGGCAATTCTACGCCGGAGGGTCTCACTCGATTGAGAGCCGTGTTGCCCGCTCCATGAGCGCTCGCCTCGGGAGCCGCTCAATCTCGGCGCTCTGAAGCAGTCAAGCTGCGAAAAGCGCCTCGTTCATGCGGAGCTACTTCCTCGGTCGGAACTTTGTTCCAGAGGATGTTGGCGCATTCTGGGACAAGCGGATCTGGAGCGACCAGTCTGGCCTGCTGTCGCAAAGCCAGCGCCAAATCCGTTCCGTCTTTTTCAACCACCCATTTGATGGCGATACTGGCGACGATGAACCGCGTGTTCACGGTTCAGCTCGCCCCTCGCGCTGAAGTATCTCGGATGGCGTTTGCCGTCTCCCTCTGGTCAGCACACGCAGATCGGCCACCCGCCGATCGAAGGATGGTTCGAATTCGGTCCCCAGAGACTGGCGAAGGTTCTCGCGGTGCCCGGCCTCGGTCGAACGCTGGTGCCGCGCAGCCGGGCGCTTCAGCCGGACAATGAGGTCATCGTCAAGGTTGCCGACAAGTAGGTTTCCGGCCATCTATCCTCCATGGGGCCATGGAGATCGATGATCACAATGGACTCCGGCATGGTCAAACTCGACTTAGGATCCTTTCATAAATAACATCCCATGATGAAGTTTGTGCTGGACATTTTCGTTCCTTCCTGCTAAAGCATAGTGGGAGACTCTTTTCTGGAGGATCCCGAGGGATGAAAGCCGAAATCGACTGGCGGGGTGAAAAGGAAGAAAAGCGGTTGTACTGGAAGGTGCGGGAGGAGAGAAAGCAACTGGTACGGGAAAGATTTGAGC
>DATDLS010000163.1:0-29904 GCA_036519195.1 Occallatibacter sp. | reverse complement strand
GGCCAGCAGCCGATCGCGATTTACCTTGAGCACCTGATCCGAAGTCGCAAACCACAGCGAGCCACTGTCGTTTTGTGCAATTCCAAAAATCTGCTCTCGCAAAGCGTCTGGGAGAATTTGTAGTACATCGAGTTTCCCGTCGGAGAGGACTGCGAGGCCTCCCGCTGTCGCAATCCACAACGAGTGCTTCGAATCTTCGAAGATGGACCTCACATCATTCGATGGCAGTCCGTTTTGAGCGGAGAGATTTGTCCAGCGCCCTTCGTTGAAAGACTCGAGTCCGCTCGGACTGGCAAACCACATCTTCCCGTCAAAGCCCTCTGTTATCGAACTGGCAAAATTCGATGCGAGCCCGTCGGTCACCGAGTAATTGGTGAATACGTCATCCTTGAGTCTGCTGACACCGCCGCTAATGGTTCCTGCCCATACCGTTCCATCACGATTGCGATGGACGGAATAAATGCTGTTCTGTGCGATCCCGTCCGCCTGGGTATAGGTCCGGGCAACAAAGGACCCTCCGCTGCCTTTGGTCAGGAGAGTGAGGCCACCCCGCTGCCTGCCGACCCAAACCTCACCTTCACCTCCGCTGATCGTGTAAATGACATCGTGATCCAGTCCGGCAACGCTCACATGCCCAACGTGTCCATTCTTCAGCCAGTAAAGGCCCCCAGAGAGAGGCGCAAACCAGGCCCGCCCTTCGGGGTCGACATAAACTGGGCCGTCGTTTTCTGAGGGAAGACCTTGAGCTTTCGAAAACGTTGTGAACGCTCCATCACGCAACCGTTCAAGGCCGCGCGATCCTCCAAACCATATGTCTCCCTCACTATCCTCACAGACCGCTGTCACGCCGTTGTCTCCTGTCTGATTTTCCAGGCCGAAAGAGACGGCTCCCGTACGAGTGATCCGAATAAGTCCGTGGTCGGTTCCAACCCAAAGATTCGCATCGCGATCTTTGCTCATCGCCATGATCTGAAGTTGCTTGCTTGATGATGGCAAGCCTGGATTGACCAACCTGCTTCCGTCCCAGTAAAGGACCCCGCTGTCAGTCCCAATCCATAGACCTCTGCGGTCCACCGTAAGCAGTGCGTTGATTTTGGTGTCGACCAGTGCCTTCGATATCTGTGTGATATGCCCTTGGTCGATCACAAAGAGCCCATCATCGCGAGTTCCCAGCCATGTCCTTCCGTCGCGTGTCATCGCCATCGAAAGAACTGTTCCAGGTGCGTCGTTGGAGTTGCCGATGGTTTCGATCTTTCCACCGTGATAGCGGATCGTGTGATTTCCAATTCCTGTCAGGATCACTCCGCCTTCACCGTCGGCCGACATCGCCGTGATGGTGTTTACGTCCAGACCTAAACGAGCAAATGCATCTTCGAAACGCCCTTGCCGGTAAAGGAGCAACCGCGGGCCATCCAGGCGGATCCACAGATTTCCTTCCCCGTCCGGGACCAGGCCACGCACGGGCCCGATTGGAGGAGACCCAGGGATCGGTCGCTGAATCAGACTGAAAGTGAATCCATTGAATCGGACCAATCCTCGTTCGGTTCCAATCCATAGAAAGCCGTCTGCAGACTGGCTAATGACATGTATTGCTCCGCCTAGAAATCCTCTGTCGGTTCCCCACCGGTCATCGATATATTGCGACATGGATTTGGTAGGGTCCAAAGCACGCGCCGAATTCATGAGACAAGACAAGGCAAGCGCTGCCAGTAGCAGGCCACGTAGTCGGTGTCGAAAGTTCCTTCGTTCAGGGAAGGTATTCGAATTTCTCAATTACGGCCTCGGCGGGATTCTGCTCAGCATTCCCGGAACGATGAAAATCAAAGAGGTCAATGTGCACCGTCTCTGTCGCGGGAACGGGAATCTCTGACGTAAAAACGTGTGCGTTGATGATTTTCGTCCTCGAACTCGACGCTGAGCCGAGAGTTGTTTGGAATGACGCCATACCCGGTTCCCAACGGAATGTGTGGGTCAGCACTCCAGCAGGCGCTGCGAATCGGGCGACATTTTCTGGAACATAGAACGGCTGGACGACATACTGCCCATTCTTACTAGTCGGATTACCCCAGCGGCTCATCTCTATGTCCAATTCATTGGGGCCGCCGTTTTTCCCTCCTATATCGAGGGTGTACATCCCCAGGACCGCGGACGGCTCCAGGTGCGCGCTATCTTGCACGACGAACCTGTACGTGCCATATCCAAGGCTGCGGGTCAAATTCACCTCAGCACAAGTCCATCGACCGTCGCGGAATGCCATCCGGAGATGTAAATACCCCTTCTGGTCTGTCCAGGCATTTGCCGAATCATATGGGTTGACGCCACCTCCGCGGTCACTCTCCCCATCTAGAGCCGTCCAATCGTATCCACCGAAATGAATGATCTTCTGACTGACCGGCGTGACGGTTTCACCCTTCGCCACCAGGACGGCCTCCACTCCATTCCCAACAGTCGGAAGCATCGCCGTCTTAAAAGACGGACGGTAGCCGGGGTCGACCAGCAGAGCCGCGTAATCGGTGCCAAGATGCGTCGTGTTTTTCCAGGTGGAATCCGGTTGAATTTCAGTAAATGGATTGAGAATCAAGGGCTGAATCCACCAAACCCCGCCGCTGCGAGCGTAGAGAACAACTTGCTGGCCGGCTCTAGCACCGCCGACCCTGCCTTGAATAATGCTTGTGTGCGCCGGACCCCCAGGGTCAGAGGGGGGGATATGAGTCATTTGAAGAAACGGTTTGGTTGAGCCGCCTTGTGAGCGGCATCCGGCCATCAAGACACAAAGCAATACGGTCAGGCAACCTGATCGTCGGTGTCTGAAATCCAGCATTCGAGTGAAAAACGACATAGGCCTCCAATGGCGTCCCAGCCGGTCAAACTTGAAAATACGTGCCCGTTGAACCGAACGAGGAAAGGTGCCAGCTTGAAAGTCCGGTAATTACCTGATCACACGATGGGCGCTTCTCCTTACCTGCCCTCTTAGCCTAGCCTTGTCGCGTTGTCGCGGCAAGGCTGGTGCTGACCCACGACTCAAGAAGCTCAGCGACTTTGTAGTGGGAATTGGCAGGACCGCCCGCTGTGGGCGAAACGCGGTTCAGTAGGATTCCCTTGGCATCGTTAGCTTCCGGTGCCGAAGCCCTTTCGTGGATGGGGTGGGTTCGCCCTTGAACAATATCCCCCGAAACCCTTCCAGGCCCGATCCAGCTGCTTTCAGCTAGTCAGAGGTAGACTGGCCGGCTAAAAGCCGGGCGGTGGCGTTGTTAACCCTCAGTAGAATTTTCTCTTCGTTTATTGCCAAACTATTTTTTAATAGGACATTTGAGCGGGCGATTTTGGATTTGGCATCAATTGGGATCAGTTTTCTATCGGTATTGCTGTTTATAGCGCTCGCAATGCTCGTCGACGATGAGCCGGACTATTGCCTGTCCATGGTTTGCGATGATGAATGCGGAATAGTCGATGATCCCGATGGAAGATTGCGACAAATCCCGATGAGCTAACCACGCTTGGATCGTGATCTTGACTATTCCCTTGTCGCTTTTTGCCGCCAGAATATTGGTTGAAAGGGAATTGTATGAATTCACGCTCTTTGGAATCTCCCAAGAATTAAGTATCATCATTAGGCGGAGTGTAATCATAAAAATCTTCAATCATCTTTGAGTCGAGTCGTCGAATGTCTTTGGATCCGCCGATAAACATGGAGCATGAGCCAATACGCCTCGCGAAGGAAAGACTCCCCTATTATGCTATAGTTCTTCCTATAGGATTCTTTTCTAAGGAGGAACTATAGCATTATGCGCCCTACAGTCTTTTCCGCCAATCTGCTACGGCAGTTTCTGCGCAGGAATCGCATCGCCACCTTGCCACAATTGAGGGAACGGTTAGGCACAGAGGCTGATATCACCATTTTCCGCAAGCTCAAGGAGTTGTCGTACCTCACAAGCTATTCCCACCGCGGTCGCTTCTACACGCTCGATGAAATTGCCGCATTCGATGAGCGCGGCTTGTGGTCGTTCGACTCGGTTTGGTTTTCTCGTCACGGTACTCTGGTGGCTACCGCGGAAGTCTGTGTTACTCAGGCCCCGGCCGGCTATTTCGCTTCCGAGTTGGAGAGCATCCTCCACGTGCCGGTCAAAGAACCCCTGTTGCGGTTGGTCGAGCAAGACAGGATCGCCCGCCAGAGCGTCTCCGGATTATATCTATACTGCGCCAGCAACCCCGCGACGCGGCTGCAGCAGTTACGGGCGCGGCAAGTGTTGCAGGAATCGTCCGCCGCGGCGTCCCCTGGCTCTTCCTCCGCGGAACTGCAGGCGGCGATTGTCCTGTTTGCCAGCTTGCTCGACGAAAAACAACGGCGTTTGTATGCTGGCCTGGAATCGCTCCGGTTAGGCGCAGACCGCCAGATTGCTGAGCTTCTCCATCTGGACCCGCACACAGTGGCCAAAGGACGACGGCAACTGTTGGCCCAGAAGGTGGAAGTGGGCCGGATACGGAGAATGGGCGGAGGACGCAAGCCGGTGGAAAAAAAAACCTCGCGGTGATCGACGCCATCCACAAACTGATGGAAAGGGAAACCGCTGGGGATCCTATCAGTGGGCTGAAGTGGACCAGGAAAACCACCGAGCAGATCGCTCGACAGCTCAAGCGGTTGGGGATTGCCATCGGCCGCAGCACGGTAGGACGGTTGCTCCGGCAAATGAAGTATTCCCTGCGTACCAACCGTAAGACGATTTCCGCCGGTTCTACTTCCGACCGCGACCGACAGTTCCGCTATCTCCGTCGGCAGCGAGATCAGTTCGAGAAGCGCGGCGATCCGGTGCTGAGCGTGGATGCCAAAAGAGGGAGCTGATCGGTAACTTCAAGAACCCAGGAGTGAAGTGGGAGCAAGCTCACACCGACGTCAACGACCATGACTTCCGTTCCGCCGCCAAGGGCATCGGCATTCCATATGGCATCTACGATACCCAGGCCAACCGCGGCTCTGTGTTCCTGGGAACTTCCCACGAAACTTCCGCCTTCGCCGTCTCCTGCCTTCGCAGGTGGTGGCAAATAGAAGGACGCAAGCGCTATCCGCAATCCCGCCACATCCTCATCCTGGCCGATACCGGCGGCAGCAATGGTGCACAGCGTGGCGCTTGGAAGCTAGAACTTCAGAGGCAACTGTGCGATCGCCTGGGATTGAGCATCACCGTCTCCCACTACCCATCCGGCGCCTCCAAATGGAATCCCATCGAGCATCGCCTGTTCAGCCAGATCAGCAGAAACTGGCGAGCCGAGCCTCTGGACAGCTATGAAAAAACCCTGAAGTTCATCCGCACCACCACAACCACGACCGGCCTGAAAGTGAACGCACGCCTGGATACCACATACTACCCAACTGGCGCCAAGGTCTCCAAGAACGATCTCGCGCAACTCTCGATCCGACAGAAGCGTGTCCTGCCAAAATGGAACTACACGATCTCACCCCAGATGTGAAATTGTTTTTGGGTGTTTCCTTTGCAGGTTTTTCTGATATTTCTTTCCTTCCTCACCTCGTCTGCCGCTGTCGGACAAGGGCGACCCGCAACCTACGTCGAGGCTCCACTCGGCGAGATCAAACGCTTTCCGGGAGATGGCGCTGGCGCGTTCAAGACAGGAAAGTACCGTGATCTCTTCGCTGAGCAAGGTCATGCTTCGGCAGAGACTAAGGCGAAGATCGAAAAGGCCTTCCAGCAACTCTTTCACGGAGATGCTCTTGCCGAGCGCGTGTACTTCGAAGCCGGATCAAACGCCACCGGTCCGCTGGCCTTCATGACCGACTGGGCGAACAACGATGCGCGCACTGAGGGCATGAGCTACGGCATGATGATCGCTGTGCAGATGAACAAGAAACACGAGTTCGACGCGCTCTGGAACTGGTCGAACACTTATATGCTCATCACTGACCCCAAAAACCCCAATATGGGCTACTTCGCGTGGTCGATGAATACAGACGGGACGCCGCGCTCCACCGGTCCGGCACCCGACGGAGAAGAGTATTACGCGATGGCGCTGCTGTTCGCTGCGCATCGCTGGGGCAACGGCGCCGGCATCTACAACTATCAGGAACAGGCAGAGAAGATTTTACGCGGCATGCGGCACCATCCAGTCATCACCGAAACCGGACCATTCAGAATCCATCCCGATGACCCTCCATTCTCACCAGTCAGGGGCGATTTTTCGAGTCCGAACAATACCGAACGTGAGCAGGCCCGGACGGATCTGGCAATCGAGCTCAAAGGGGAAGGCAAGACGCTGCCCGAGCCGGAGTTCCGTCACCCCGATGCCGCTGCGTGGGCGCACTTTGCGGCGCGGCCTATCACAGCGGGCCCCATGATGGAAGAGGAGCACAACATGGTTCGCTTCGTCCCGGAGGTCGGAGGAGGCAACACCGACGCCTCCTACCATCTGCCCGCGTTCTATGAATTGTTTGCGCGCTGGGGTCCGGTTGAGGATCGCGACTTTTGGGTCAAAGCCGCCGATGTGAGCCGCGACTTCTTCGTCAAAGTGACTGGCCCGGGGACCGGTCTCGCGCCCGACCGCAACAACTTCGACGGGAGCCCCGTGCTCGGGCGCGACGGCCGGCCCGTTCCCTTCAGCTACGACTCCTGGCGCGCTGCCAGCAATTGGTCGGTGGACTACAGTTGGTGGCATAAGGATTCTCGCGAGACTGTGCTCAGCGATCGTATCCAGAAGTTCCTTGTCTCCCAAGGCATCGGCACGTTCGTCGATCGCTACACTCTCGATGGCAAGCCGCTTTCCACGCGTCACTCTGTAGGCATGGTTGCGGAAACGACAGTCGGAGGCCTTGCAGCGACGCCCGGGGCCGACGAGCAAGCCTTTGTCGAAGAGCTATGGAGAACACCGATCCCCGTCGGAGACCAGCGTTATTTCGACGGCATGTTGTACCTCATGAGCCTACTGCACTGCAGCGGCAACTTCCGGGTATGGGGGCCACGCTAATGAAGAAAAAACGCATCCTGAAGGAGATAGGTTCTAAGCTTTGACTGGCGCATCCATCAGTGGCATGGACGACCCATAGAAATATCTAAGGCGAAAACACGACTTCTATCCTCTTCGGCGGGTTTGGCAGCCCAATTCGCCACGATCTAAGTCGGGAGCGCAGCTTTATACGCGTCGACCTTGTCAGGCAACAGCGTTGCGCGCGATCACCTCGCGGTAAAAGTGAGCGTTTCGACACAGTCAGGAGCCGAACCCCTTGAGGTCTTCCGAAATCGCATCGTGGCTCACAAGCAGTTCGACTAGCGCTCCTCATATTCGCGAAGTGCTGCATTCCACTGTGTTAGCTTGCTCGTACTCAACCTGGACGGGGGCGATGCAAAAGCGATGTCCAATTACTTTTCAGTAGGGAAGGGAGCCCCGATACTGCCAAGGGGGACGACTCGGATATAGTGGTCCGTAAAGGTAGCGTGAGTTTGCCGCACCTCATATTTCGGCATATGACAGGAGACGCATTTGCTCGTTGCTTCCCTGCATGTTGCATAAACTGCCGTCTTCCTTTGTGGATTTCCTTTTGCAGAGTGGCACGCAAGGCATTTTGAATCGTAAGCAGTCAAGTCGCGAACCAGAGGTTGGTGGGGATCGTGACAGGCAATGCAGGTGATGCGTGCATCGCCATTCTTGCCCCAACAGCGGCTTTTTTCCAAGCGGAATGGCTGAAAGCGCAAACTCGCAGCGCCAATGTTTGACCCCATCCCGAATGCCACGTCGGCCCACGTGCGGTGGCACGCTCCACAAAAGTCCACCGAATCCAAAGGGGAAAGGTGCATGGGATTCGTGATGGCAGCTGACTCCTTGTCATACTGCTGTGCTTTCATGGCTGTAACGTGCCTGGCTCCCGGCCCATGGCACGCTTCGCAAGTAACTCCCGGAACCGCCTTTTCCGGTTCAAATACGCCTGACGTCACGGCCGCAGTGGTGTGACAGCCGAAGCAAAGCCGGGCAACACTGCTGTCCAACCGATTGCCCAGTGACTTTTCAATTCCTTCGGGTATTTTGCTCGTTTGTCCGGGTGTGATATCCAGCGAATCCAGGCTTGTGAAGTAAGTCGCACGAGCCTCCGTGAAGACCCCCATATTCTCTAATAAGTATGTCTGTCCGATCTCGCCGGCGCCGAAGGCCCAACTCGCCGAAACGGTCCTGTTCTCTACGCCGTTGCTCGAAGAGTAGGTTGCCCCATCCGGCGTGTGGGTCAGAGAATAGCGGAAGTCAGCTTCCTGGAACGTGAGCGCCTCATGCTTTTTGAGAATCTCCGACTGCGCAGCGCGCACGCCGGCATGATACATCGGAGTCGTCTCCTGGAGTGCGGCGATCGTGCGGTGACATCCTTTGCAGGTCTCGGTTCCTGCATACAGGTTTCGCGCCGCTTCTCCTTTAGTAGGCCACCAGCCGGTGCCTTCCAGCCTGTCGCTGGTGGTCAAGCTGAAGTCATCTACCGCTGGCTTTTGTGCATAACCTGGCCAAAGGGCGATTGCAGCCACAACCAATATGATTGTTGACGACCACCTGCTCAATCGGGGATCTCCTCTTTGAGTCATCCGTATCCATAAGGACGGTCGGGGCAACCTGAAGTTTCGAACTGCGGCCGAAATGGCGATCTGGGCTCTAGAGAATCACATGTAAAGTCTGCGTTTAGGGTATGTTTTCTGCGTTAACCCCTTGGCGGATCGAGGTGTGTGCGAGAAGACTGGTTTTTTGCATCTGGCGAGCCCAGGGGGCAGGGTTTTTCCGGCTCAAGTGGATTGCAGGCTGAAAGGGGGAAGGGATGAAGGCGGGAAGTGTGAACGATAAGGATCGCAAGATGCAAGTCGGGCGGTGGTTGCCGAATCGAAGAAACTTTATGGCGGGAATGGCGGCTCTGGGGGTAACAGGATGGGCCGAGCCGGCTATCGGAGCGGTAGCGGGGACGTCAGGCTCGAGCAGGTTGCCGGACCGGCCGGAGGAACAGCCGCTGGATTTTCATGCGCTGTCCAATGCGTTCAACGCCTATGTCATGGACCCGGCTCACGGTGTGAATCTGCGGGCCAAAGATGGCCGGCAGGTGTTTCCATCGGCACTCGAAGGCTTGGAGGACGGGGGACTAACGACCTATGCGCCGATGGCGATGGGCAAAGAGCTGCGCGGCGAGGGGCTGGACGGTTTGGACACATCGCTGAAGGGCTACTTCAGTGAACCGTACGGGCTGTTTCTGGATGGTGTTGGAGCCACGTTGTGTGAGTACTGGTACATCATGAACATCACCGCAATGGCGTACGGACTGATTCGGCTGCGCTTCAGTCAAGATGCGGAGTGGCTGGTGCGGGTGGAAAAGAGCGCAAAGCGCTTGATTGAGATGACGCAGCAGATCCACTACGATTTCAACACGCAGGGCTACGACTTTCAAAAGAGCGCGGCATGGACCAACCAGGATATTTACCGACAGCCTGATGCGGTTGGCGGATACAGCTACGTAATGCTGCTGGCGTGGAAGCTGACTCGCAAAGAGCTTTTTCTAGCGGAAGCCAAGACAGGAATCGATCGCTATCTGAGTTTTGCCGCCAACCCATGGTACGAGGTTCCAAGCGGCGCGATGGCAGTGTTGGCGGCCGCGCAGCTGGAGTCGATGGGCTACCCGACCAGCGCGATGAAGGCACTGGCGTTTGTTTTTGACGCGAAGGTTGGGCTCATGGCGACAGGGCGCTGGGGTGGACGCGAAGTGAATGGGCTGCTGGCAGGTTTCAGGACCGAGCCAGCAGGCCAGGTTTACAGCATGGAGTCGATGGTGGCCCTGCCGTACCTGCTGCCGGCGGTGCGATTCCGTCCAGAATTGGCAGAAGATGTAGCGCGCTATGCGCTGAATGTGGCGGCTAACCTGCGCTGGTTCTATCCCGAGAATCTGCCACGCGAGAACCAGAGCCGTCCGGACCTGCCGGCGATGATTCCATACGAACGGCTGAGCAGGCAAGAAAGAGGCCACAGTCCATATGCGACGGGCGACTTCGCGGGGCACCGGTCAATTTATGGTGGAGCGTACGCCATGTGGTGGGACAAGCTGATTCAGCCGCAGGGCGATCCGTGGTTGCTGCGCTGGGATCTGGCCAAAACGAACTTCCTGGATCGCGATCTGCCGCCGGCATTTCTCTATTACAACCCTGGGCAAGAGGAGAAGCGGATCACGATCGAGAACGAGCAAGGGAAGGGACAGATCTATGACCTGAGGCGCAAGCGCGCGCTCGAGTCGCACGGCGGAAGAGTGGAACTGTCACTGGGCGCGCATGAGGCGCGAGTGATCGAGATGCGCATCTAGCCCAGAGGGGCCAGGTTATTAATACTTAAGGGTGAATCAGACGCGTGGCCACGATGGACGTGGCATTGGGAGCCCCCGCGACGGCCTGCGTGCGAATGAGAGCTTCAAAGTAGATGGGTTGGCCGGGAGCTCCAGTGATGCTGAGGGCCTCCTGGAGTTTTTGCCGGTTGCCGGCATCTGCGAGAAAACGCCCTGCCGCCTCGGTTCCCTCCTGTTGCAATCCCTGTAGGATGAGAACGCTGCCACGTCCGGTGGGGACCGGAAGCAGGGAGATGGTTGCGTAGTCTTCCCCGGAGCTGCCCGTGAAGGTCAGCCCGTGATAGTCCTGCTGCTCACCGAGTTTGGGATGCGCATTCTGAAAAAACTTGAGGCTTTCGCCTACCACGCCTTCGTGTTCCTGAAAGTTAAGTTTGTCCTGAAAGTAGGAGACCCAGGGGTTCGAGCTTGGGCTGCCGACAAAGACGAAACTGCCCTCTTCCAGGTCGCGCGGTCGCAACTCCCGGGCTGAGCGAATCACCAGCGAGTCGCGCGCGTTGCCGCTCACACGCATGAGCGTGCTGACCACTACCAGGTCGGCGTACGAGGTGAGCAGCGAGCCGGATAGATACTTCATCATGCGCGCTTCGCGGTCGGTGGGGTGGACATTGGAGAAATCCTCACCGCTCCGATACGAAGGGCTCAGGTATCTCTCCAGCGTGACCGGCTGCTCATCGACGAGCCGCGTCATGCCGTAGTTGACGTCGGCGACGACTACCTGCACGGGGCGGTTTGCCGGATTGAACAGCGCAGCCAGCGGCCAGGGCGGAGGAGGCGCGGCCGCCGGACGGAAGAACAAGGCGGCCAGAGTGCTGACAAAGAAGACCGTGGCCAACGCCCACGGTAACAGCCGAAGCCAAATGGCTTGTTTGAGGGGCACGGCCTGGGCGGGCTCGGCGGCAGCTTTCTGCTCAACGGTGCGAAACAGCGTGGTGTAGGCGCCTTTTGGAATTTCAACGATGACCGGTTCCTCGCGGCCTTCGCCGTCGAAGTATTCATGCAGCTTGAGCCGCAGCTGGCGGACATGCACGCGAACGGAACTGTCCTCGACTACGCTGTAGTCCTCCGGTTTGCCGAAGACTGCGCTGCCGATGCGGTGCTCGCTGAGATCCTGAGGTTGACCGTGCAGCGTCCTCTCTGCCATGTAGCGCAGCAATTCTTTTACCCGGGCCGATTTCTGGAAGGAACTGCTGGCGGCGATTCTCTCGATCAGTTGCCAGCGGGCATCTGCCTTAAGTGCCGGATCCACTTCCGTCATCCGCGTTTGATCCCATCTCCGTTCGATTCAGATCCGCTTTTAGTCCAGGTTGAATCACAGAGACGATGCGGGTCTGTTGGCTGCCCGCTGATTGTAGCTCAAAGAATGCGCAAGGGAAAGTCCCTTGTGAGCAGAACACGACCTGGAATCGGCTGACACTGGACAACTGGGGGAGTCGGTTCGCAGCATGAAAGGCTCGCAGAAATTGGCCAAAATGGGCATCTTTTCCCTGGATGTTTTGCGAATCACAAGTTAGTCGCATTGATTTACAAAGATTTTTGCCGTGAGTCCCTTTTCAGCGGTATGGGAGTTCTCGGAATCTAATCGACGGCTTTGAAGGGCCGGCCCGTTGTGCAGCGAAAATCCTGGCCGGCGCCCCATCCCGCACAATTGCCGCACCCAATCCACGCAGTTGCAGAAGGGCTCACGATGAACGATCTGGCACAGCGCTTCGAGCAGAACCCGATCCTGAAGCCACGGGATCTGCGTCCGAGCGTCGACGGCATGGAAGTGGCATGTCTTCTGAACCCGGGAGTGTTTCGATACCAAGACAAGATTTGGTTGCTGGTACGGGTGGCGGAGCGCCCGCTGCAGATACCAGGAAAGACCTCCTTCCCGATCCTGAGCCCCGAGGGGCGGCTTGAAGTGCTCGAATTTGATTCCGACGATCCAAGGCTCGATCTGAGCGACCCCCGCGTAATCAGTTTCGATGGGCGCGATTACCTCACCACACTTTCCCATCTTCGCCTGCTGGCCAGCGACGACGGCGTGACCTTTGCTGAGCCGGAACAGGGCCGGCCCTTGATGGGAATCGGAGAACTGGAAACCTACGGTATTGAAGACTGCCGGGTGGCGAAGATCGACGAAACCTATTACTTGACCTATACCGAGGTCTCAAGCCATGGCGTGGGCGTGGGCCTGAGGTCGACGCGCAACTGGAAGGATTTTGTGCAGGAGGGCATGATCATTCCTCCGCACAACAAGGATTGTGCGCTCTTCGAGGAGCGTATCGGAGGCAAGTATTATGCACTGCACCGGCCGAGCAGCCCGGAACTGGGCGGCAACTACATTTGGCTGGCCGAGTCGCCCGACCTGGTTCACTGGGGCCGGCATCGTTGCGTGGCCCATAGCCGTAACGGGTACTGGGACAGCGCACGGGTCGGCGCAGGAGCGGCGCCGATTCGAACGACGGAGGGATGGCTAGAGATTTATCACGGCGCGACCAAGGAGAATCGCTACTGTCTTGGCGCGCTGCTCCTTGATCTCGAC
Source organism: Occallatibacter sp. (assembly GCA_036519195.1). Taxonomy (GTDB): domain Bacteria; phylum Acidobacteriota; class Terriglobia; order Terriglobales; family Acidobacteriaceae; genus Telmatobacter. The sequence continues at coordinate 17,026 of DATDLS010000163.1, read as the reverse complement.
GAGCCATGGCGGGTGCTGGCGCGCTCGGAGACGCCCATCATGGAGCCGACGGCATCCTATGAGCAAGAAGGATTCTTCGGCCAGGTCATCTTTACCAACGGTCAGCTGGTCGATGGGGACCACATCACGATTTACTACGGCTCTGCCGATAGCGTGATTTGTGCCGCGAACCTCTCTATCCGCAGCATCTTAGCGAGTCTCGCCTGCGGTCGGGGAGAAGAGGCATGAACCGGTTGCGCAAGGAGTTCGCAGTATTTTTTAGCTGCCCGCACTCCATGCAGGTGTTGATGGTGTCCAACATGATTTATGCACTTGTCCTGCCGGTGATTGAGATCTTCGTGGCTGCCTATGTCATGCGGAACTCGCACGCGGTCGACAAGGTGGTCACCTATCAGCTATCGATCTATGCAGCCACGCCGTTGGCCTTCTACTTGAACGGCAAGATGCTCGGTCGTGTTGGAGCCAAGCATTTGTATGCCGCCGGGATGCTGCTGTCCGGTGCAGCAATGATGCTGATGATGCAGTTGAGCATCCTGACGCCCATCGGGATTGCGACTTCTGGCTTTACGATGGGACTCGCTACCGGTCTCTTCTGGGCCAACCGCGGATTCCTGGCGCTGACCGCCACCCACGACGGCAACCGGAACTATTACTACGGCGTGGAAATGTTTATCGCTACACTGGCCGCCGTGGTGGTCCCCGCGCTGATCGGCTGGTTCATCAGCGGTACCACTCTCTATGGCTGGCTGGACGGGATCCCCAACCGCGCCTACCACATTGTTGCAATTGTGGTGTTCGGCCTGACGCTGTTGGCGGCCGGCATTCTGGAGCGAGGGACCTTCCGCAATCCACAGCGCACGCGTTTCGTCTTCTTTCATTTTCATCCACTGTGGCGGCGGATGCTCGAGTTGGCTCTGCTGAAAGGCTTGGCGCAGGGATACATCGTCACTGCACCGGCCATGCTGATCATGCTGCTGGTTGGCCAGGAGGGAACACTGGGCACCACCCAGGCCATCGGCGGTGTTTTCTCGGCGTTCCTCATGTATTTGGCCGGCCGGATTGCGGCCCCCAGGCACCGCATCATCGTCTTTTCTGCCGGGCTTCTGTTGTTTTTTCTGGGCGCAGTCACGAACACGTTACTGTTCAATGCCATCGGCGTGTTGATCTTCATCGGGTGTCTTCTGCTGGCCAAACCGTTGCTGGACCTCGCCTATTATCCGATCCAGCTGCAGGTGGTCGATGCGGTTTCGCGGCTCGAGGGACGCAACGAATACACCTATATCTTCAACCACGAATTCGGACTGTTCACGGGGCGCTGCCTAGGCTGCGGATTGTTCCTGGGTATCGACTACTGGTGGTCTGGGATCGCAGCGCTCAAATACGCCTTACCAATGATTGCGCTGATGCAGTTGTTGTCTGTCCGGGTGGCGGCCCAGATCTTTCGAGGTCTGGACAAAGCGGGAAATACCTCCTCCGCTTTCAGCTTTGCCGGAAACACCTCGGAGGCCTGAGAACCATGTTGAAAAGGAGACACACGATGATACACACAAATCCAACGGCGCAAAGACCGTGGCGTTTGGCGGTCTGGCTGTCGGTTGCGTTCTGCCTGGCATCTGGCATTCCCGGTCTGGCTCAATCAGGCAGAGGCACGTTAACCGGCTCGGTAAAGGACGCAAACGGTTCAATTCTGCCCGGAACTTCTGTCGCCCTGAAGGAGACGAATACAGGCAGTGCCTATGCTGCTGTAACCGGCTCGGAAGGCCTGTTTACCTTTCCCGAACTTGAACCCGGTACTTACAGCATTACAGTCAGCTCTGCGGGGTTCGCGACTTATAGCCAGAGCGGCATCACGGTCGAGGTAGGCAATTCAACCATTCTCAATGTGGTGATGAAGATTGGTTCGACCACGGCAAGCGTCATGGTAAATGGCGATGCCTCACACCTTGAGACAGAGTCTTCCGATGTTGGCACCACGGTCTCGAGCGAGTTGATTGCCGATCTTCCTCTCGAGTTCACTGGAGCGCCCCGCAATCCCCTGCAATTTGTGACCATTACACCGGGCTACACCGGAGAGATGACCAACTCCCCCACGCAACTGGGCGGTTTCAAGTTGAACGGGGGGCAACAGGCGGGTACAGACATTCTGGTGGATGGAGCGACGATTGAGTTCGCTTCAGCCAACCTGCAGATGAACTACGGCGTCAGCGTCGAGGCGGTACAGGAGTTCAAGGTAATGACCAACACCTTTGACTCCGAGTACGGAAGAATGGGCGGCGGTCTGGTGAACCTGACCACCAAATCAGGTACGAATCGTCTGCATGGCTCGATCTACGACATGCTGAGAAATAAAGCGCTGGATGCAAACAGCTGGATCAACGATTACCAGGGCAACCCGAAGCCGATCGACACCCAGAACGACTTTGGTGCTTATATCGCCGGTCCGGTCTACATTCCCTGGCTCTACCATGGGCGCGACAAGACATTCTTCATGTTCAACTATGAAGGCTTCCGGTTCGATACCGGAGGCAACAGCCTGAATTCGGCGCCGACCGCGGCCATGGAGACGGGCGACTTCTCGGCCTTGGCCACGCCTGTGACGATTCTCGGGCAGACCTTCCCGGCACACATCGTCTATGACTACACCACCTGCACGGGTGCAAATCAGGGACAACCTTGCCAGCCTTATCCGGGCAACAAGATTCCCACGCCACCCGATCCAGTTGCTGCCGCAATGATGGCGGCCCTACCTCACTCCAGTTCAACTCAGCCCTATCTGAACTTTGAGCAGATCTCAACGAACCCGGTCGATGCCAATATGTATGAGATTCGCATCGACCAGAACATCGGAACGAAGCAGAAGGTCAACGGTAGCTATGATTACGACTGGCGCCCGAACACTGTCTTCGATCTGGGCGAACCTCTGGACACCAGTGCAACCAATCAGAGAACGCACTATGTCCGCTTTGGATACGACTACGCGTTCGCTCCGAACCTCCTCAACCACTTCAACGCAGGCTTCAGCCGCCGCTATCGGCAGGAATTCAGCGGCGAAGGAGGTTATGGAGGAAACTGGCCTACAAAACTCGGATTAAAGGGAGTCGCGAACACAACCTTCCCTCAGATCAACTGGAATTATCCGGGCAACCAGATCAATCTGCCGAGCAACGGCGCCGACCAATTCACAGATAACACATATCAATATGATGATCTGGTTCTCTGGGAACATGGCCGGCACAGTTTCAAGTTCGGCGGGGAGACGCGGCTGCAGGAGTTCAACATCGACATCCTGACGGCAACGTCCGGAGAGTTCAATTTCGCCTCCGGTCCAACCAGCGGTCCGACCAACGCGAACATCGATCCGAACTCCGGTTTCGGGTTTGCGAGCTTCTATCTCGGCGCTGCTTCAAATGCCGACATCTTCCTTCCCGAGTTGCTTGGATGGCGCGTGAAGTATTACGCGACTTTCGCGCAGGACGACTGGAAGTTGACTCCGAAGCTGACCGCAAATCTGGGATTCAGATGGGAAATCTCTACGCCGGTGACTGAAGCGCATGATCAGATGTCGTTCATGGATCCCACGGTTGCCAACCCTGGAGCAGGCGGACTTCCGGGAGCCTATGTTTTTGAAGGAACCGGTCCAGGCAGGCTGGGTGGTAACACGCCTCAAACTTCCTTCAAAGGTGCCTTTGGTCCGCGAGTGGGGATTGCCTACCAGGCCATGCCGGGAACAGTGATCCGTGCCGGTTACGGAATCTATTATCAAAGTCTTAAGATAGGTGGCTTTGGCGAGAATGACTCCGCTGGCTTTACTGGCACTTACACTTACCCGACTCCGGCCAGCCCGCAGGCTCCGGCTGTTGTTTTATCGCAAATCCAGTCCTATCCCGGACCCCAGCCGCCTTTCATCGATCCTACGGTCATGAACGGCCAGGATCCGACGGTCATCCTGTCGAGCAAGGCACGGCCGGGCACCACGCAAACCTGGACTCTGGACATACAGCAGCAGCTGCCTGCAAAGACGATTCTGGATATCGCCTACGTGGGAGATCATGGCGATCACCTGCAGTCGTTTCTGCATGATCCCAACCAGGGCAATCCTGCCAACCAGGCGCTTGGGGCTTGCCTTGAAGTCAACCTCGCGGCACAGACCGGCAATCCAGCATGCGCGGGTCAGGCCGCCATTGCCTCGCCTTATGCAGGATTCAGCGGCACGGTCGCTCAGGCTCTCAGGCCGTTCCCGCAGTATGACAGCGCGCAGGTGGATACAGTCACATCGGCAGATGATTTCGGCGACTACACGTATGAAGCTTTGCAGGCTCAGATTCAAAAGCGCATGTCTGCTGGGCTTACCGTGCTGGCAAGTTATACGTGGTCGAAAACTCTCACCAATGCCGATGCCGAATATCCCACGGAGGCAGCATGGGAGGCCAATGGTGTGACGGGCGCTTTGAATACATATAACCTGAAGGTGGAAAAAGGGCTCAGTGAATTCGACACGCCGCAAAGCGTCGTTCTGAGTTATACCTACGATCTGCCCTTCGGCAAGGGCAGACAATTCGCCAACCAGAGAGGAGTGGTGAACGGTGTAATTGGAGGCTGGCAAGTTGCCGGCTCGCAAACGTATCAAAGCGGAAATCCACTGTCTGTAACCGAAAGCAACTGGACCTCCGGCGTCTTCGCGGGTCCTGAGGCAAATCTGGGCGCAAGTCCCCGCCCCAATTTCGTTCCGGGACAGCAGCCGAACGGCTTCCATGGCGGAAAATTTGTCTATGGGCAAAGCCTCCGATTCAATCCCGCGGCATTCACCTACGCACCGAACTTCTCCTTTGGCGATTCACCACGCACCCTTGGTAACGTTCGGACCTTCGCCAATCTCAACGAAAACTTCGACTTCTCGAAACGAATTCCCATGTTGACAGAGAAGGTAAACACGATCTTCCGGATGGACTTCTTCAACGCATTTAACCGACACCAATTCACAGGCTTCAATACCACTGTCGGCAGCCCGGGATTCGGCCAGGCATCCTCAACAAGCGGTGCGCGAAGTATTCAGGCCGAGCTTCGAGTCTCGTTCTAAACATCCAACTCGCCCGGGCCTCCTCACAGAGGTCCGGGAGATAAGATCAACCTATGTTCTCGACCCGCTCACGGCGAATTCTATCCATCGTCGGCATCCTCGCAGCCGCCTGCGCTTTGTCGTCGAGCGATGCGCAGCAAAGCAACTCACAGGCTCAGGAGCACTTTCTCGCGGCGCAGCAGGATCAGCAACAAGGCCGGCTCGATAGGGCAGCCGAGGAGTACGAGGCCGTCCTGCACTTACAGCCTGGAATGCCTGAGGTCTATGTCAATCTTGGTCTGGTTTACTACGCGCAGGCGAAATTCGACGATTCGGCTCGAGCGCTTCTAACAGCCGCCAAATTGCGGCCCGGGATGCGCGGTGTCAGTCTGTGGCTTGGCATTGATGACGTCAAGTTACATCGGCCGGTCGAGGGCGCCACGCTTTTGCGCGAGGCTATTCGGCAGGATCCGAACGACAAGTTAGCGCAAAGCTGGTTAGCAACGGCGCTTTGGGATGCGGGGCAGATGGACGCGGCGTTGCTTCAACTGCAAAGCGCCGCAGCGCAGTTTCCCGACGACCCGGATCTGCTGTTTGCTCTCGGCGAAGCCTATGGCAAGGCTGCACAACAGCAGACGGAAGAATTGCTTCAGGAGTCGGCGGGGACAGCCCTGTCCGATCGGATTTATGGAGGCATCTACCTGGGAGAGCACGACTGGACCAAGGCCGAAGGCCATCTGCGTCGTGGCATCGAGCGCGACTCGCACTCGCTTGATGCCCGCCTGGAACTGGCCGAGGTGTTCTTCGAGCAGGCGAACTTGCCAGCCGCAAAGGAGCAACTCGACCAAGCCCGGACGATGGCGCCGCGGTCCGCAGCGGTGCTGGCACGCAGCGGTGAGTTGCTCCTGTTGATGCAACAGTTGGCGGAAGGCGTTTCGCGCATACAGACGGCTCTCGACATCGACCCGAGCGAAGCGCTCGATCAATTGGGGCTTCCCGCCGAAGATCACTTCGATCAAAAGGATGGCTCCGGCGCTGGCGCTCAGCTTTCGTCCTTGTGCCGTCAGGCCGCGGCGCAGCTTGAACTGGATCCAGCTTCGAGTCCCGCTAAGAATGCTGCGCTTGCTGCCTTGTATGCACAGGCTGGGGACCAGGAAGCCGCAATGCGCGCCTATAACACTATGGGTCTGGCCCGCTCCAACTCCAGTCTCTCTTCCAGTCTTTTTGTTCAAGCGATGACTGCCTTTCACCAGCACAAATTTGGCGATGCGGAGGCGATGCTCCTGCGCTGGCTCGCCGTGCATCCCGGCGACCGCGATGCACGCTACAATCTGCTGCTTGTTCGCCGCGACCTGTCCACCGCCCAGATATTACGCCTGCTCGCAGTTGCGCCGGATTCTTATCATGTGCACCAATTGCTTGGCCAGCTTTACGTCGGCCGCGAAGAGGACGAAAAAGCTCTCGCCGAGTATCGTGCTGTGGCTGCTGCCCGACCCGATCTTCCCGGCGTTCATTTCTGGCTCGGCCACCTCTATTGGGAGCATGGGGATGCGGATCATGCGCTTGCGGAATTGACGCGAGAACTAGAGCTCGATCGCGGCCACCCTGAGGCCAATGCAGAGCTGGGCGCCGTCCTGGTGGCTGAGGGGCGTGCCGGGGAAGCAATTCCGCATCTCGACACTGCGATCCACGCCAAGCCGGATCTGTGGCCCGCCTATGCGCAGCTCGGCCGGGCATACGCAATCGAAAAGAGCTACGCTCGCGCCGAACAGGTATTGAACCGCGCGCTCGCGCACGATCCGGACGGTTCTACGCACTATCAGCTTGGACTGGTCCTGCGCGCAGAGGGAAAAGCCGCGCAGGCGGCTCAAACCTTTGCCCAGGTGCGTGCGATTAAAAATGAAAAGATGGCAGCGCCTTCTGCCGATGATGGCGCACATCAAGGAGTGAACCGTTGACCTGGTATCGGAGCGTTGTGCCTGGTCTGCTCCTGCTTGCGCTCGCCTGTCCACTGAATGCGCAATCGACGGCGCTGGATGAGGGGGTGAGCCTTTTTCGCCAGGGGCGTTTCGATCAAGCGCTGATCAAACTTCAGCAGGCACAGCGGACTGCGCCTCGAAATGCCACCATCGAGAACCTGCTTGGGCTCACCGAGACTCAGCTCGGCCACATTGACGAAGCTGGCAATCACTATCGCAATGCGATTCGCCTTGATCCTCGTCAAGCTGCGCCGCATCGCAACCTGGGATTCAATCTTCTGACGCAAAAAGATTATGCTCATGCCGAGCCCGAGTTGCGGGAAGCCTCGCGTCTGGATCTGAAGGATAGCTTTGCCCATTATTATCTGGCGTTGCTTGCGCTTGCCACCGACCATGATGCAGACGCTGTGGAGCAGGCTTCTCATGCGGGGCAGTTAATCGATAACGATACGGATGCCAGCGCCAATTTGGCTGAGGCCGAGATTCGCCTGGGCCGCGCGGATGCGGCTTTCAGCCGTATTGAGCATTTGGAGCAGGCCAGCCAACTGTCCTCGGTGCGGGAATATCAGATCGCCGCTCTGTTCAGCCAGCACGCCCTTTATAGCCAGGCTGTCCACTGCTTCCGGCGTATCGCTTCGGTCGACCCGTCCTGGCAAAATCGCTATAACCTGGCGCTCGCGTTGTTGTATGACAACGAACCCGCCGAGGCTTCCACACTTCTAACCAGGTTGCATACCGAACAGCCCGCCAATGCCGACATCCTCATGTTCCTGGGCTCAGCTTACGAAATGCAGCAGAAAATGCCGGAGGCATTGGAGGCCTATCGCACCGCTATCCTGGCCGATCCCTCCAACCCCGATCGGACCCTTGATTACACACGCCTCCTCATGGACGCCGACCATTACGATGAGGCGATCCAGGTTGTGCAGACAGGCATGGGAGAGACGGCTGCAACGGCTCCTCTCCAATTGCGCCTGGGGGCGATTGAGATGGTGAAGGGGGACTACGCAGCGGCACGCGAAGCTTTCCATGCCGCACTCAGCACCGATCCGGAACTCGACGCCGCGTATGTAGGATTGGCGCAGACCTATGCCCGCCAGGCTAATGATTCGGAGGCGATTGGCGTCCTCCAATCGGCGCGCGAAAAGAGACCTGACCATTACCTGCTCGAGTATTACTTTGGGCTGTTGGCAAGCCGCCTGGGCCGCGAGAAGGAAGCTGTCATAGCTCTTGAAAACGCCACACGGTTGCAACCCAAGTCTGCTGAGCCATTCTATGAACTCGGCAAGCTCTACGAATCGCAACAGGACTGGCCGCGAGCGCGCCAGGCACTTGAGCGTGTCATCGAACTGAATCCTCAACTGGCCTCCGCCCACTACCAGTTGAGCCGCGTATATGCGCATCTGGGGCTGAACTCCAAGGCCGAACAGGAGGCGCAACAAACGCATGCCCTCGTCGATGCGCAACGCGAAGAAGCACTCCGCAAGCAACGCGAACGGGGCGCCAGCTTCCAGCCCCAGACTACGGGAGCTCCTGCAACACAGCCATGAACCGGGACAACAGTTTTCTCCGACCACCATCTTAGGAAGAGGCGGCGCGGACACGGTGCCTTGAGCGGCTCCGTCAGTTCGAGAACAGGATCAGCACAAGTCCCTTGATTCCAGTCTGTTTGCTCCATTCGTCCTCTGAGCCCCGGAAGCGGAGCAAAAAATATGTTCCTGAATTCCCTGAATTGGGAAAGATACGCCCCCCCCGGGGGCAGTATCGAGCATTCAACGCTGCCTTGTTGATGAGCAGCTGGGGATCGCCAACCCCTGATTCCAGCAGACGCCTCCTTGGCCGACCCTCGCTTCTTCCAGGGTGGGTGTTCAAGGATCCGACAGTCTACCTCTGGCGGCTTTGCTGAATCTGGGCAATCGACCGCTGAACCCCTTACTGCCTGTTTCGGGTACCCATCCTGGCTTCCCCGCCGGCTCCCAGAACGATTCGAATACAACCTCGAACGGCCAGCCTGGGCTCATCAGCCACTCGTTCCCCGATTGTCGTCAATGCGTCAGTTGCCGGAGCGGAGCGAGAGCGCTGCAACCATGCTCTGCGCATACCACCGGGACAAGTAGTCGTTTGGATGCAGCGGATCGTTCAGGCAATCCTTCGGCTCCTTAGCGGCGAACACAGCGCCACTGATCGATGTGAAATCCACCAGCTGCACGCCCGGCCCGGTGAGTCCCTGCAACTTTCGGTCGTATTCGGTGACAGCGCGCCAGTACGCCAGGTTGGAAGAGTACGCAGGGTCGAAGCGCATGGTTGACACCAGCAGAAACTCCGCTCCCGGATCCTTCGATCGCACCGTTTGGATCACGGAGGAAATGTTGCTGGCGAATGTGTCGGCGGAGACGCTCCAGAAATCGTTCTGGCCGAACGCAATCACCACCAGATCCGGATTAAGGGACGCGACCATGCGCGCGGCCATACTTTTCGCCCAGTTCGAATCCGCACCGCTCTGCGATGAGTTGTACAGGGTGATGTTCGAATCGCCGGAATCGAGCTGCAACTGGTCTACGAACAGTTCAACCCAGCGTGCCTGAAACGGCATAATCTTCAGCATTCTGCTCGAACCAATGCCGAATGTAATGCTGTCGCCGTAAGCGACAATGCGCACCGGAGCCTGCGCGGACAGCTTCTGCATGGTGCCGGGCATCTGTTGGCCGACATAGGGTTGAATCGGTCCGGTCCAAGTCTGGCTGTGCTCGTAAGTGACCATCACCTGCTTGCCGCCCACGATATTCCAGGCCAGCTCGCCTTTTACCAGATCGGAATCTTTCACCTGTGCCATCCGCGTATGCGGTGTCGAGACCAGAGCCCGTCCCTCGGAAGTGAAATCAGCGCCCTCCTGGTAGACCGCCGTTCCGGCATAGTCGGTGACCGACAGAATGCGCGTCGGTTGAAACATGAGGGTGCCGACGGCCGGCATTCCATTGCGCGCCACCATGAGCAGGGCCTCGTTGGACACGGTATTGCCTCGCCACAGCGGCTTCATGATGTCACTGAGATTCAGCGTTCTTTCGAGCGAAGGCGGGTTCTCCTCGTAGACTCCCAATTGAATCTGATCCGCTTCGACATACCCGGATGTGCTGCTCTTCGCGAGGGTGATCTCTACGCTCGCCGTCAGAGGATGCGGTTTCATGTATTGGCTGATTTTGCGCGGTTCGGCCCCTCTGACGTGCCGGAGGCAAATTTCTGGCGGTCGATGGATATCTATAGCGACCACATGGTGCGGCGTTTCGAGCAGTTAGGTTTTCCGCTCCAACGGATCGACTCAACCGGCTTCATGGTGGGAAAGACCGGCACGATCTATTACCGCGGCCTGCACGCCTGGCGGGGTGCCTATCTTCTGATGATGGCGCGCGGCGGTTGGGTGAACACCGTGCACGGCAACTTGGAGCTGATTCAGGGTGAGGATGCCTCATGGATGGCGCGTGCACAGGCACTGTTTTTCGAACTGCAAGGCCGCGGAAGCATTCACACCTTCGGCGGCATTCCCGGCGACATTGAACCCTACGGATTCGGGGGAGTGACCACACGTGGCGCCGTCTACGTGGTAGTCAACCGTGCCCAGACCATTGCGACGATCACTCTGCCGCGGCTTGCTCCTGATCAAGGCGCGTTGGGCGTCGGTCAGATTCAATTCCGCGATGCCGGCTTTGTTCCCCAGCTCAAGGGCGACCAGATCACACTCGGCCCCGGCCAGATGGCCATGGTGGGCTACGGCGGGTATGCTGCTCCCAGGTACGATTTCGGCATTCAGACCGATGTGGCGATTCCGCGGTCGATCGAGCATTACCCGGCGGCGTTTCACCCCACCGGGACCGGCGCAGTCGAGACCATGATCGATCCGCCGGCACACGGGGTTCTCCGCGTGATTGTTCGCGAACGGACTCCTGACGATTACATTCGCCGCACCTGGGCGGGAGGGCCGCCTTCGGGGCAGAACATGGGCAAGGTCTTCGCGCTTTCTGCCGCCCAAGACGGCCGTGACGTGCCCATCCGGATCGACTACGACAAGATCATATGGAGTGGATTGAGCTGGGCGGTCGGTGAGATCGATACTGCCCGCCTTGCTCCCGGCAAGCCGCTGACAGTGCGCTTTCAGTCGGCAGAGAAGGACCCGATTACATTGGATGGAGCCGTTTATTTAGTTCAATATTAAGGATGCATGCTCTTGCAGGAATTCGATCGGCCAGAAGGTCACCTGAGGAGTTGGAGGGAAACAGACATGTCGAAGATGACTCGCAGAGATCTTCTTGAGAGGGGTTCATGGGCGGCTGCGGCTGTTGCCGTCGGCAGTCTGGGAGCCCGCAGAACCTGTAGCGAGGCCATGCCAGGACCCTCCCTCCTGTCGGAGTTTGGGTACGGTGATGTGCTCGTCTCAAGCGACCTGCACGAGTCACAACTGATGAATACCCATTCAGTGTTGATGGCACTGAGCGACGACAGTCTTTTGAAGCCTCTTCGTCAAATGTCGGGTCTGCCGGCGCCGGGTGAGGATCTGGGCGGCTGGTACCACTACAATCCCGACTACCTAAACAACCGGGACGGCGACAACGGATTCGCTCCAGCATGCACCTTCGGCCAGTGGGTATCGGCCCTGGCACGTGTCTATGCCATTACAGGAGACGATGCGACACGGGAAAAGGTGCTGAGGCTCAACAAGCTTTATGCTGAGACCATCACCGGCGAATTCTACGCGAACAGCCATTTTCCGGCCTATGTGTACGACAAACTGCTGCTGGGGCTGATTGATTCGCACACTTACGTGAAAGATCCGGATGCGATGGCCATCCTGGAACAGACCACGAAGACTGCCTTGCCGCACCTGCCCCGGCATGCGATTGAACACGATGTTCCGTGGCGGACCGACAAAGACCCGAATGACCCCTCCTGGAACTGGGACGAGTCCTATACGTGCCCGGAGAACATGTTTCTCGCCTATCAACGCGGTGCCGGCCGTCAGTACTACGATCTCGGGCTGCAGTATCTCGACGACCCAACCTGGTTCGACCCGTTGTCGCGCAATGAAAACGTGCTCGCCGGCAGGCATGCGTACAGTTATGTGAACTCGCTGAGCTCGGCCATGATGGCCTATATGGTGGCGGGCAGCGAGAAGCATCTGCGTGCGGCTCAAAATGCTTTTTCGATGCTGCAAGAGCAAAGTTATGCGACCGGAGGCTGGGGGCCGGATGAGCAATTGCGCGCGCCGGGCAGCGACGATCTGTATGCCAGCCTGACAAACACTCATCACAGCTTTGAGACTCCATGCGGCTCCTATGCGCACTTCAAGGCGACCCGCTATCTGCTGCGCGCGACCCGCGAGGCTCGCTATGGCGACAGCATGGAGCGAATGATGTACAACACGGTGCTCGGCGCGAAACCGCTCGAGGTGAATGGCGACAATTTCTATTACGCCGACTACAACTTCGATGGAAAACGCGTATACAAACAGAAAGAGGCTCGCTGGGCATGCTGTTCAGGCACTCTGCCGCAGGTAGCAGCCGACTACCGCATCAATACATATTTTTGCGGCCCTCGGGCGGTCTACGTGAACCTCTACATTCCCTCGACGCTGCGATGGACCGAGCATGGAGCCGCGCTCTCACTCACGCAAGAGAGTGAGTATCCCTACGAAGGTCACGTGACATTCACGGTTACCAGTTCGCAGCCAACCGAGTTTGCGCTTCACTTCCGCATCCCTCAATGGGCCGAAGGAGCGTCGGTTTCGGTCGGTGGAACGCGGCAAAAAGGATTGGCTGTTCCTGGACAATTTGCCGCGATCCGACGGGAGTGGAAGACCGGAGACCGGATCGAAGTGGAACTTCCGCTCAAGATGCGGCTGGAAGCTATTGATGCTCGCCACACCGACACCGTAGCACTTGTGCGGGGACCACTGGTGCTGATGGCGGTCAAGCAAGAGCAAAGCGGCCCACTGCCGCACCTGAGCCGGGAACAACTGTTAGCTGCGCGTCGCGTCAGCGATCGGCAGTGGCAGGTCAGCGCGTCGGACAGGTCGGTGACCATGCTGCCATTTACTGCGTTGGGAGAGCGGCCCTATACCACATATGTGAGAGTAAGTTGAAGGCGGTTCGACCTGCTCTCGGCTCACTGATCCAGGTTTCAGATCGTCGGATCGAAGGTAAAGATACTCCTCAGGCCGGAACGAGGAGAAGGCGATGTCTCGGTCAAAAGATACAATCGCTGCGCGTTACCGTAGAGCGATCCTTGGATTCCGGGGTGATTGCCCGGCCTTTGAGACGGTCAGTGAGGTGCGGGGAGAGGGAAGACAAAATCCCTCAGGGACGGCAAGCGGCCGCAGACAGCGAAGAGCGAGGGCGGCCTTCCACTTCTTCGCCTGGGGATGCCTTATGATCGCCAGCCTCTTCAGGCGACTCGCATCAAGTGAATAACAGGTTTAGCTGCGCAGTTGCCCCGATATGCTGTCCCGGCGAACCTGCTTGTTGACATACATTTCGGCATCGGCGGCGCTGAGAAGACCGTCCCGGCTCGCTCCATCTTCCGGATAGAGCGCAATCCCGATGCTGGCCGAACCGTGGACGATATGCCCTTCGAAGCTGAAAGGGCTTTCAAAGCACTGCCCAATGCGATGAGCAATATCCGCCACCGCGGCGCGGTTGCGAACCGTCGGCAGCAGTACGGCAAATTCGTCGCCGCCAAGCCGTGCCAGCATGTCCGCTCCGCGAAGCTGGCGCTTCATGCGCACCGCGACTTCCTGAAGATACAAGTCTCCAATCTGGTGGCCATAGAGATCATTTACTTTTTTGAAGTCATTCAGGTCAATGTAGAGCAAGCCGAAGATGCCCGCATACTGGCGCGCCTTTTCGATATGCTGATCCAGGTAGCTTCCCAGCGAAAACCGGTTGTAGGTGTCGGTGAGCAAATCGAACTCGGAGCGGCGAACCAGGTCGGAGTAGAGCCGCCGGGTTTCGATGGCCAGCGCGGCGAGCGCCGCCGCCATGTTCAGGGTCTCGGTTTCCCTGGTATGGGTTTTGATGTGCGGGTGGATCGCGGCGTAGATCGTGCCCAGCGATGTTCCCGACCGTCCTAGAATCTCCACGTGAATCACGCCGAACGACGCTAGATCCGGCGGCCGCTTTCCGAGCTGCGCTCCATCCACAATCTGGCACCAGCACGGTACGCTGCCCAACTTATAGGAAGCCAGATCCGCAATCTCCTCGATGATCTCGGCGAGCGGCCGCGTGCCGTTGATGTCCTCAAGAATCCGGCTTCGCTGCCGCTCGATGAAAGCCGCGGCGCCATTTTGCCGGCGTACCTTGCGCTCCCTAGACCAGCTCCTTGCGCCTGCCAAAAACAGCAGCAGCAGCAGAAAACCGGTCAGCAGCAGCAGGTTGCGGACGCTGAGCAATGAGGGCTTCGCAACCACTGCAATATCGTCGAAGGAACGCAGCAGGATGTTGAACGGCACTTCCTGTTCGTCAGGGCTGATCGAACCGGGCTGGACGGCCATGCATATGCCGGTTACGCGAATTCTGGTTCCAACTGCGATTTCGCGCATTGGTGGAAGCGCTCGATCGCTGGGCGGATGGCGATAGATCGCCGTGAAGAGTTTCCCCTGGGACTGCAGCACGAACTCGTCCTGCGAGTCCTCACGAACCGCGGCCATCACCTTGCCCTCGAATGAGACCAGGTCACTCTCGTGGCCATCGGGGTCGCCGCTGTTCCAGGTGGCCAGTTGCCGCCATGTTGCCGGTTGGGCCGGCACCGGTTCGAAGACGCTGGTGTCCCGGATCTCTCCATCGGTCAGCGTCAGGAAACCATCGTGCGTATCGGGAAAGCCGGTGGCTTCGGCCAAATCGCCCTCCCGCATGGGAGTGCTGGAGTGCGTGGAGATCCAAAGGCTCGTCGCGCCATTCTGCAGCACGACTGCCGAACCCGGCTGATAGTAAGTTATGGTCCCCTTCACCCGTACTCTGTGGGTCAGATCATGCAGATAATAGGCAGACAGAACCTGGTTCATCGGCGCAATCGGCAGCGAATCAGGATTTACCTCGGCGCGCTTCACAATCTTCACATTCGCGATCGAAGGAACTTCGAGCAAAATGCCGATCAGTTGCATCTTGCTGTCGAACCTTCCCGAAACTACTCCGGTAACTTCGACCTCGGCATCAAGCAATTCGTCAAGGCTGATCGCGTCCGTCCCCACAACGGTCGCATCAATGGTGCCTCCGTCCATCAGAAGCTTCAGGAAGATGCCGTGCAGATGCCCGAAGTTTACCCGGTCCGCACTGCGCACCGTCGCACGCACCGTGGCCCACATGCAGTCGCGTTCGGCGCGGATCATCTGCCCAAAGTTCGCCGCGACGGGCGTTGGCAGATTGCCATGATGAAGCACGGTCACATCTTCGCCGAGCACATCCGTCGTGAAGCTATCCCGCGTCTTTCCTCGTACCAGGACACGATCGCCAGGAACCAGGTCTTCATTCGGCTTTGTCTCAACATAGATGGCTTCGCCGCCCTCCTGGACGAAAAGATCGACGTCGCTCCGGTTGTAATAGGTGACTGTGGCCTCGAATGCGACAGGATGCCCCGATTGAGCCTCGGCCTTAGTCAGGGAATGGATCGCATGCAAGCTGGTGAGCGGGGCCTGCGCAGAGGCCGGAGCTGTCGATGCGCATATCGAGGCCCATGCCACCGCGAAAGCGATCCTGCCAATGCCCAGGCATCGAGAAGACCCGACACGCCCCCGCCCGGTGAACCTGTCTCCATTCATCCCAGAATTCCTCCGTGTAGGTCTCGAACTTGCATCCCATTCACTCCCGCCCGGAGCTGAGGTAGGGACTGTGCCCCGATGCAATGTATATAGTGTATATTTCGGCAGATTGAAGAACTATTTCAATCGCTGCTAACACCGGTATTGCCGGCCCTCCTGCCCCGGCTGGATCCATCTGCCTGCTGGCCCAGATGGATCGAAGCGCTGCGGATTGCCCAAGCACAGCCAGCACAGCACCCTCAGCCAGGGAGATAGGTTCAGCATCGCGTTCCATAAAAGCATCGTTACCCGATTCAACAGTGCGAAACTACAACGGGTCTGTTAAGAATCGAACCATGCTCTGTCCTCATAAACCTTCAGCCGCGCCTCGCTCCTTCAGCCCCGCACCGCTCGCTCCATCTTCATGACAAAGTGGTGGCGATATGGAGGCGTATCGCGCGGCCAGTTTTTTGGCCAATTCTGACAGCCTGGTATGCGATCGGAGTCTTTGAATGCTGCGCGGAGGACGGTGTTAGTGGCGGAATGGCGTATGTACATACCGCCTGTTATGGTGGATGGCGGCCCCCGAGACCAGCCTGGTACCTAACCCGGCACAAACTGCGGAGAACCACCGAAGGCATTGCACTTGAGCATCATTGGGACTGCAAGACGAGAACGTGTTTGTTGTCCTCTCCGGCCAGATGCAGCATAGCCCGGTCAAACGTCACCAGTACCAGCCCTTCGAGCACGGCGAGGCCGAGCAGGTAGGCATCTGTGATTTGTCTATGGCCGAAAAGACGCTTGAAGAACCGCCCACATAGCGTTTGCCAATCCGCAGAGATTGGCTGGTAATGATACCCCGGCTCCTGCGCCAGTTGCGCCAGCATCGCCGTGGCCTCTTCCATGCTCATATCGCCAATCTTCGGCCGGCTCATGTGGCGCAGAAGACCCGCTTCGGTAAAAGGGCAAATGGCCCACTGGAGGCACGGCGTATCGAACCACTCTTGTGCTTTCATTGTTGCTCTCAGGTGACGCTGCAGAATCAGGCCGCCGCTTCGGCCTCCAATCCGATTCTTGCAGTGATTACCGTATCGATCGACGAAAAACCTGGACTGCGCAAGTAGCGCAAAACGTACGTCGCCGACTCGAACCGCTCGGGGGGGCCGTCTATGGAGCAGCCGACAAGGCTGCGAATCTAGCAGGGTGAAAGTC
>DATDLS010000162.1:0-14157 GCA_036519195.1 Occallatibacter sp. | reverse complement strand
CCGTTCAGCACTCGCATTGGCGAACACGAACTGATGGGCGAGCGTTGTCTTGCCGCTGCCGGGGGCTCCCGCGATGATATTGAACGAGAACTCGGGGAGCCCGCCGCCTACAATTTCGTCGAGGCCCGGAACTCCGGTGGGTAGTTTGTTTATCTTGACTTTGTCTTGGATGCTCACGCGTTTCTCCCGTTCTCGGAACTGCGATCGTCAAAGGCTTCATCTGGCCACGTATTGCGCAGCAGGCTTAACGTTAAAGCATCGCCAAGGAAGAGAAGCAGCAGGCCGAGTAAGCGGGCAATGAGAATAATTCCTCCATCGCCAGCCGGAAACCTGTCAGCCAGATCCTTTTCCATGTCGATTTGAGGTTCAAACTGGCCCAGGCCCTGTAAAGATCCCCCCTCTGCGACCTGCACAGCCCAAAGACTGGGAGCTTCCGACTTGGCCTGCGTCAAAGCGCGGAAAGCGAGGGACTCAAAAGCCGCTACTCCCGCAAGTGCACTAAGGCTCTGGCGCAGCTTCTCATAGACGCGAAGGGTCGGGAACTCCATTGGCTCGGAGGTCTTACCCACAACGACTTCGTAAGCAAGAAGACGGTGGGCCAATTCTCGCATTTTTGGAAGAGTCGTCATGTTCAACCGTGCATCGCTCCAAGCGGAAGATTCAGATACCCTTATACGCTTCGCGGGAGGATCAGAGGGACAATACTGTCTTTTCGCAAGCGACCCTGCGGTTGAGTTGTTCTACATCCACAGCCGCTCTGGATGCAGCGCGGGCGGATTCAATGCACAAAGCCATTCGTTTGTGGCAGCGGTGCGTCTTCCTGCGAGCCGCCGGCCTTGCTTCGGATGAGTGTGAAGACGTCCAAAACCGTGGCAATACTGCGAATGTTTCCCGCAACACTCATTAACCCATCCTCCATTCCGGGATGGTTGTCCGCCAGCGTTTCAATACGCTCGCTCACACTACGCAGCCGATCAATTTCCAGCAGAAGGTCCTCGAAAGCCATAGCCATGGCCGGTCCATCGGCCGCTGAGGCTTTTGTGTCCGCTGTGGTCGTGGGCGACTCTGTCCTGACGTCAATCTGAAGGCGTAAATCTTCAATCAAACGCAGCGTCGTTGCCTCGCCAAGGAAGGTAAGAAACAGCCCGAGCAGCTGCGCAATCAAGATGACCCCGGCCTCGCCATCCTCGTTTGCATCCGACCGGGATTCAACTTCGCCAAGACCGTGCAAGACTCCATTCTCCGTAACCCGCACGGCGGTGAGCCGGGGAGATTCCGACTTGGCCAGAGCCAGGGCGCGGGAAGCGAGCGCCTGAAAACCGTCAACTCCCACGGGTGTGCCGAGTTGTCTGCGCAACCTCTCATAGACGCGCATAGTTGCAGCTTCGGTATGAAGGAAGGTCGTAGCTTCACCGGCTTCGGAAGCAACGAGGCTGCGGGCCAAATCGCGCGTCTTTTCTGAAGTAAGCATCGGTTCCGTCCTCATCTTTATGCGCTACGTTTCGCCCTGAAAGTAACCCATTGATGGCAATGATGTTTTTATGACGACTGCCTCTGTTATGAGATTCCTAACGGGATTCATCATACTCAATTTGGCGTCATGCCATCCACAAGTACTTGAAACATCTCTGGAAAGATGAGCAAACTTGAACGGATTGCTCTGCCTCAGGAATAATCCAAGGTGATGTTTGGATGAAGTGTGCAACCGAACAGGGCGGGACGGATTTTTAGTCGAAAGAAGAAGATCCGGCATCCCTTGGCCCTGCCTGGAGCAGATGATTCCTTACTGATCGCGCACCTGTTTCGTTAAACTGAGGGCAATGCGGCCGCGCACTCCTCCAGCGATCACTCTGCAAAGGCTGCAGCGGCAAGAAGGCCCTTCGATGGTTGAACCTGAAAAGCCCCGATTCGATGTTGCCGCTTTCCTGGCGAGCGCTGGCCTGGGGCGAAGAATCATCCAATTGGCGCCGAAGGAAGCCTTCTTTTCGCAGGGAGATCCCGCAGACTGCGTTTTTTTTGTCTTCACGAGGGCCGTGCAAAAGTCACAGTTGTTTCCACTGCCGGGAAGGAAGCTACCATCACGCTTCCCTCCGCAGGCGACTTTGTGAGAGAAGTGGCGCTCGCGGCGATGGCTGGGTTGCGTTCGGCCACTGCCACTGCGATTACCGCCTGCACCGCTCTCAGAATCAGCCGGACAGAGATGATCCATGTGATGCATGAGGAGCATAGTTTTTCAGACTCGCCGGTGTCGCCACGGGCACGGGGATTGCAGTGCCCGCCATCAACGCGTTGATCTTGGCTGTGGGCGTGAAACCGGAGCCTTACGCTGTACCCCAACAACGACAGCCCAAGATTTTTCAAGCTGTGAGGGATGACGCTGCAGGCACACGACAACCCGTCGGAGGAACCGGGCCTACAAAACCCTCCGGCATGCCCCTCCCATATCTCAGGGTCGTGCGAACGCTGTTTTAATTCGTCTGCGTCTTGGCCGTGGGCGTCTTCAACCCATTCAATATCCTGCCGGCAGGACTTGCCGTTTTCATCGGCGTCTTCACGTTAGGTCATTGGATCACGAATACCGACTAGGCATTCTCGCGCATCCGGTTGAAGAAATGAAGCCGTGGCAGGTTGGACAGGACGTAGGGAATGTCCGGAACAACAGGCCGGACCCCTGCGTTGAGGCTTTTTGACCATTATGAGCGAATCCGGCGAATCATAATAGCCATGAAACCAGTTCAACCAAAGCCCATTCCGACCTCTCATCTCAACGCGCGGCCGCGAGGATGGGGAGATCTTTTGGCTTCGCATCCGCATTTGCCTCTCCCGATAAAGCTAGTCATAGCTTCTGCCGGTTGTGAATCCGCCTCATCCGCTATCACCGCCCCATCAGTGAGAAGAACGCTGACGTCCACCCATTGATCATTTTTGTGCAGGGTATCGAAAACGGAAACTTCCAGCATACGAGATTCCTCTACAAGCATGGCGGCAGAGTAGCCCTGTTTGCGCCGGGTCAGTCCGTGTTCGTGAGCTGACTGTCGGTGGCTGGCCTTTGGTGCCCAGGGGCCGAGGATTGCGCAGACGATGTATCAACTCCTTGAACACCTGAGGCAGGTGGGAGGAACGGGTCTTATCATCCAGCTTGATCGCGAAGAGGTTCTCGTCAGCGCTGGCGCGTACAATTCATTCCTTAATCGTCGATTCTGATTCCCGTTCTAGAATTGTGGCCAAGGCGTCCACACCTTGAGCGGATGCCCCGTTCCCTGTCAAAGGTTCTTCGATAGTCTCCATCGATCTCCTCACACTCCGACGACTTAACTATGGTGGGGTAGATTCTCTTAAGCACTCGCCGATTCCGGGCGATTCGATGCTCCGGATAATTTCATCCGAAATACGCACGTTCTCATCTTCCAGTCTCCACTCTGGCCGCAATCAAAATTCCGCTTGATCACTCGTTGCCCTATGGTCGCTAAGAAGAATTGCACGGACTTCATGACGACGTTAGAGCAATATGCCTGCAAGTGCCCACACCAAAGGCGGCGGTAGTGATGCCAGATCATATGGCAACGTCCCCTGAAGGCAGCACCGTTGCACACTGCCTCTGCCCCCTCCCTTCGGGCCTTATCACTTGCCAATGTACTCTTGAAAGCTGTTCCTCGCAGGCAACTCAGCAATGATGTAGCAATCTAATATCTCGAGACATTCAGCTCGGAGGGCCAAGATTACGGGACCCTCTCTCGCGCAAGAGTCCTGTTGTTAGAGTTGCCTTCGCCTCATTATCAAGCCGATCACGGCGCCAGTCGCAATGCCTGCCGCGAAGGTCGCCAGAACTGTTTCAACCGGATGTCGTCGTATGCGTTTCTTCGTGTCGTCTAGAAATTCAGTAGCCGCATGGGCGCCATGTTTCGCGGTACGCCGTGCCGCTCCGACACCATCCTCAAGTGCATCTGCAACAGCAGATGCTGCCCGAGAAGCCTTGCGCGCTGTTTCATCAATCTGTTCGCCCATTTGTACAAACACTGATGGTGTCATTTTCTCTTGACCCTGTCTCGTCTCCGAGTTCGATGCTGGCTCGCTTATTCTCCGACAGCCTTTTCAATCTTGCCGACAGCTTTTTGAACTTTTCCGTCATTCTTTTCAGCTCTGCCGTCATCTTCCAGGTCAGGATTTTTGGTAAGCTCACCCGCCTTCTGTTTGATTGCGCCTTTGACTTCGTGGAGATTGCCTGCGGTCTTATCGTTTGTGCTCGGTTTCGTCATGATTCTCTCCTTTGTCCTGGGGTGGGTTCAATTGGTTGAAATTCATTGAGAGCGTCTGGCGCATTGATTGTCTGCGACCCAGTAAAGTCCCTGTTAGGAAGGTTCCTTGCCGGTATTGAGCCTTCTATGGAGCAGTATCAAACAATCAGGTTGCTGAAAGCTGGTCGCAATTGCTCATCAAGTTGTGCGCAAGCGGGCGACCAGGTTTAGCCTGGATGGGCAGCATCTGCTTGGACCGCCCTGGCTTGTGGCATTGGGGGCGCGACTGACCTGCTTGATGTGCGGATACCGATGGACCATTTGAGGTGTCAGTCACCAGGTCATGAGCAGGCTCCTGCAGCGAGGGTTTTCGACTTCAAGCGCAACGCAAGTGAGCAACCTCTTGCGGCGAAGGCTTGAGAGTCTTTTAGGCAGCCCCTTTCGGCTCTATTTCTCCGAGGGCACCCCCAAGGCCGAACTGGTCTGAAGAGTGATCTGAGCCAGATTAGTGCAGATTTCGGCTGGCTCCCCGCCACTAATCTCACTAGCTGCCTCGGCAAGGTCTTCCGTGTAATTCCACAATCCGACAATGATTTTCAGTTCCGCGTTTTGCGTGCGCATTCTTCTGTAAAGATTCCGAGCGTGAGAAATTGCATATGGCGGCAGAGCGGAAAGGCAAACGATGTCTGGCTCGCTTTTAGACGTTTCCGCCAACATACCTTCAACAGTGCCAATCGGAATCACTATTGCGGAATAGCCGGCTCGCTCCAGCAATTGGGCCAACATGATTCCGACAATTTCATCCGCATCATCGCGGACAGGAACACAAGTAATTTTCTTCGAATTTATAGTAGCGTGCATTGGATCTTTGCCGGCGTGGAGATGTGACTTTCCGCTAACACTTGTCTCCGCTGTTGCTTCGGCTTGCTCAGAACCTGCTTGCCTGAGAGTTAATCCTTCCATTAGGTCCTTCGTGGTTTGAGTTATAAATGTGACCGTCGATTCGTCGAGTGCATTTCTATGTCGATCCTGTTCAGCGAGATTTAGCGCTGGGATCAGAACTGCATCATAAAGCTCCTGAAGGGATGTGTCCTTTAGATATGTTTCGAGTACCCGGCTGGCATCGCGTTGGTCATAGGCGAGCAATCGTTGGTAGTAGCGGGCGTCCGGGGGCATGACCGGTTGATCGCCCAGGAGAATAGTGAGAAAGTCCAGACCCGGTACACGTGTTCCCATGACAACGAGGCAGACGGTGAGAGGCACCGACAAGATGAGGCCAACCGGCCCCCAGATCAGAGTCCAGAAGATTGCCGCTATGAGAACTGCAAGTGAGGAGAGACCTGTGTACCGACCGTATACATGGGGTTCCAAGAAATTGCCAGTCACAATCTCCATACCGAAGAAAATCACAATGATAAGAAGCGTCTTTGTCCATCCGTCAAAAACCGCAACAGACAGCGCTATCGGCAGGGCGGCGGCGATCAGCTCACCAACATAAGGAATGAACCGCAGAACGCCCGCAAGGAAACCCCACAATGCAGCATGAGGCAAGCTCATGAAGTGAAGGGCCACAAAGATGATCACTCCAAACATGGCGTTTACCAGTAATTGCAGCGAGAGATATCGGCTTACGCGGCGGCTTGTGTCGTCCATCGCCTGAGTCATCAGATTGATGTGGCCCTGTCCGGTCAATCGAATCAGACGGTTTCTCAAGTCCTCTCGATTCAATAACATGAAGAAGGTAAAAACCACCACCAACAGGAAAGAGAGCCCAAATCCCAGTACACCGCTAAGTGCGTCCACACGGCCCTGACTTCCGCCGACCTCCTTCACTGAAACTGGCCGATCAGGGGACGATCTCAACTCGCCTCGTCCAAAAGGCCGGGGATCCTTAATAACGTCTGCACTTAATGCTTCAATTTGCTGGCTCAGCCGGTTCAGTGCTTCCTGTGCGTGCGTGAACCTCGTTGTCTTTGATGGGCGAAACGACTCGATTTTGTTGTTCACGTTCAGCGCGTAAGCGGGGAGATCCTCGGTGACCTCAATCAACTGCGTGAAGACAGTCCAACCGATTGTCCCCAATATGGCCACGGCAGCAAGAATCACACAGAGAACGGCCATTATTCGCGGGATTCGAATCCGCTCGAGCCAGGTTACGGGAGGACCGAGCACGAACGTAAACAGTAAAGCAAGAGCGAATGGCAAAATCACCGTCTTCGCAAGGTAGAGTGCAGCGATTACCACAACCGCCAAAGTGACAGCCAGCAGTTGCGAGAGAACTCGTGATGTGTTGGTGCGTGTCATAGCAAACCGGCGACCTTAGTATTCTTTTGGCGGTCTATACAACAAACATGGCTACTCCCGCGATGAACATCGCTGCTGTAGTAAGGGCTACGACGATCCAATCCAGGCGGAAACTGGGTTGACCCTGCATAAGTTTCTTATCCGAAGCGACCACCAGGATTGCGATGAGAAGAAATGGAGCCAACAAGCCGTTGATAACCGCCGACCAATAAAGCGCCTTCACAGGGTTAATACGGACGAAGTCGAGTCCCACACCCATCCCGGTTGAAAGCAGAATGAGGACATAAAACGCACGGGCCTGCTTCATCTTCTTGTTCAAGCCCTGATGCCATCCAAGCGTCTCTGCGAAGGCGTATGCTGCAGATCCCGCGAGGGTGGGGATAGCAAGAAATCTCACACCGGCAATGCCGGCGGTAAACAGGACGGCGGCAAAGTTTCCAGCAAGAGGGCGAAGGGCTTCGGCAGCCTCGCGGGTGGTCTCGATGTGGGTGAGGCCATGGCGATTGAGAGTGATGGCAGTAGTGAGGATGATGAAAAACATGACCATATTCGAGAAAAACGCGCCAGCGCCCACATCCAGGTTCCTCAGGTCAAGTTCCCTCACTGTCGCCCCTCTCCGCAGAGCAAGCGTGCTCTGGCCTGCATCCTTTTCCTCTTCGACCTCTTGACTTGCCTGCCAAAAGAACAGATATGGACTGATCGTCGTGCCTAAAATCGCCACCAACATCGATTATTCATCTCTGCTATGCGGCATGGTTGGCACCAGGGTGGAGCGCGCCACCTGTCCCCAATCGGCCCTCCACCACAAATGCGGTCAACGGATATGCGAAGAGCGCAAGTACCAGCCACTTAAGCACATGTGCTATTTGGCGATATTGCAGCCGGACCGTTGCCCACGAAATCAGGAGTGCGAACGCCGCAACACACAGTTTCGCATTGATCCCCAACAGCATCTCTGCCGCATCCGCCATGCCGGCCAGATCTGCTCCGATGTCAATGGTGTTCGCCGCAAACAGCGCTAAGACGAATGCCAGCAATACCCAGCGTGGAAAGCGCCGACTGAAATTTCCGGCCAGGCCTTTCCCCGTCACCTTACCGATACGGGCACACATCATTTAAACGGCGGCCATCATCTGCCACGTTACGAGTGCAGTCCAAAGAACCTTCGTTCCAAGTTGTGCGCCTGCAACAGAATATGTGGCGATCCCAGACGGGTCCTCGTCGGCGGCGCCGGTGATGATCCCAGGGCCAAGCGACTTCAACAACAATCGTATCCATCGAGATGGCTGAGACTTATGCACGATAGAATTGGAACGCACCCCCTGCAAATCACGATCACGAGTCCGCTCAGAATCCTAGACGAGCGCAGTACCAGCCGAACGCTCAAAGAGATCCAACGTAAAAAGACATAGGCCTGACGATATCCTTGATGCTGCATCGTGAAGAAGCGAAACTGCCGCTACAAAATGAAATCCACCTTTCCCGTATCGGTGGCAATTCAACATGGCAACCATATCGATTGCACAGCCCCACCGCCAAGCGGCATGGATACTTGGTAGTCCTGGAATCGTCCCTAGCAGGTCAGATATCCCATGGGAAAGCCAGTCTAGCCGTCACCACTTTATAAACAACTAGCTGGAAGGTGTACTGTTCACAATTGAACGCCCTCCTCACCATTGTCTTGAATAACATACGTGGCAGCCGCACCTCAAAAGGCTGTGCTCCGCCAAAAGTCTACCTGGCAGAAAACGGCATTGCTCTCTGATGAGTTTCAGGATAAGTGATTCTTCACTTCGCCATCTCCGAGCAAGAATACGAGATGTCCGACAAGAGACGTAGCAAACTCGACCCAGCGCATGAGGTCTCGGGCGCCTTATTAAGAAAGCAGTCACGTATCAACCGGTTCGGCATTCGCCATCTTCGCAGGCACCTTACATGCCTGCCCTGTTCGGTTCACGATGTGACTCCGGAGCAACACTTCTTATGAAGGACGCAAACTCTTGCCGGTACTATATTTAGGCTGAAAAGAGAACGCTCTCCTTTGTTAACGCTACAGCCTGACCGGTGGCAAGGCGAGGGTGATTCCTGGTGGGAAGTTGTCCAATTTCCTCTGTCTGGAATTTCCAAGCGACCATGGACACACGTGCCTACTTGGTGTCACCTGAATCGAACGCCGCGAAATCATCCAGGTGCTGTTTGATGACCCCGTAGCACTCGCACGCTCGCTTCTCTAACCCCTTCCGATCCACAATCGCAATCTCTGCTCGCTCGTAAGTGATCAGCTTCTCCTTCTTCAGCCGCCCCGCAGACAGCGTCACCGTAGGACGGGTGCTGCCAAGCATGTGGGATAGAAACTCCTGGGACATTTTGAATTGATTACCATGCACTCTATCGGCGCAAATTAGAAGCCAACGCGCCAGCCTTTGCTCATAGCTGTGTTCCGCATTACAGCCGGTAGATTGAGCAGCCTGCACCAGTTGTGCTTGAACATACCGCAGGGTGATGCGCTGGAATGGGCCACAACGGCCAAATTCCGCTGCCGCTATCTCAAACCTGCATCGGTATCCCCAGCCAGCGATCTGCGTATAGACCCGGTTGAGGCTTTGTTTGGTCCCCATCAAGGCCGAAACGCCAATCACCGACTCATACCCGAACATTCCAACTTCAACCTCCGTACCATTCTTGAAAGTCGTTGTCATCGATGCCATCCCCGCCTCAAGGAAGAAAAGATGCTTGACCGGCTTACCCGGAGATTCAATCTCATGTCCCACCTTAAACGCGACCGACTTTAGGCGCAGACGATCGATCAACTCAGTGTCAAACGACTGCAATAACGTGTTCGCGTACTTGACATCGGACATTGAACACCTCGTGATTTCCAGCGTAAAACTCACAGTATGTACGAAGTCGAACCAAGAAGATGTTCAAAATGGTTCGTTCTCGAACCGACATGGATATATGCCATTGACATAATTAGAAGTGTCCTCAAAGAACCGAAGGACTCGCGCATAAGCTTTAAACGTGTTGATCGGAAGATCAGGAGATTGAAGCCCATGGAACATAAAATGATGAGAGTCGCTTTTGCATCCTCCGTTGGCTCTACCGAACCTTCAGGAGACGCACAAGGAGGGTATCGATCAGTTGCCCTGGCTTCAACGAGCATTGATAAGACCTTTGTACTTGGTGCCGCGAATACCTTACAGGCCCTTGTCTGCCTGAGCAGCCTCATGAGTGTTCATGCAGACGAGTCCGGTAAGGTTCGAGTGTATGCCAAACTCGCCGACGAGAAGTTGCAAGCGTTGGGCGAGCTAATGCGCCCGATGCTCTGGAACCCTGCATAGGAAAAATACCCTGCGCTGAAACATCCGACCGATCAGCTTCGCGCATTGCTCGGCGGTGGCGCGATCGGAACAGGTAGATGATATGACGTTGATTGCAGTCGTACGGTGAAACGGCCCCTGATTTAGGTGGCCGACGGACTACGCCGCAATGCTAGCTGCCGATTCCGCAAAACTGACGATTGTTTGTTTCAATTGTGAATCGACCTCGTCGGCGATCGTCATTACGTCGATCAGGAGCAGGCTGAAATCCACAACACTCAGATTGGTCTGCAATGTGTTGAAGATGCTGACTTGCAAGATACGCGATTCCTCGATAATCATCGGTATGGAATAACCCTGTGAGCGGCGGACTTTCCCGTGCAAGAGGGCAGCTTCCGATGCCTGTTTGGTCCCGAGGCTGCGCGGCACGCGCAATCGATGAACAAGCTCTCGAATCAGCTGCGGAAGGTGTCCGGTGCGCTGCTCATCGCTAAGACGTATGAGGCTCAGCTCATTGTCGGTATTAACTGCGGAGAGCCAATTGGCAATAGTTGTGAGGGCGTCACGTTCCAAAATGGAAGCTACTCGCTCTGTGTTTGCTGGCCGCCTAGCCACACGCTTGCCCAATCTCTCGCGAATCGATGAAACCATCTCGGGAATAGGCATCGGCTTCACCAGGATTTCGTCCGCTTGCAAAAGGATAGCGCTCATAGCCTCCTTCAATGCGGGGTAGCCGGTAAATAGCAGCGTAATCGCGTTCGGATGCTTGTGGCGCATTGCACTGATTACCGTGAACCCGTCTCCGGCACCCGGCATGTGCAAATCGGAGAGCAGCACATCAAATGCTTCTGTGTCGATCAAATGAATAGCTTCAGAAACATCCGCAGCTGTCGTAACGAGAAACTGGTTGAATTCCAACACTTCCTTCAGCGACTCACGGATCGATTCGTTGTCGTCCACCAACAAGATCCTTGCCTGCGCGGTCGTATCAACAGCGGCTGTCATTCTATTCACCCATGAGGGACGCTATTCCGCTCATACGAACAGTGTATGCAGGTTCTTCGTCAGCGGCTGATCAAAATGGCTCACCCGCCGCGGACAGGGGACATCATCAAAGGTCTTTCGAATGCAAGTCACGGACGGCCATGGGGCGATACGGGGCATAATTGTCGGCGCGACGTAATTGACGCCCACAGTGCTCCAACATGATCAGACAACCGTCTGGGCCGCTCTTAGGATCATGTGTAGGAAGGAAGTGGGACAACAGTCGTTACAAGGGCAGGTCCGCTTCCTCTTGCGAGTGAGGTTACAGGATGGAGACAATCGTGTTTGTTCTAATGGCTTTTTCCTGGTCGGAGGTGGGGGCTGGGGATTTTCGCGGTGGCGGCGCTAGCGCGGCCGACGCGCCATTCGATTCTGTTCGCTGGCGACACAGAAAAAGATCAGATCCAGACTCGATACGGTAATTCACTTCTCACCATTCAAAGAACGGACACTTCATGAAAAAGAAAAGCCGGATCGAGATTGAAACAAAGATTTTCGCCCGGGTTAAAAGGAAGATGGATCAGCCGCGACTGACCGCGTCAGTCCGCGACGGTTTCAGTGCCCCAGCCGCACCGGCAGGCGAAAGGCCCGCCACCCGTTCTGGACGAGCATCAGCCACCAGACGCAATTCCAATTTGCTCAGTTCCGTCCATGCTGGGCGCGCTTAGCGGATTTCGATCGAGTTCGCTCAGCGGCCGGAGAAGGAGGTCTGTCGGCTGGAAGCCTGGGTAGTCGATCAAGCAGGACTGCATTCAACAGGGATTTGTGAACCTTGATACGGCCCTTGTATTCGATGAACCCGAGATCGCGAAATCGATTCATGAAAAAGCTCACGCGGGAGCGGGTGGTGCCGATCATTTCCGCCAGGGTCTCCTGTGAGATCTTGGGAAGGTATTGTTCCGGTTCGCCCGGCTTTCCAAATTCCGCCATTAACAGGAGTATCCGCGCAAGACGCTTTTCGCTGGAGTTGAAAAGCTGATCGACCAGATCGGCCTGAATGCGCATGCTTCGTTCCAGTAGGACCTTCAAGAAGAGGTCTGAGAAGCTATTCTCTAGATGCATCACATGGATCATCTCGTCCCGGCTAATTCTGAGAGCAGTACAGGCGGTGATCGCAGTTGCCGTGGCCAAACGCAACCCACCGATTGCCGCGAGCGCCTCTTCACCCACAAAATCGCCTGCCGAGAGAAGCGTAATGATAGCTTCCTTCCCGGTTGATGAAACCACCGTGACCTTTGCACGGCCTTTCTGAAGATAAAAAACCGAGTCCGCGGGATCCCCCTGCAAAAAGAAGGCCTCCTTCGCGGCTAACTTGATGATTCTTCGCCCCAAACCGGCGTTCGCGAGGAAAGCGGCGGCATCGAATCGGGGCTTTTCGAGTTGGACCATTGGAGGGCCTACTTACTGTTGCGGCTATCGCGTGGTCACCGCTCAAGGAGTGCGGGCTAACAGTTTAACAAATTGGGCGGATAATGAATAGCGAATTAAGCGCTCGAGGATTCGGGGAGGCTGGATCTTTCCTTCAACCCACAACCCGTCGCAGCCTGCGCAGTTGAACATTTCAATCCAGCTTTCCCACAGGATTACTCTTCCGGCGGGGCAATCTGTTCAATTTTGCTCATCTTCCAGGAGATATTTCGGATAGTTTTGGAACGTAAGACGTCAAATGGGGGCTGGTGAGTCGCGTAGGAAATCCCGCAACAAGGCAGTCGCGACCGGGGTCCCATCGCGACAGATGCTTCCCCTCCAAGGCGAACAGCAGAGTGTAAGGAGAGAACGAACTGGGGCTTCCTCCACAAAAGCCGCGTGATTTGGCGCGCAATCTGGTTGCTTGCGAGGCTGATGAGAGTACCGCCTCCCTGCATACCGGATCTACAACTGTGCGTGTCTATGAGAGGCTGCGCCGGCAACTCGGCGCAGCCGTGGGAACTGACAGTTTTCAAGCTCTCGCTTCCCGCGCTTTGGCTCTGGCCAAGTCTGAATCTCCCCGGCTCGGTACCG
The DNA here is from genome assembly GCA_036519195.1 of Occallatibacter sp. Taxonomy (GTDB): domain Bacteria; phylum Acidobacteriota; class Terriglobia; order Terriglobales; family Acidobacteriaceae; genus Telmatobacter. The sequence continues at coordinate 1,253 of DATDLS010000162.1, read as the reverse complement.
TGCTGGTAGCGGCGAATGGAGATTTGTGCGGTCTCAGCGAGGTTGAGTCTCGGAAGGACACGGATGAGGATGGCGAAGTCGGAATTGCCCTGATTGCTCAGCTTCTCGGGCTTTTTCTCGCCTTTCTAGGCGAGACAACGACCTTGCGTTTGATCGAGGATTTGCGGCTTCAGGTCGCCGTCAGAACAGAGCCGGTGACGCCCCCAGCGGCCACAACAGACTCGGCGGCCGATGGACCGGCCATGGGTGCGGCATTCGAGGACCTTCTGCTGGAGATTGACCGGCTGAGGAAGGTGAGCGCACGAATTGAAACCCTGGCGGACAAACATCCCGGCATGGAAGATGGACTCGTGAGTGTTGCGGGAAACATTCTCAGTATTGCCACGGTTTTGGATGTTTTTACACTCATCCGAAGCAAGGCTGGTGGGTCAAAAGAAGACGAACCAAACCCAGAAACGAATCGCTACATGAATTGAGTTCCGCCCGCGCCACTTCGAGAGCGGGTCTCGATGTCGACGACCGTAGCTGCGAAAGTATTTCCGCAAAGACGGAATCGTCGCGCTGGCCCAACAAAGCGAGCAACGGCTGTAGAGACCTATTTCCCGGAGAAATGCACGTTTGAACTCGCCGAATCCCTCAAAAATGCGCGAATTGGCCCAGGATCTTTTAGGTTACGAAGCCTTTGCGGGCGAGACCTCCATGCCTGGGGGCTCGGCAACCTTTCGTGTTTATGAAAAACTGCGCCAGGGTCTTGGTCAGTTTGCCGGAGCGATCGGCTTTCAGTCGCTCGCCTCTCGCGCCTTAGCGTTGGCCAGATCAGAAGCCCCCAGTCTTAGCGCGGTGCGGGTCTCCGAGGAAGGTGCATTAGTGGGTCTGGGCCAGATCGAACACCAATTCGACATCGACAAGATTCAGGCTGGCGAGTTCCCGGCTAGCGAAGGGGAAATCATCCTCATCTCCTGCTTACTCGGCCTGCTTCTTCTCTTCATTGGCGAAGCCTTAACGTTGAGCCTGCTACGGATTACCTGGCCAGGTGCGACCTTCGACGATTTCAGTTCCGAGAACGGGAGAAAAGCGTGAGCACCCAAGACAAAGTGAAGATCAACAAGCTCCCCACCGGAGTTCCGGGCCTCGACGAAATTGTAGGCGGCGGGCTCCCCGAGTTCTCGTTCAATATCATCGCGGGAGCCCCCGGCAGCGGCAAGACAACGCTCGCCCATCAGTTCGTGTTCGCCAATGCGAGTGCTGAACGG
>DATDLS010000161.1:0-3856 GCA_036519195.1 Occallatibacter sp. | reverse complement strand
ATGGACACGCTTTTGAACTGGCAACCTGAAACCGTGCCACCACATGACTTCAATCGGGTTGAACAGGGAAATCGTGATGCTGCTCAGGCGACTGGAGCCATCATCGCAGACCAAGTGCGCCATTGTTCTCGGTTGGAGAGCTGGACATCGATCTCATCAATCGGCTCCTGGAACATTCCTCACAGAATGTAGCTATCGTCCAGACACTCCCTGAACTACTCCGCATAAGCCCCGATTGTGAAGCGAGGATAACGGAAGGGGTTTTAGACGCGATGCTATCCGCCGAGTCTCGAACTGCGTGGTGCGGTTTCAATGCGGTATATCGCTGGTTACGCTCCTGGCAGAAAGAGGCGCTGCCTCCAGTTTCGCGCCCGCCCCGAAGAAATTCAGCAGGCCAAACGAAAGCACCCCTCCCGATTCATATTCAGCTCAACTGCAACGACGACGGCTCGAAAGTGTGTAGCCAGACGGAAGAACCAACTTCCGTAAAACTTTCGGAGCCGCTGGAGGCTGTGGAGGGAAGTTTACCTTGCCGTTTTGTCGACCTTCGCTAGGTTTGGGCCAGGGAAGGGGTATGGCAAGCGGGGGAAGGGAAGGGAACTAGATCGCCGGGCGTATTCACACGGTCGGAACGTTCTTGAACAACTCCGAGGATGCTCGATGCAGGATTGCATCGCTGACCGTGATGCCTCCACGCCAAATGTGCTGTGCATCCTGGTAGCGGTAGAGAAGTTGCTGCAACCTGGTCGCGAAGAGGGCGCGGATTTTTGAGTACCCTGGCTGGACGTGAACGTTGGCAATGTGGCCGGTGCAATAGGTGTGCACTGCTGCCGGCACGATGGGCGCCGAAGCCAACAGATCGCATATCTGCACTCCAACGTGGTTCTCGCTGTGTCCAAAGGTTGGCAGTTCCATGATGCGGGGATAGTGGACTCGCTTGGTGCTGAACATCTGGGTGAAGATGGAATGCGCTACGGGAACGTTGAGACCCTTGGTGCGGGAATCTGCGATGCAGAATCCAACGTCGTCAACCGTTGAGAGGTAGTGGTCAAAGCTCTTGAAGAGCGCTTGGCAAGACGCTGTGTAAACGGAGGTGTGACGGTTCGGCTGCCCGATTCCTTTGACGTAGACTTTTGAGACCAACTTGGCATCGGACCGAAGGCAGAGATCGACGATCTCAGAAAGGAATCGGGTTGCGTGCCTGGCCTTATTGCGTGTGCCGGTGGCGATGTCGCGGCGGATGTCCGCACCTTTGATCTCGCTGAGCACGGCGGCCAGGAAGTGTGACGCCGGAGGGATGAGTCCGGGGAAGTAGTTTCTCTTGATCTGGAGGAATTCCGGAACCAGTGCGGCAAGGCGGACCTGATTGACGACGAGGAGGGTCAGGGCAAAGACGGGTTGGTCGTTGTGGAGCGGAGGGTTTGCCAGGGCGCCAAGATCGCCAGCGTCGTCCATGTACGCGATGTGCATTGTCTTGCCTTAAGCGCTAAGGCCGCCTTGCGGCGGCCTTAGGATTTGCTGCCTCGCGAGCGAGGACAGTCGATAGGTGATTCTGAAATAAGTATACCACGCACTGCAATTTGTCAGACTCTTCTCAGAGGCGAGGTGGGAGCCGAAACATGCCGGGCTTCGAGCTCGATCCAGCTCGCCACATGCAGTGACTGAACATCGGGCAGGGAAGTGACGCCTACGCTCTGGCACCATGCCAAAAATTCGCTCACGGCCCGAGCATAGGCGCGGCGGGTGTGCGGGTTGCGGATCTGCACGGCGAAGAATTCGAGGAAGCGCACACCGGCGCGCTCGCCAGTGTGCGCTACTAGTGAGGGCAGAACAGGCATCTTGCCGGTGCGTGCGAGCTGGCTCATGCCAGCGGTCCGAATAGCCGCTCCAACACTTCGTCGAGCGAGCCAAGTGAATCGAATCGGCTGCGAGGGATAATCCGCTGATCTGGCCGTTCGGCCTTTTTGCCTTTGGCGTTCGCTTTGGTATGTTTGGCAACTCTCATGTTCCGGATGTCGGGCAGCTGGGCTCCGGGAGGACCGCCCAGCCAGCAGTAGGAATGAAGATCCAGATTCTTGGTGACAAAGATCCAAATGATACAGCCGCTCGGCTTGTCCATCAGCTTGAGGCTCGATTTGATATAGGCTGCCTTGCCGTTGACCATCGTAGTTTTGAATTGAATGTGCCTGACGATTTTGCCGTGACTCATCACCAGATCGTACCCGCCGGCGTCGAACTCCGAGCGCAGCACCTCAACATCTGTCACGCGATGCTGCCACAGCCGCCGCAAAGCGTCGCCCACGAACACGTGCTCGACGATCTTCTCGCGCAGTGTCGAGTGGAGGTAATGCGAAGTCTCCTCATCCATTTCGATGTCCATTTACCCTCTCTCTATATCTGATAAAGGGGCCCGGCCGTTGGCTCTCAGGCTCCTTTGAGGACCTTCATCAATTGCGCATGCTGAGCCTGCAGCGCCTCGGCCTGACCGCGCAACTGCGCCGCCTCTTCCCGGGCCGTTGCCGCTGCACCCCGTGCGGCGGCTAGATCCGCCTCCACCCGCTTCAATCGTTCCACCTGCTCGAGCTGCACCCCAGCTTGCGCCTCCGCCCGGGCCTTGACCGTCATAAGTTCCGTACTCACCGCATTCGATTGCTCGCGTGTCGCCCCATGTTGACGCCGCTCCGCCTCGAGCTCGGCCGTCAACCGCTGCTCTGAGGCCTGCGCCGCCATCAGTGCGGTCTTCAGGTCCTCGGCCCGCTTCTCGATCTCTTGCGCGCGCGCACTCGCCGTATGCGCCTGGTCCGTCAACGCCACCACCTGCTGCGCACTCTCTATCCGCGACCGCTCGCACGCCGCCGCCGCAGTCGAGGCCGCTTTCTCCACCTCCGCCAACTTCAAGCGCAACGCCTCGAGCTCCGCGCTCTGGATTTCGAACGCCGACGACAATTCGACGCGCAGCTTCTCCGCTTCGGCCCGTTCCGCATCCCAGGCGGTCTGCGCCGCGTGCAACGCTTCGTTGGCGAGCTCTTGCGCCTCGGTCCACAGTGCACTCAACGCCGATTGACTCGCCTGCTGCACCCGATCGGGCACCGACACCACCGCAGCCGAGGCCGAGACGATCTGTAACCGGCGCCATTCCTTCATGACCGCCGAGGCATCGTTCATATTGGTCTTCGACAACCGACGGACGGCATCGACCGTCGGTAGCTCCAACCGTCCGGAAGCGTCGAACAGCTGCTGCGCCGCGTTCAGAATCCGCTCTCGAATCTCAGGATTGATGTCCATGCGCGTCTCTCCGGGGGTCTCAATAAGAATGTAAGAGGAATATTATTATTCCTCTTATTGTTAATCAAGCTTATCATTAAATCGGCCCGGCCGGGGGCCCAATTGAGGGTCTGTCGGCCCCATCATGCCTTTTTATGGGTGGAAGCCGCAGGCGCGCTCTCCCGGGCCATACTGGCCGTCGATCGCGCCAAATGTGGTGGCCAGAGCCCTAGGGACGATTTAGGCGTAAAGACCATACCGGAAGCCTCGCGACCAGCGGTGCCGATTGCCCTGGAGGACACCCACGGTAAGGATTCGTGTTGGATTGTCACACTATGCCTGAATTGCTGGCCTATCGGGCCTTCGCTGATCGGAAGTGCTCAATGATGCTCTGCAGTCTTGCCGCTTCGCAGCTGTGTGTCCTAATGCGCGGAGCGCGAATTTCGCACGCTGTGCCACAAACGGTCGTTTTTGCCCACACGATTTGAGGCTCTCAATTCTGCGAAATCATTGGGATTCTCACGACCTCGTGAAGAGCCCCTTTGTGGCACACCGGCTTCACTATGATCCCAATTCCTTCGCAGCCGACCAT
>DATDLS010000160.1:0-2181 GCA_036519195.1 Occallatibacter sp. | reverse complement strand
GACGGCATCGACGACCGAGTACGCGCCGTTCGGGGAGACCTATGGAAGCTCGGGCGACGATTCGTATACGGGCCAGTTGCAAACCACGGTCACCAGCCTGCTCGACTTTCCGGCGCGACGATACAGCCCCAGTCAGGGACGATGGATCTCGCCTGACCCGTTGGGGGTAGGCGCGGTGACCCAAACAAATCCGCAATCCTGGAATCGCTATGCCTATGTGCTCAATAATCCGGCGGCTTTCATTGATCCGATGGGCCTGGAGGAGGATGTGTGCGATGACGAAAGTACAGTCTGCTTTGACGGCTTCAGCGGCGACGGCGGCGATGACGGCGGCGGCGGTGCGCCACCTGACTGCAATGCCCCAGACACGGCTTGTGTGAACGGCAATCCGCCCTCTTGCGACCCGAGCGATACTACATGCCAAGTGCAGAATCCGGGTATATCCCAACCTATCCCGGGCGCCCCAACTAATCCTCAGGCCCCAAGTAACTTCACGAAACATTACGGGCTAACTACGCCGTGTGGCTCTACAGCAAGCCAAGTCATGGGAGCCGTCGAAAATAACTTCGCACAATTCGGAAACTACTCGCGATATGGCGGTGCTGAAAGCGTCTCGTTCGCACCGCCAGCAGGGATGGGCGTAGGCTCCACAATTCCGATCACCGTGGGAATTATGGGCTTCAATCAAAGTCTGTCTGTAAACGTCCAATCGATGAATTCGCAGAGCATGACCTTTACAACCAATCCTGGTCATCTCATCTATCCGGGATACATCACGTTTTCAGCTTCGCCTGCCTCACCCGGTTCGATCAACTTCAACATCAATCTTGGTGGAACCGTCGCCAACTCCATGGAGTTCAACTTCGGAGGCAGCGCTTTTGAAGACGCACAGTGGAATCACTTCCTTGGGCAAGTTAGCGGCTTCTGCATGGTAGGTGGCTAATGATCGGTACAACAGGCGCTACAGTGTTGTTCTCAATCAACGTACTCTTCGCCGCTGTTCTGGGAATCGGCGCTGGCGGTCTTACATGCTTAGCGTTGAGGCGATCTTGGGGCCTGAAAGAGGCCCTCATAGACGCCGTGCTTGCGGCGGTCGTCGCAGTTGCCGCTGCATACGTGGTTGCTGCGATAGAGAGTGCTCGTGGCGTGTGGGAATCTCGTGTCCTGCTGATCCTCGCTATCGCAGTTGCTAGCGTCGTGGTGCGGCAACTCATCCGTCTTAAACTTCGCTCTGCGAACTAGCAGCATGACCAACGCAGCGCGTCAGCCGTGCGTGCGAATCTCTTGCGAACCGATGCTGCATGGCTCGTGAGAATGGATAGCCAATGCGGGCCAGGATATGCCTCGGACGGGATACGGCTTCGATCAGATAGGACACTGCCTCGGTCGATGGATCAAACTCGATGACGAACCGTTCTTGTCCCTGCTCGACATGCAGGGCTGTTGTGGCATACATAAAGCCGAAGCGGCTTGGGGTGTCCACAGTCTCAACGATACGGTTGAGACTCATCGACCAGAGGCAGGCGGTGTGAACCTCCACACCTACGAGCTGTCCCGGAGTGATCTCGGCGCGTGGGTTCAGAACTTGAACCCAGCCCAAATCAAACTGCTGCCATCGGAGGAAGGCGTCGCGGGCGGCCTCGAAAGCCTGCAAACCTCTCCCAACCTCAGTACGAGAAAGATCATGCACAAAGCCCTTGGGCGGAGTTCCGAGCGCGCCGTCTGCCAAAGTCAGCAGATGAGGGCTGAAGGCCGGGGTATCACGAGCGGTAGTCAGAAGCTTCAGCTTCTCGTCTTCGCTCGGCCTGAATAGTCGGAACACACTCCCAGTATCTCTGCTCCCTGGCATCTGTGCCGCCCTGGAGAAAGAGCACGCTGCTTCGCATCGGGTTGAGGGTGACACGTCACCCCCGAATGGGTGCTGTGGAGGAACCTGAAGTTCCCCGGCGGGAACGTCAGTGGAATGAGCGTGCTATAGACGAGATGCACAAAAAGGCTGGTGTTTACAGGTTGCTGCGGGTGAACGCGAGTGGAATCAGCGACTAAGAGGAAAAACCGGCGTTCTGACGTTGTTCCAGGTAAACGCGGTGGTTGCTGCGCGTGAACGTGTTGAAAACACAGGGTTGGGCGTCGGTGGCGGGCGTACCCTCCGCTCCGTCGTCCGTCAAGGCTCTGCGCTCC
>DATDLS010000159.1:0-2883 GCA_036519195.1 Occallatibacter sp. | reverse complement strand
GGCGGAAAAGGCCAGGGCGGCGGAAGCCGAAGCCGCGCAGCGTGGCAGCATGCAATAGCCATCACCCGATGGGCCAATTTACCGGGATAGTGCGAAAGGCCCCGGCATTGATGCCGGGGATGGATAGCACCAGGATAAGTGTTTCTTCCTGCCGGCCTTTTCAATCGTGTTTGAGCTTGAACTGAGATGAGGATTGAGTTAATCTAAACGAGTGGGGGCGAAGAATAAGCGAAGATATTGCGACGGTAACTCGCCTCCAAGGGTACACATTTGAACTTCGAGTCGATGGAGAACTGGCGCATGAGATGCGCCGGTTTGCCGGCTCGTGCCGCTTTGCCTTCAACCGTGCACTCGCGTTGCAGCAGGAACTCTATGACTTGTGCGGCTTCCGTCCTGGCTATGCCGATCTCTGCAAGGAGATGGCGAGATGGAAGAGAGAACCGGAGACGTTGTGGTTGGAAGACGCTCCATCGCAGGCGTTGCAGCAGTCACTGAAGAATCTCGAAAATGCGTGGGACCGGCACTTTGAATACGCTCAGGACAGCAATGAGTCCCTCAGCTTCGAAGACGATCTAATCCGACCCGAACCTTGGAAGGACAGCAGCGACGGCCAGGGAATCGAACCGCAGGTTCCCACCATCAACGCCCGCCATGGCAGCAAGTACTTCGGCTTGAAGAAAGGAGCGAGCGCTTACACCCTGGTCGCCGACCAGGTGCAGGTTTTCTGACTCTTACGCGGCAAGCACGGCGTTCCAGATCGCGGGGGCAGCCTAATCTTCGAGCCACAGTCGATTCAAAGAGAATTGATCATTGTTGGATACTGCATGTTTGTGCCGGGGTGGGACGGCGAGTCTACTCGGGTGGCCCGACGGTGAGGACGAAATAAGAGGCTGGCTCCGTCTGGCTGGCGTTGTAGATGGTGTGCAAGTCGCCGGCTACGCATACGGCCATGTCGCCGGCAACGAGGTCGCGGGTGACGCCAGCTGTCATCAGACGTGCCGTGCCTTCATGGATAAACCAGACCTCCGTATGCTTGTGGGTGCCAATAGGCTCCGGCGGGCAGCCGGGCGCAAGGTGTGTGAAGTGCGCCTCCAGGCGGATGTTGTCCGGGAGCATTCCCAGGAGGAAGTGCCTGGACATACGCGGACCGGGATGCGGATTGGCGGGCTCGATGGGCGGATAGCGGCCGGAGACGAGCCTTTCGAGCGGAGCGTGCGTGGAAGGTTGCGACGCCGGGGTTGCAGCATCGGACGCGAGCGGCGAAGCGGCAATGAGAAGAGGCAGTAAAGCGGAAAAGTCGCGGCGGTTCATTAGCGTCCTTACAGTCATGGTGGAGGTTTAGCGAAGCTGGCGGACTGAGACTTCGATATTAATACAGTAGCTAAGGAACACTCTCGAATTCGAAGCCCATTCTCTTCATCTTGCGGAGCCCTTGCTCACCCCGCAGCTTGCACCGCAACAGTTCTTAATAGTGCTTGGCAATGCAACTCGGAGAGGTTCTCCGTTGAAACTCGCTATAGTTCCTTTGCCTACGTGGATTCGGCGGCGAAGGCATCGGCGTCGCGGTTCAAGGCATCCGCAGCGCAGGCTCCAAATGTCGGAGACGGCGGCGAGTTCGAAGTTCTGTTCTTTGGCATTCTGCAGAAAGGCGGGAATCAACGCGCCCTTCATTCGCTCGCCGCAGCCGATGACAGCGGTACGGACGCAATCATTTGCGCCGACGATGGCAGCATAGCTTTTTGCGTTCCAGGAGACCGCAGTTGCGGACAGCGCCGCGCTTCCCAGCTTCAGGAATTCTCTTCGACTGTTACTCTCCAATGCCATGTCTTCTCCTTGTTCGATTGTGACCTTACTCTAAAATGCGCCTGCGGGCCGAACATCCCACCAGGTTGTCTCGATGTCAATTCAGGTGCTACACCGGGATAGTCTGTTACATGATTTCGCCGTGGAAACAATTTTGGCTTCTTAAACACCGAGGAAGAGTAAACAGGTCAGACCACAAGTGTCAAGGTTTTATTTGCGAGAACAATTTGGCATGTGGCAGAAGCGTAGTCAGACCTGGCTGGCCGGTTGCCGCGCACATATGTCTATTGTTGGCCAGTCGTTGTCGTACCGTTGCTTGAAGCGCGTACCGGCACGGGTGTATCGTCATCGTGCGGCTTGTCGGTGGAGAGCACGTAACGACGCAGCGCCTCGACCAGTGGCTACAGCAAGGCACTCGCTTCGCCCATCTAATTCGCCAGAAGAGTAGAACGTTCGAGGTCGACGCCGTCGCTCTGGCTTTGGTGCAAATGACAAGGCTCATCGGGTACAGCGGCCTTTTGGGGAAGCGGGGGAGGGGTGGTGAGCACGCTGAGCAGCTTTGAGGAGTTGTTCGCAGGTCGGCACTTCGATCGTGCGGTGATCAGCCTGTGCGTACTTTGGTTCTTACGCTACAAGCTCAGCTTCTGGGATCTGGTAGAAATGATGGCTGAGCGCGGACTCAATCTGGCCCATACGACCATCCTGCGCTGGGTCAGGCGATATACCCTTGAGTTCGTTAAGCGTTGGAACCGCTTTGGTCGGACCACTGGCCGCTCGTCAAGAGTCGATGAGACCTATATCAAGGTACGCGGCCACTGCAGCCACCGATATCGAGCGGTGGACAAGGCTGGACAGACGATCGACTTCAGACTCAGCCGGGCACGCGATGTAGCCGTAGCCAAGGCCTTCTTCAAGAAGGCGATCAGACATGTGGGGCGGTCTCCACATGCGATCACCCTTGACGGCTATACGGCTTCGCATCGAGCTGTCCGCGAGATGCGCACGGACGGTCTACTGCCGAAACGAAGCGTGGTGCGCTCTTCAAAGTATCTAAACAACCTGATCGAGCAGGATCACCGC
>DATDLS010000158.1:0-3505 GCA_036519195.1 Occallatibacter sp. | reverse complement strand
GCTCCCCGAAAGTCAGCGTTTTCGGAAACTTCAGCAGTTCCTCCTGAATTCGCCAACAGTATCCGGTAGGGAACCAGCCCCGGCGCAGTTGCGCAAACTCTGGTTGGCCGAAGTCGCGATTAAGCCGCACCACCGTCGGCACGCTTTCTCGCGCGCCCCCGGTAGCTGGGCGCAAAAGTCGCAGCTCCTCCGGTTCCATCTCAAACCAGACGGCGAGAACCTTTCCGGTCGATTTTCGCGCTTAGTTGCCGCACATTGCTCCCAGAATTCCGTACGGGCGGCATGGAAATATAGCCGTACCCCCGGCCAGGGAGAACTCTCCAATACAATGGATTGTGGGAGCACGAATCAATGGCACACATGGTTTTTTGCACGCGGAACAAAAAGGAGATGGAGGGCCTGGACGAGCCGCCCTTCGACTCGGAGTTCGGCCAGAAGATTTTCAAGAACGTTTCCAAGCAGGCCTGGGGCGAGTGGGTGGAGCGGCAAAAGATGCTGCTCAATGAATATCGGCTGCAACCCTGGACCCCGCAAGCGCAGACTTTTCTCGTCGAGCAAATGGAAGAGTTCTTCTTCGGCACCGGCTCGGGGCTGCCTTCGGAATATGTTCCGCCGTCACACTGACGTCGGTGCCGGTCGCCGATTTGGTGCAAGATCGCAGGAGCTGCCTTCTAGGTGAGTGCCGAATGATTGAAGCCCTGTTTACGTGCCTGATCGTCCTGCAATTCGCCGTGATTGTCTCCCACGACCTGGTGGACATTCCAGGCTGGGTTCACGGGTCGCAAGTGAGTGCCATGATGGGCAAACGGAAGGTTTGGCTGGCCACGCTAGCCAATGCTGCTCTTCCCGGCACGGCGGCGGCACTTGCCGTATGGTTCTGGGCACACCCCAAACCGGCCTTTGTGTCGAACTACTGGATCATCTACTGCCTAATGGCACTGCTTTCGGCCGTTGGCATGTGGTACGTCCCGTATTTTCTGGGGGCACCCGAGAAACAGAAAAAAGAATATCTGGCGATGTATGCCGGAACCCACCAGGTTCTCCCTGCTCGTGGCGACAATCCGCGCCCGAACACATTCCACATTGGAATCCATGCCTTGTTTCTTGCCACTCTCAGCTTGGCGCTGATTCTTCGGTTCAAATGACACTCACGACGGCGAAAGCCGGGGGATCCTTTAGGCTACGCATGGGCTTAAATTCCCTACGTTAACGCCTGATCGCTCAGCCCGAGCCAGGATCAGTTGCGCAGCAGCCGTATTCCGAAGTGCTCTGTACCCACACCTACATCGATCGAGGCGCTCGGCAAGCAACTTCTTCTTAACTGTTCCGCACGATGGGCAATCCTGCCATGCCCAACTTGCATCGTGCACTTGCTTGGTCCAAAAACCTGAGCCATGTCTTTGACCTTCAGTTTTTCAACCGCTGCCGCGCCATGCTTCTCGACGAATTCTGTCGTTTGCTTGTGCAGGTAGTCGTTTCTCGGGTTGGCGATCTGCTCCTGGGCTTACTTGAGCTCGCGGGCTTTCAGGAGAAGGATCACCGCTTTCTTTCGTCCGAGTAACCCCTTCTTCCGTCCCGCTACACGTAGTTGCGCTATGCGTAATTCAGGTTTCTTGGTAGAAACGGCAATTCAAAATAGACACGCCGTCCGACAAAGAAGCAAGGTTCTCAACTCCGACGTCGCTGCCAACGGATGATTTGGTAGACGGCAACGGCTGTAGCTCGAGCTCGACCGCAAAGCAGGCAAACCATCCGCTCACGGTGCGCTTGACCGTTAGCGATTGAATGACCGAGTTTGCTGGCAACGGATGGCTCAACCTCAACTTCACGTTTGATCACCGACGGTGGAGTGTCGCATCGAGTGAACGGAAAACACCAATGAGTCCAAAGAGAGGGAAGCCGCGACGGGATCGAGGCAACCCTTGCCGCAAAATTCTAGACCGAAGTTACTGGGAAAAATTGGCCAAAAATAGCGGTTAGCTGCCTTATTTTAATGGGGTTTGATTAGTTTTTCGTGTTGTCAAATGTACCCATGTAAAGTGCAAGTTTATGCTTGACAGGATTGGTTATTTATGCAAGTATTAAGCCATGTATGTCGAGTCCGTGCCCAATCGCAACTCGCCACCTGCCGTCCTGTTGCGCGAATCTCGGCGCGAAGACGGCAAGATCGTAAAGCGTACCCTGGCTAACTTGTCCGACTGGCCTGCGGCGAAGATCGAATCGCTGCGTCGGTTGCTGCGCGATGAGTTGCTGGTCGATCCTCATGCCTTGTTCCAGACCCACCAGACCCTGCCGCACGGTCATGTGGAAGCGGTGCTGATGATTATGCAGCGACTGGGTGTGGAATCGATTCTTGCCTCTCAGCCCGGCCGGGAGCGGGACCTGGTCATGGGCATGATTGCTGAGCGCGTACTTCATCCCTGTTCGAAATTGGCGACAGTTCGCGATTGGCACACCACCACTCTGGCCGAGCAATTATCCGTTCAAGATGCCACCGAGGATGAGTTGTACCTAGCCATGGACTGGCTGCTGGAACGCAAGCAGCGCATCGAGAAGAAGCTGGCCGCGCGGCATCTGAAGGAAGGAAGCTTTGTTCTCTATGACGCCAGCAGCAGTTATTACGAAGGGCACTGCTGCCCTTTAGCCAAGTTTGGCTATGGGCGCGATGGGAAGAAGGGTCTGCCCATCATCGTCTACGGGCTGTTGACCGACCCTCAAGGCTGTCCTCTGGCGGTTGAAGTCTATCCCGGCAACACTGCTGATCCAACCACCGTGATCGATCAAGCAAACAAGCTGGCCGATCAATTTGGACTGTCGCAAGTGGTCTTGGTCGCTGATCGTGGCATGTTGACTCAACCACAGATCGAGAAGCTGAAAACTCATGCCGGCTTTGGCTGGGTCACAGCGCTGACCAGCGTAGCGATTCGCGAATTAGTGGCCAATAACGATCTGCAGCTCTCCTTGCTCGACGAGACGAATCTGGCCGAGATAACTTCGCCCGATTATCCGGCAGAACGGCTGATGGTGTGTCGCAACCCGCTGTTAGCCGAGGAGCGCGCACGCAAACGCAGGGAGTTACTGGAGTCGACGGAAAAGAAGTTGGACAAGATCAGCAAACAAGTGGCGCGACGCACCAACAAGCCTATGCTGGCCGCTGATATTGGACTCAAGGTCGGCAAAATCTTAGGCCGGTACAAAATGGCTAAGCACTTCGACTGCACCATCGACAACGGGACCTTCGGCTGGTCTCGCCGCGAAGAGTCGATTCAGAAGGAAGCCAGTCTGGATGGGATCTATGTGATTCGCACCAGCGAGCCAGCAGAACGTCTGTCCAGCGAAGATACGGTGCGAAGCTACAAAAGTTTGGCGCAAGTAGAGCGCGCCTTTCGCAGTTTGAAAAGTATCGATCTGATGGTGCGTCCCATTCGCCACCACAAAGAGGATCGCGTCAAGGCACATATCTTCCTGTGCATGCTGGCCTACTATGTGCAATGGCACATGCTGC
>DATDLS010000157.1:0-33906 GCA_036519195.1 Occallatibacter sp. | reverse complement strand
GAACAGACCCGTCTCAATGGACTGATCGACCGGTTCACCACAGCCGGATCGAAAGGCTGCACGACACATCCACACAGCTTCTTTGGTCGACTACCGCCGGAGGAGTGGGCAGAACTCATGTACAAACATCTGGACCATCATCTGCGCCAGTTCAACGCATAAGACCATCGAAGAACCACCACCCTCTGGGTGGGGGTATCGGGCGAAGCCCGACCGCTCTCCTACACTCGCCCCAAAACAAACGGCGCAGACCCAAAGGCCCGCGCCAAACTGTTACCTGTTCGCTGTTACCTGCCCTCAAGCCGCTTCGGCGCTCAACTTCTCCGCCGTCGCATGCGCAATCAACGCATCCACTGTCGGCTGCAACATCCCTTCCATCACCATCGCCAACTGATGGTTCGTCAGCCCGATCCGATGGTCCGTCAGCCGGTTCTGCGGGAAGTTATACGTCCGAATTTTCTCCGAACGATCCCCCGTTCCCACCTGCTGCTTGCGCTCCTTCGCCTGGATCTGATGCACGCGCTCGGTCTCAACCTCAAGCAGCCGGGCCCGCAAAACCCGCATCGCCTTCTCGCGATTCTTGATCTGCGACTTCTCATCCTGGCAGCTGACCACGGTGTTGGTGGGCAGATGGGTGATGCGCACGGCTGAATAGGTGGTGTTGACCGACTGACCGCCCGGGCCCGAGGAGCAGAAGGTATCGATGCGCAGATCCTTGGCCTCGATCTTGATGTCCACATCCTCAGCCTCCGGCAGCACCGCCACGGTGACGGCCGAGGTATGGACGCGGCCCTGCGTCTCGGTTGCCGGAACCCGCTGAACGCGATGCACCCCGCTCTCCCACTTCATCTGCGAGTAGACGCGCTCGCCTTCGATAATCGCGATCACTTCCTTGTACCCGCCCACGCCGGACTCGGACATGGAGAGCACTTCCACCTTCCAGCGGTGCTGCTCAGCAAAACGCGTGTACATGCGGAAGATTTCCGCAGCGAACAGCGAAGCCTCATCGCCGCCGGTACCGGCGCGAATTTCCAGGATCACGTTCTTCTCGTCGTTGGGGTCTTTGGGCAGCAGCAGCACTTTGATCTCTTCCTCAAGCACCGGCTCGCGCGGTGCCAGCGAGGCAATCTCCTCCTCGGCCATGGCACGCATGTCGGGGTCGCTCTCGGCGAGCATCGCGCGCGCCTCCGCCAGTCCCTGCCTCACCTGCTTGAGCTCGCGAAATTTCAGTACCGGCGCTTCCAGCTCGCGCAGGGCGCGGCCGGCTTTCTGATACTTCTCGTGATCGGTGATCACTTCCGGCAGTCCAAGCTGCGCCGACAGCTCGTCGTAGCGTTGTTCCATCTGTTGCAAACGGTCAATCATTCGAATCCCTCTAGGGCCGCAGCCACGAGTGGCGCAGGCCGTTGTTCAGTATTTTGGATCGGGAAAAAGGCGCAGAACAGGGCAGGCGGCGGGCGCCGCTAGAGGAGTGCCGGAATGGGCTGGTGCAAAGCCATTGCGCTGTTCCTATTCTAACTCCATATTTTGATGCCGCACTGAACATTCCAGATTCTCCCGGTAGAGACGGCAAGGCGCCCGATGGATGCCTGAATGCCTGGCTGAGACAGAGTTTGGGACCGGCTAGAGACGCTTCAGCAGTGCATCGATGGGGCTTACCCGGCCCGGGCGCCCGGAACAGTAGCGCCTCAGAAGCAATCGATCTGGTCGCAGGCGTTGATCAGAGGCACCTGCAGCGTTGAATCGTGCTCCGAGTCGGAGTAAATCGTAATCGTCGCCGGCTTATAGTTGGCCGGCTTCGCGGTCATGATGTTGGGCACAAACGTCTGCGGGTTGCGGTCGTAAAGCGGGAACCAGGAGCTCTGCACCTCCACCAACACGGTATGCCCGGCCTTGAATACGTGGTCCACGTCGTGGAGCGAGTACTTATACTCATAGACCGAGCCGGCCCGCAACGGCGTGGGCTTGTCGAACCCAACCAGATAGCGCCCGCGGAAGATCTCCTCATTGATCATTAGCTGGTAGCCGCGCATTTTGGGGTCGGTCACCGTGTCGTCGTCCGGATACTGGTCGATCAGCTTCACCACCATGTCGTTGTCGGTGCCGGTAGTGGAGGCAAAAATGTCAGCTACCACTTCGCCGGTCAGCACCATGTCTTTTTTGAGCACCGGCAGCTTCCACACCGCAACGTCTTTGCGGTCGGTGACAAAGCGCTGGTCTTCGGTGAGCCAGGTGTACCACTGCGAGCCTTCGCCGTAGGTGGGCTGAATGGGCCTGTGCCGGTAGGGCACCGGGTCGGCCGGATCGCTCACGTAGCTGGACTTTGTCGGCGCCGGCGCATCGCTCCAGCTCAGTTTGCCGTCGCCCACCAGGTGCAGGCTTGTGATCTGAGATTCTTTGGGCGGAAAATGCGCATACCGCTTCCAAGTGTTCGATCCGGTCTGAAAGCTGGCCGTATCTTCCAGATCGAAACCGGCCTTGTCGTCGCCGGGCGCGTCCTTCAGGTAGTGGGCGAAAAACTTGGCCTCAATCTGCGAGCGGAACTCCTTGCCGATCGGCTCGCCATACTGCAGGTTGCCCAGGTGCCGCGACGACGTAGACCACGACCCATGCCGCCAGGGGCCCAATACCAGGTAGTTCTCGTGCCTGGCGTCATGCGGCTCCAGCTTCTGGTACTCGATCTGCGGACCGTACATATCCTCCTGGTCGTAGTAGCCGCCCACGGAAAGCGTCGGCACGGCGACCGAATTCAGAACATGCTCCACGCCGCGCGAGGACCATTCCGAGTCATACGCCGGATGGTCCAGAAACAGCTTCCAGGTTGGCAGCAGCTTTGATCCTGACTTCTTCACATCCTCCTCAAAGCTGCCGCGTTCGAGAAAGTAATCGAACCCGTCGCGCGGCTTTCCATCCTTGTCCTTGCCGTAAACCACATCGGCGCGCTCTTTGTTGGTTTCCATTTCGTAGACGTAGTCATACCCGTAACCCTGCCGGAAAGCTCCGTTATGAAAGAAATCATCCCCCATCCACACATCGATCATGGGCGCCTGCGGGGAAATCGCCTTGACCGCGGGGTGCGGATCGATGCCGGCCATGATGGCCAGAAATCCGGGATAGCTGGTGCCCACAAAGCCTGCGCGCCCGTTGTTGCCCGTGACGTTGGTCAGCAGCCAGGCCACTGTGTCATAGGCGTCCGTGCTCTCGTCAATCGCCTTGGGGTCCTTATGATCGGCAAGCGGCCGGCTCATCACAAACTCGCCCTCACTTTTGTACCGACCGCGATTATCGCCGCAGACGTAAATGTAGCCGTCGCGGGCCAACTCAGGACGGCCGTCGAAAAACGACGCACGCTCCGTTCCGTCGCATCCATAGGGCGTGCGTTGAATCAGAAACGGCAGCGCCCCGCCGATGTCGGCCGGTTTCAGAATCACCACGTGCAGCTTCACGCCATCGCGCATGGGAATCATCGCTTCGGTGCGCTGGTAGTCGTGGAAGAGATGATGGACCGCTGCGCCGGAGCGCTTGAACACGGTGTCCGGTTCGATGGAGAAGGCCACGGTCTGCCCATGCCCGGAGGCGTCCAGGGTAAAGTGCAACGTCGTTTTCGAATCGGGAAACGCAAACTCCGTGGCAGAAACGGCCTTGAGTTCCGTTGGAACGCGCCGCTCTGATTCCTCGATCAGTTTGCCGTCCTTGACATAGAAGCTCAGCGCCGTGTCCGGATCGGTGGGGTCGGTGTATTCCCCGCTCATGGCCTCGAGCTGTCCAGTATCGGACGGCTGCTGACCCGTCGCCGTACGGCCGGTCTTGGCAGAGGTGGCCGGACGAGACGCCGAAGAGTTCCGTGCCGGCCAGGCCGACGCTGGGCAAAGCAACACTAAACAGAGAGGGGCGACAGCAGCGCGGGGGAAATTCAAGCGGTAAACCTCCAAAGAAGCTTTGCGGAGACGCTCCAGGGAATTGTGAAGCTATAGGGAATCCTAAATCACACCTCACCGCCGCCCTCCCGGGCCAGCTTCGCAAGGCACGGCCCCCGGAAACTCGATCGGCCCGGGGGCTCTGTTCCTGCCCCCCCGGGCGGGTCCTTACGGTCCCCTTCGCCGCATCCAAACTCCAGGAGCCGATTCGCAGTTGCCGCGTCGTCTCGACCCCTACTTCCCTCGTCTATGCAGGTAGGGCCAGAGCTTTGCCTGCCTCGACCCGAGCCCAGGAGTCCATATGAACGTCCGTATCAGCCCCACTATCCTGTTCGGCCTGGGCCTCGCCCTGGCCCTGGCCTTTGCCTCGTCCGCCTCGGCGCAGGACGCCCTAAACCCGCCCCAGGCCGGTTCACCCACCAAGGGGCAATCGGATACGGGCAACGGCCAGCGCGGTGGAGGCCGCGGCTGGGGAAGCGGAAATGCCATGGGCCGCGGCACGGTGGGCACCGTCACCGAAGTTACCTCCGACCACTACACCATCAAGACCGAGACCGGCGAGACCTACACCGTCCACTACAGCGCTAACACCCGCATCCTGAAGCAGCAGCCCCGGCCGCGCGGGGAAAGCGGCGCGTCCGCCGGCGGGGAGGGCGGCAATCGCGGCCCAGCCAATCCGCCCACGCCGCTCAAGGCCACCGATATCAAGGTCGGCGACGCCATTGCCGCCATGGGAGAAGTGGATGCCAGCGCCAAATCTGTAGGCGCCACGATGGTGCTCCAAATCGATCCCGAGCGTGCCAAACAGATGCGTGAAATGGAGGCCAACTACGGCAAGACCTGGCTCATGGGCAGGGTCACCGCGATCGATGGCGTCAAGGTTACGCTCAGCGGCGCCGTGGACCACACGCCTCACACCTTTGTGGCCGATGAAAACACCACCTTTCGCAAGCGCCGCGACCCCATCACCCTGGCCGACATCCAGGTAGGCGACAACGTGCGCGTGGAAGGCGCCGTCAAAGACGGTTCGTTCCTCGCCAGCAGTGTCAACGCCATGGGACAACCGCCCGCAGGAGCGCCGACGGTCCCAGGCAACGCGGGGCCACCGTAAGGTCGAGCTCGGCGGGCCGCACGCGCCTGCCCATCCTGGCGGGTCCGAGCTGGCGGCCAGTCTCGATAGGTACAGGGCAATCGCATTGGAAGTTCCGCTTTGAACCATGGACGCCACGTCCGGCAAAGGGCCGCAGGGCGGAAGTTTCTTCGCGGCGGCCGCTGGCGCTGAAAGGCGCCACTGGGATCCCGATGCGCTCAACTCGCAGTGAGCACCCCCGGGAGTCAACTGATACACAGGCTGCGCATCGTTCGGCACGCGAGATGGACGGTTTGTGGCGGTTCGAAGCAATTGACAGGCGCCTCGGATCGCCAAATAGAGGCTCAGTAGATCGGCGGAAATGGCCACTTTTGCGCCTCAACGCACTTGAAGAAGCCGCGGACGATGTGCGCCATACTGTTGATCCGATGCCGCGTCCATCCTTGCCTGCTGAAATGTGCGACCAAGGTCTCGACATTTGCCAGCCGCATCCGCTTGAGCGTTTTGCCGGCCGTGTGTTGAAGGACTCGGGGTCCCTCGCCCCGCGCGGTGGGGACGGTTGCTTGCCCCTGGCCTCGCTCTTCTGTCATGTACCGAACCGTACGCATCGAGTTCTGCCTGATGCGGCGGCGAAGCACGAGCCGGCTCTCGCAACCGGCCGGCTAAACGCGCCAGCAAGTGAGGGGCTGAGACTCTCTTTCGGTCTGCTCAGCTCCCTTCGCCATGGTGTTTCGACAGAGACGAAGCGGCCCCGTCCTTGCGGCTTTGTCAACGGCCCCGCGCTCGTCTGAACTGCTCTGATCCAGATTCATGCACACAGCGTAACGCACACAGCGTAACGATAGATCAGACCCGCATCTGCACGAGACAGTGCCGTGTCGAACCACCTTTAGCAAGGTGTTCCAGGTCGGCTAACCCCAGACTAGGCGGCTAGACCGTTTTCGTGTCGCGCGGCGGTAGGAACGCAACGATATAAGGTTTTGAACAAGTGTTTCCTCCTGCTCGGAGGTTCCACTGCCGACCTACCCCTGCCCACTTATGTTGAGTGGGAAAAGCGCATCCAGCCGCTGGGAGTCAGCTTTCGGAAGTTCATCCGGTTGCATTAGACTTTGTTCCCAAGGCAAACCAACTGAAAGCTGGTACCAACTGCATATGGGATTCTCATTCGCTTTTGGCAATCATGGCGTCCGCGAACCAAAGCTGCAGAAAAAGCTCCTGAAGCATTTCCATGTCGCGGCTCGTCACATTGCGACCGCTGGACGCCAGTTTCCCATTACTGCACGGATAGACATCCAGTCTGGCATTGAAGGTCTCCTCAATAGGCGATCGGAAGCGGAACTTGTAGGGCTGTTTACACCCAATTCACACGAGCCCCTTACCTTCGCACAGATGCTCGGCGGGCCCCACGTCTTTGCAGATATTGGTCCTTTGCAATATGACGAGATGGATATCGGCGAGGCCGCACCCGTCCGATGCCTGAAGAACGGTCTGTGGTTTGGAAGCGATAAGGTTCCTTTCGCGATCTTGCTTGCTTCCGGTGGTCGATTCGGTTTCCAGGCTGGCGTGTCAGTCGAGATTGCCGTCCCGGTTGGCGAGCAGGGAGCGGAATTCACTACGGATTTCTTCCGACAGCTTGAGGAGACAATCAGCCAGGGGCGAAGCTATCGCGGGCGCATCATTTCTCTTGAAGCACACCATCATCCAATGGGCGCCGGAAGTTCGGTTAAGGTGCATCGTCTAAGAAAAGTGAACCGCGAAGATGTCATATTGCCACAGAAGACGCTCAGCACCCTCGATCGGAATGTGGCTGGCTTTTTCGCCGCTCGGGATGCTCTTCGGGCGATGCGTTTTCAGGCTCGCAAAGGGCTGCTTTTCTACGGGCCGCCGGGAACTGGCAAAACGCATACCATTCACTATTTAGCATCCCAGTTACCCAACTACACAACCCTGCTGATCACTGCCGAACAAGTTGGGCTACTGGGCGAATATTTCCGTCTGGCACGCTTCTTGCAGCCGTCACTGGTGGTGATTGAAGACGTGGATCTAATCGCTCGCGAGAGAACTCAGATGAGGAACGGAGGCGAGGAAATCATGCTGAATCGGCTCCTGAATGAAATGGACGGGTTGAGGGAGGACTCGGAAGTTCTGTTCATTCTCACCACCAATCGCCCCGACCAGATCGAACCTGCCCTCGTCTCTCGACCGGGGCGAATTGACCAGGCCATCGAGTTTCCACTCTCGGACGAAGAAGGCAGAACGAAACTGACGAGGCTATACTCGCGAAACCTCGAGGTCTCACCTGAAATCCTCGATCGAATCGTATCGCGCACCAAAGGAGTCAGTGCTGCTTTCATCAAGGAATTGATACGCCGTTGCGCACAATTCCAGATTGAAGCTTCAGCCGGGAGCCCGCTCTCGCAAGAGGCGGTCGATTCGGCTCTTGAAGAGATGTTATTCCTAGGTGGTTCGCTGAATCGGCGCATACTTGGCGGAGAGCACCCTGACGCGTAGCCGTCTGGTTCACGCGTTCACGGATTGAACGGTCCCAACTCGACTCGTCAAACTGCTTCGTCAGAGAACCAAGTGCGGACCTGTTGCGATGCCGGAAGGCCTTTGTGTGGCCTACCTGTTGCACGCAGGAACGGATGCTTCGATCGGAATTCACTCAAACATTGCGGCTACTTGGTGTTTTCGTCTTTCAGGCCGCGGAATTTGAGCATGGGGTCGATGGTGGGCTGGCCGCCCAACCAGGTGGTGTACATCTTGTCGAGGTCCTCGGTGTTGCCGCGCGAGAGCACCATGCGGCGGAAGCGGTCGCCGTTGGCGCGGGTGAGGCCGCCGTGATCTTCAAACCACTGGAAGGCGTTGTCGTCGAGCATCTCGGTCCACAGATAGGCGTAATAGCCGGCTGCGTAGCCGTTGGCCCAGATGTGGAGGAAGTAACTGGAGCGGTAGCGCGGCGGCACGTTGGCGATCCAGAGATGCGTCTTTTCGAGCGCATCCCTTTCAAAGACGTCTGGGTCCTCGAGCGGTGCGGTGACGGGCAGCGAGTGCCATTCCAGGTCGAGCTCGGCGGCGGCAAGAATTTCGGCGAGCATGTAGCCCTGGTTGAACGTGCGCGCCTTTTTGAGTTTGGCTGCGAGCTCGGCAGGCATAGGCTCGCCGGTTTTGTAGTTGCGCGCGAAATGCCTAAAGACCTCAGGAGCACTGGCCCAGTGCTCGTTGAACTGCGAGGGGAACTCGACGAAGTCGCGCGCCACCTGCGTGCCGGAAAGGTCGGGATACTTGGTGTCCGCGAACATGCCGTGCAGGCCGTGGCCGAACTCGTGGAACATGGTGGTGACGTCGTCAAAGTTGAGAAGTGCGGGCTGGCCGGGCGCTGGCTTTTCGAAGTTGGCTACGTTGTAGATGATGGGAAGCGTGCCGAGCAGCCGGGACTGGCTCATGAGAACGTCCATCCACGCGCCGCCGTTCTTGTTGTCGCGCTTGAAGTAGTCGCAGTAGAAGAGCGCGAGAGGTTTGGAGTCAGCGTCGAAGACCTCGAAGACGCGTACGTCGGACTGGTAGACGGGAATGTCGTGGCGCTCCTTGAAAGTGAGGCCGTAGAGCTGTTGCGCGGCGTAGAAGACGCCGTCTTGGAGGACGTTGTTGAGCTCGAAGTAGGGCTTGACCTCCGACTCATCCAAGTCGTATTTGGCTTTGCGGACCTGCTCGGAGTAGAAGTTCCAGTCCCACGGCCCGAGTTTGAAGCCGCCGTGCTGGGCGTCAATGAGCGCCTGAATGTCGTCGGCTTCGCTGGCAGCCTTGGCCACGGTGGCGGGCACCAGCGCGTCTACGAAATGAAGCGCAGTTTGCGGGTTCTTGGCCATCTGGTCGGTGAGTGTCCAGGCAGCGTAGCTGGGGTAGCCGAGCAGCGCGGCTTTTTGCGCGCGGAGCTGTGCCAGTCGCGCGATAGTCGAGCGGGTGTCGTTGGCGTCGCCGCGCTCGGTGCGGTTCCAGGAGTTTTCAAACAGGGTGTGGCGCGTGTCGCGGTTGGTCAGGGATTGGAGGTCGGGCTGTTGCGTAGTGTTTTGCAGCGACACCACCCAACCCTGCTGCTTGCGGTCCTGCGCGGCCCGGGCGGCGCCGTCCAGTTGCGCCGGGCTCAGGCCGGCGAGCGTGGCGGCGTCGGTGGTGGAGTAGGCAGCGTCCTTGGTTCCGGCCAGCAGCCGGGTCATGAACTGGTTGGAGAGAGTCGAGTCCTCTTCATTGAGCTTTTTCAGCTTTTCCTTGTCGGAATCGGAGAGCTTGGCGCCGGCGTGGACGAACTGCTGGTAATACCAGTCGGCGAGTCTGAGCGATTCGGGGTCGAGATGGAGAGAGGCGCGCTGGTCGTACACAGCTTTTACGCGCGCGAAGAGTCTGGTGTTGAGAAAGATGGCGTCGTGGTTGGCGGCCAGGCGCGGCGCTTCGTAGTTCTGCACCTTCTGGAGATCTTCGTCGGTGTTGGCGCTGGTGACGCAGTTGAAGACGAACATGACGCGGTTGAGCAACTGGCCGGATTTTTCGAGCGCGACGAGCGTGTTGTCAAAGGTAGGCGCAGCAGGATTGTCGGCGATGGCGTCGGCTTGGTTGAGCTGCTGCTCCAGGCCGGCGTCGATGGCGGGCTGATAGTGGCTGTTCTTGATCCGGTCGAAGGGCGGCGCCTGAAAGGGCAGTGAGCTGGCCGCGTAAAAGGGATTGGCCGGCCCGAAGGCCGCGGTCTGAGCGCGGGCGGCGCCACAGGCCAGCGCGATGGCCGCCAGAGTCAGCCAGAGCCGGGTGATCGAGCGCGTCGCGGGCGTCGGGTTTGCTCGCAGATTGTTCATGCCGGGGAGCCTCCAGAGTGCGGCCGTAAAAACTGATTGTATGGGCCGGAGGGCGGTTCAAGAAAGTTTTGCGAGGCACGGGGCAAGGCAATCGCTTTTGGTTTTTTGGGCTTCAGAAGATCTGTCCCGAGGAGCCGATCTTGGCCCGCTGAGGGAGAATTGTCGCCTTCTCAGCGCGTGGTTCCCTGGAGCAAAGTTTTTTCCGATGTTTCCAAACCAGAACTTCTTCAATCCTTTGTATCCAAACCATAACTTCTTCAATTCTTGGATCAGATCCACCATGAGCATACGATCTTCACAGATTCGGTGAGGGATGAGGAAAACACCCGGCCGCACGAGGCCGACACAGTCGACGACGAGGAAGATCGTTTACCGATAACCACCCCTGGGCAGTCCGCCGAGGATTTGATTAGCCAGGCTCTCACCTTGGGCTCCCCAATTGAGGTCTGCCTTCCTCGACCAGACCTGCCGCGATGCTTCTGAACGCCGGCGCCTCATCGAGCACCTGCTCTGGGAGCTTCAACGCGCTGGTAGTTCCGTTGTCCGTCCCCCATTCGCCCCGATCAAGGAGTGGTATCATGCCGGTCATGAACAAACTTGCGCCATTCCTCTGGTTCAACGACAACGCCGAAGAGGCGGCCGAGTTCTACCTAAGCGTCTTCCCGCATGCGCGCAGGATCGATGAGCTGCGTTCCAAAGGCGTCGGTCCCTGGCCCGTGGGCAAGGTTGCCACCATCACGATCGAGCTTGAGGGCCAGGAGATGGTCTTTCTCAACGGCGGCCCCGGGCATCAGCTCAACCCAGCCTTCTCATTCTTCCTCCGCTGCGATTCCCAGCAAGAGATCGACAATTACTGGGACAAGTTGATCGATGGCGGCAAATCCATGGCCTGCGGCTGGCTCCAAGACCGCTTCGGCCTGTGCTGGCAGATTGTGCCGCTCAATATTAGCGAGTTGGTCAGCCATCCCAAAGCTATGGAAGCCATGATGGGGATGATCAAGATGGATCTCCGCGCACTGGAGGCCGCTGCACGCCAGAACTGATGGCCCTCTCCAGCCATTTCCAGCCAGAAACTACTGCGCCACATCTGGACTCTGCCCCCACATGGAATTGCCGCCAATCTCCCAGCCGGATATGGGCTAATCTCCTCGCTGGATATCGTTGACCGGGCCCGAGGACTCTGTCAGTTTCAGCATCCTTCCAGACCGCGATTTGCTGAGCTCGGAGGCCCAGGACGCTGGAGCAGGAAGCGGTGCTTGCGCGGCTCCCGCGTTCGATCGAATGGTCCGAGTACGAGGTTGGAGAAAAGCGGCGATCCAGGGCCGCCATGAAAGAAGGTTACGAAACTCCATTCAGGAGTTGTTCAATCCGGTCCCTTTCGCTCCTGGCCGGATGAAGCTCAACAGTTGTCAATTTCGGCCCAGTGATGTTGAAAAATCCCTCCCAAGCACCTTCGAATGGATACTGAAAACAAAGGCTGATCTGATGTCTTTGAAGGATGGAAAAATACGCGTGCTGACCAAGCTCTTCGGCGGGCAGGGAACGATCAACGTCCCGAGCTGGTCGCCTGACGGACAAAAGCTGGCCTTTGTCAGCTACGAGCAGCTCCCTGCAGAAAGTCTCAACCCCGAGTAGCGTCGCCCGGCAGATCAGGCAAACTTCAGCGCCGCTTCGGCCCACACCATGGCTTCGGTGGCACAGGCCATGAGTTCATCCTGGTTGAGTCCGTTGGCCTGCACCAGTTGGTCGCAAGCTGCCCAGTCTCCGTACTCATAGAACTCTATCCAGGCCAGCAGATTCCGTTCCGCGCGCGGTTCACCCTCGAGCGCCCGGCGCACCTCATTGCGCAGCGGCAAGGTCGGCGTCAGTTCCGCCATGGGCAGCCGCAGCATGGCCGGCAGCAAGCTCAGCAGCCCAATCAGGTATTGCTCGGTTGCATCGAGGCCCGATCGCGCCGCCGCCAGCTCGCAAAACCGTCCTCGCACAAACGCCATGCGCAAAATCTCGGCAGGCTGACCGCTGCTGAGCTCGCTGGTAATGGCCAGCGTGGCGATCCGTCGAAATGCCTCTTCACCGACCGCCAGCAACGCCGATTGAATCGAGTTCACCTCCTGCCGCACCCCGGACATGGGTGAGTTCACCAGCCGCAGCAGCCGGTAGGTCAGCGAGGGATCCTGTTTCACCAGCCGGCTCAGCTTTTTCCATTCGATCGGGTTATCGCGCAGCTGTTCGAGGATCTCAATGTGCGACAGCCGGTTTGACGGCACCTTGCGGTTCTCCAGCAACATCGGCTTGCAAAAGAAGTAGCCCTGGAAGAGTGTGAACCCCTCGTCGCAGGCTTGCTTGTACTCCTCCTGCGTCTCCACCTTTTCCGCCAGCATGGCCACCGACTTGCCGCGCAGCCGTTTCAGCAGCTTTTTCCGTTCTTCGGCCCCCATCAGGACGAAATCCACCTTGATGTAGTCCGCCATCTCAACCAGCGGATCGAACTTCGGCTCGTAGACGAAGTCGTCCAGAGCGATCCGGAATCCGGCGCTCTTGAGCCGGAAGCAGGCCGCAACCAGTTCCGGGGTCGGCTCCAGGGTCTCGAGTATCTCCAGCACTGTCAGGCTGGACGGAAGCACATCCACCAAGCTGTCCGTCAGAGATTCCCCCGTGCAGTTGAGAAACGCCGGCAAGCCCGCCGTCAGCCGTTCCAGGCCGAACATCACCGCGTTGTCCAGCATGGTCCGCGTGGCCACGTCGCCATTGCCGCGGAACGAGGCTTCCGGCCCGGCGCGAAAAAGAAGTTCGTAGCCGTGGACCCGCGCGTTGCGGTCCAAGATCGGTTGCCGCGCGACATAGCGCAGCAACCCGCTCCCGCTGGCCGCTTCCCCTACGGAATTCCCGTCGGACAAAACTTGCCCGCTCATCGGCACCTTCCCCTACCCTTTATCGGGAACCTGCACACAAACTTTGAGCCCGGTCGGCCATTTGCTTCTGAACACGATACCCCTATGGTAACCCTGCTACTCCCTGCTGGAGAGTTGGATGCCATTGGACTAGTCGGCGCGGCCGGTATTGTTCAGTTCCGGATAGAAGGCCAAGTCGCGGTTGGTGAGGCATTTGGCGATGAAAGTGATCTGGCCGTAGTGGAGGCCGAAGTGCTCGACGACCTGGTAGATGGCTTCGAGGCCGGTAACGTGGTAGCCCTGAATGTCGTAAGGGGAGAGGAGTTCGGCTTCTGTGAGGCGGGCGAGGACCTGGGCCGATTGCTCGAGGGTGGCGGCGAGTTTTTCGAGCAACTCCGCGGCGGGGATGATGCGGGTCTGGTTAAACTCGGCGGGGCGGTCGCGATGGTCGGGCTGGCGAAGGAAGGAGGCGACGAGCCACTGGCCGACATTGCCGTTGAGATGGAGCATCAGGTTGCCGATGCTGTTGGAGGCCTGGTTGGGACGCCACCAGATCTGCTCCGGGGTGAGGGGCTCGACGGTGGCGCGCAGACGAGGCCAGTACTGGTTGAGGAGCTTGTTGCGGGAGAAGCCGAGGAAGATCTCGGCGGCAGTGGGTGGGGAACTGGTCATGAATAGGAGTCCTTGGGAGCGGTGTTCCAGGGACTAGATTACGCGAGAATCGGCCGATCGCTGAGGGACGAAATTCTGCGATTGCCGAAGGCTTGGGGGCGAGCATAGAATTCCGTCTGAAATCGTTTTCAAATAAGGACCGGACTATGCGCATAACCGCTTCGCTCTCGCTGCTTGCCCTGGCATTGGCACCGCTCACCTTGCTCCCCGTCAGCGCCCCTCAGGCGTCCGCGCAGCAGGCGGCTCAGACCCCTCCGATGGGGTGGAACAGCTGGAACTTCTTCTCCGACAAGGTAACCGACAAGGACATCCGCGCCTCGGCCGACCAGATTGTGGCCACGGGGATGAGGGACGCGGGCTATGTCTATGTGAACATCGACGACACCTGGCAGGGCAAGCGCGATGCCCAGGGAGTGCTGCACGCGAACGAGAAGTTTCCCGACATGAAGGCGCTGGCCGATTATGTGCATTCGAAGGGCTTGAAGATCGGCATTTACTCCGGGCCGGGGCCGAAGACGTGCGCGGGGTACGAGGGGTCGCTGGGACACGAGGAGCAGGACGCCGAGCTCTATGCGTCGTGGGGCATCGACTACCTGAAGTATGACCTGTGCAGCTTTCACGAAGCGGTGATGGACAAGCAGGCGCCCGAGGACAAGGCAGAGCAGATGCGCCTGATGATTGCGGCCTACGTCAAGATGGCCAAGGCGCTCAAGGCGACCAGGCGGCCGATTGTGTTTTCCCTTTGCCAGTATGGATGGGACGCGTCGTGGGAGTGGGCTCCGGAGCTGGGCGGCAACTTGTGGCGGACGACCGACGATATCAATGCGCACTGGGACCGGATTTACGCGATCTTGAGCCAGCAGGAGGGACTGGAAAAGTATGCCGGGCCGGGACACTGGAACGATCCGGACATGCTGGAGGTGGGCAACGGAGAGCTTTCCCTGGCGGAGAACCGGGCGCATTTTTCCATGTGGGCCATGCTGGCGGCGCCGCTGCTGGCGGGCAACGATCTGCCCAACATGAAGCCGGAGATCAAGGCGATCCTGACCAACCGGGACGTGATCGCGATTGACCAGGACGCGCTCGGCGAGCAAGGGTCGCGGGTCTACTCGGACGGCGAGGTCGAAGTGTGGACGCGGCATCTTTCCGGCGGCGCGCTGGCGGTTGCGGTGCTGGCGGCCGGAGACTCGCGCTATCGGACGCATCCGTTCCATCTGGACCTGGGCAGGCTTGGACTCAAGGGCCTAGAGCAGGGCAAGGATCTTTGGTCGGGCAAGACAGTTACCCTGACCCAGAACATGCCCATTGAGATCCAAAGCCATGATGTCTGGCTGGTGAGGATCGGATCGCCGCGCTAGGCGCGCAGTCAATACGGGTGTGGGTCGTGCTTTCCCCTCCCTTCGCAGCACCTGCGCGGACGGGGAGGGTCCAAGGAGATTCGCGCAGGATCGGGTGCGCCCGCCGGGCGAGCGCGGTGAGCGCCGGCTACTGGGCGCGGGCGAGGCAGACGGCGAACCATTCCCGGGGATCGAACCATGTGGTTTCGGGGAGGAAGCCGGAGGCGTAGAGCAGGTCTTCGGGCTGGCCGGGGCTGTACTTATAGCTGTTCTCGGTGTGGATGGTTTCGCCGGCGTTGAAGGCGACTTCGAGATCGAGAGCCGGAATCGTGACGCTCTGCGGGATCAGACTCACGAGATGCATTTCGATTCGGGAGTCAATCGGGTTCCAGAGGGCGCGATGGGCGAACGAGCCCAGATCGAACCCGGCGCCGAGCTCGCGGTTGAGGCGGGCGAGCATGTTCAGGTTGAAGCGAGCGGTGATTCCGAGCTTGTCGTCGTAGGCGGCCAGCAGCGTCGCTTCCGGCTTGCGAAGATCGACGCCGAGCAGCAATGTGTCGCCCGGATCGAGGCCGGCGCGGACACCCTTGAGGACATTGACGCCCTCGACCGGCTCGAAGTTGCCGATGCTGGAACCGATGTAGAGAACCAGCCGGCGCTCGCCGGCAGCGGCAGGCTCCAGATCGAGGCCCTGGGTGTAATTGAGGACGCGGGGGCAGACTTCGACGCCGGGAATCTCGCGCTCGATGCGCTCGCGGGCGGCTTCCAGAGCGCTCGCAGAGACATCGACGGGCTCATAGATGAGCGTCTGCTGGCGATCGACGGCGGCTTTCAGCAGCAGGCGAGTTTTGTCGGCGGAGCCGGCGCCGAGCTCAGCGATGTGCAGCCGGGTTGTTTCCGGGCCCATGGCCTGGGCGAGGATTTCCTCGGCATGATCGGAAAGGATTTGGCGCTCGGTGCCGGTGAGGTAGTACTCGGGAAGGCGAGTGATCTGGTCGAACAGATTGGAGCCGTCGGCGTCATAAAACAGCCAGGCGGGCAGGCGTTTGGGACGTGTGTTCAACCCCTCACGCACTGCCGAAGCGACGGGAGACTCAGTATTTTCAGTGACCTGCGGCAGCGCGAACGTAGTCATTGGCTTTCTTGGATGCGCCGGCGGCGGCGCCGGATACGAAAGAAATAGCAAATTCCTTCGACCCGATGGCAGCCCTTATATCAAAACATCTTAACTTGCCTGTCACAGCCTGCACGTCTCAGCCGGCCAGGCGGATTCCTGAGAACTGCCAGCGGGTTTCCGGCGGGAAGAAGTTGCGGTAGCTGGCGCGGATATGGGCGGCGGGCGTGACCGAGGAGCCTCCGCGCAGGACCATTTGGCCGCTCATGAACTTGCCGTTGTACTCGCCCAGGGAGCCGGGCAGCGGCTTGAAGCCGGGATAACTGAGGTAGGCGCTGGCGGTCCACTCCCAGCAGTCGCCGAAAAACTGGGCGGGCTTCTCCGAGGACTCGTGTGGATCCTGGCTTTGAAGAATCTCAGGAGCCGGTGCGGGGAGCAGGCGGCCAGAGTCGAGCAGGTTGCCGGTTCGGGCTTCGGGCTCTGCCGCGACTTCCCATTCGAACTCGGTCGGTAGGCGGTGGCCGACCCAGCGGGCGTAGGCGTCGGCCTCAAAGTAACTGACGTGGCTGACGGGGAGATTCTCCAGGCTGGCGAGCGGAAGTTCGCCGCGCAGGGTGAAGATGCGGGCATCGGCGAGGGACGGCTGGCCGGATTTCTCGCCGATGCCGGACCAGTAGAGCGGCGCGCGCCAGTGGTTGGCATTGACGGCATCCCAGCCGGCGGAAAGCCAGAGCTCGGCGCGGCGATAGCCGCCATCGGCGATGAAGGCAGCGTACTCGGAGCAGGTGACAAGGCGCGTCGAGAGCCGATATGGATCGAGCCAAATGCGATGGCGCCCGCGCTCGTTGTCGAAGGCGAAGCCGGGGCCGCTGTGGCCTACATCACACAGGCCGCCGGGGTAAGCGTGGAAACGGAGCGCGGGGACACGGCCGAAGCTGGAGGCGGCGAGGGGATTGGCGGACTCGTTCTCAGAGCTTTGCCAGGTTTCAAATGCGCGGCTGGCGGTCAGGCTCAGCGCCGACTCAGCGCCGTTTGGTTTCTCAATTGAGGCGCGGTAGGCCGGGCGCAGGGGATTGGTGAAGAAGGCGTGCAGCGCATCGGTGAGGATCAGTTCCTGATGCTGCTCCTCGTGGTTGACTCCGAGTTCGATGCGGCTGAGCGCTTCCGGGTCGAGATTGCGCTCCAGCAATCTGTCGATGCTGCGATCGACGTGGTCGCGATAGCGGAGGATTTCATCGAGGCTGGGGCGCGAGAAGGAGGCGCGGAGGCGTTTCTCCGGGAAGGCGGCGAAACTTTGGTAATAGCTGTTGAACAGCCAGGTGAAGTCGGGATTGAAGACCCGATAGCCGGGCAGGTACTCGCGCAGGATAAAGGACTCGAAGAACCAGGCGGTGTGGGCCAGGTGCCACTTGACGGGCGAAGCCTCGGCGCAGGACTGGACCATCATGTCTTCCGGGCTGAGCGGCTGACAGAGGTCGAGGGTGCGCCGGCGGGTGGCCCGAAAACGGACGGCAAGATCAGTTTGTGCTCTGCATTCGCTGGTTTGACTCACTCTGAACGCTCCGTTTTAGAAGGGATTCAGCCCCGAAACCGACCACTTTCCGTCGATTTGTACGACCACATTGGAATTGTCCAACTTTAGCCAGCGCAAAGAAACCCATTGGTGGTCTAATATGTGATGTAAAAAAACCGGTGAGAGATCGGTTCTTGTCTGATCGCTCGTTCCTTCTGGAAGGAGGGAATATGAATTGGCAGAATCAACAATATTGGCTGGCAGTCCTGGCCGGAAGTGTGGCTCTGGGACTCCCCATCTCCGTCGCTTCTTGCGAATCACTCCCGCAGACAGTGTCTCAGAATCAGGCCCAGGGTGCGAGCCCCGGGGTGCAACAAAGTGTGCCGGCAATGCCGGCAACGATGGCTGCTGAGCCGCCTGGCGCTGTCCAGGTGCCGGCCCCCGCGGGGGCGCAAGCGCCTTTGCGATCGTTGTCGCCCGAGGAGCAGGGCGATGTTCTGATGGCACAGCAGCGCTACCAGGCAGGCATTGAGGCGTACAAAAAAGTGGCCCAACGGTCGGCCGATGTGTGGAACA
This sequence comes from Occallatibacter sp., assembly GCA_036519195.1. Taxonomy (GTDB): domain Bacteria; phylum Acidobacteriota; class Terriglobia; order Terriglobales; family Acidobacteriaceae; genus Telmatobacter. Next base: position 15,949 of record DATDLS010000157.1, on the reverse strand, counting down.
AGATGGGGATCGGCTACCAGTTGATGTACAACCGGGAAGAGGCTTCTCACTGCTACCAGGTCTCGTTGCGCCTGCAGCCGAAAAACGCCCGGGTGATGAACAACCTGGGAACGATTTTCGACTCGGAGAAGCAGTTCGGCAACGCCGAGCGGCTGTATCACAAGGCGCTGAAACTGGAGCCGGGCTCGGCCCTGATCTACAAGAATCTGGGCACGAATCTGCTGGCGCAGCACCACTATAAGAAGGGCTGGGAAGCCTACAAGAGAGCGCTGGAGATTGACCCGAACATCTTCAAGAACAACTCCAGCCCGCGGGTGGAGAATCCTGCCACGGTCCAGGAGCGCGGAGCGATGAACTACTACATGGCCAAGGGATGCGTGCGCGCGGGGATGAACGATTGCGCGATTGACTACCTGCGCATGGCCTTGAACGAGGGGTTTACCAGTCCGAAAAAGATAGAGGCCGACGGTGAGTTTGCCGGGCTGAAGAGCGTGCCGGCGTTTCGCGAGCTTTTGGCCGAGCAGCAACAGCAGCAGCGGCAGTAATAAGATTCTCAGGCTCCTGCCCGGGCTGCTCTGAAGCCCTGTACTCCGGCCGCTGAAGGATGGAATGCCCGACCCCGGCCCCGTGACTGCCAGCCCAGTCCGAACTCCTGAGAGAAGCACTAGTGCGAGTGGCCGTGGTGGGCGTGGCCGGCGGCGTGGGCGGCCATCTCTTCCATGGGTACCACGCAGCCTTCCAACTCAGCGCAGACATCGTGCTCGAACTGGATGGTGGTGTGGGCAATCTGGAAGTGCTCTTTGAGCACGTGGTTGAGGTTGACCAGGATACGGGCGCTCTCACTCGGTGGAATGTCGGCGATGCAGACGTGACAGGCCAGGGCACGGGACTGCGAGCCGAGGCTCCAGACGTGGAGGTCATGCACATTGATGACGCCTTCAATGGCCTCCATGCCGGAGCGGATCTCGGGGAGCGAGCAGTCGCGGGGGGTGCCTTCGAGGAGAATGTTGAGCGTCTCGCGGACGATGCCCAGACTGGACCAGAAGATGAGCGCGGCAATGAGCAGCGAGAGCACGGGGTCGATCCAGTTTTGCCCGGTCAACAGGATGCCGGCGCCTCCAGCAATGACGGCGGCGGTCGAAAGCGTGTCGCCGGCCATATGCAGGAAGGCAGAGCGCATGTTGACGTCGCGCGCCACGCCCCACAGTAAGGCGGCGATGGCGCCGTTCATGAGCACGCCCGCGGCCGCGACGATCATCATGAGACGGGGTTGGACGGCGACAGGCGCGGAAAGACGATGGATGGCTTCGATGCCGATCCAGACGGAGATGACGATGAGGCTGGCCGCGTTGATGAAGGCAGCCAGCACGCCGGCGCGCTGATAGCCAAAGGTCTTGGCGTGGGTGGCGGGGCGCGTCTGGAAGTAGACGGCGGCGAAGCTGAGCAGGAGGGCAAGGAAGTCCGAGGCGTTGTGGCCGGCTTCAGAAAGCAGCGCCAGGGAATGGGCGCGCAGGCCGGCAACCAGGGTGACGAGAACGTAGGCGAGGGTGGCCACGAGCGAGAAGCGAAGCACGGTTTTGGTTCTGCCGGCGCTGGGAGAGGCGTGCGCTGCGTGAACATGCATAACCGTAGTATACCGGGGGTGGGTATCTGTCGACAAGGCGCCGGGCGGACGATATTTCTTCGAGAACGTGGCTGGCGGTGTTTGCTTTCAGTTGGGGGTTGGGGGGGGTGAGCGAGCAAGTTCGCCATCGAAGGCTGCTCGAGATCACCTCGACCGCGATCGAGCCGCGGTGAAGGCGGGAGGGGCGCCCGGCCCATCGGCTGAAACCCCCGGCCTCTGAATTTGGGTTCGGAGCCAAAGGGCCGGAGGGAGCCGACTCTGGCGAGCAGTTCTAAGGGGACCAATCCAATTGATCGAGCGGACTTATCCCCGCCCCGGCCTCAGGTGGCTCAGGTCGATGGGGTCCGGATCCTCGTGGACGGGCAACTGGGGCAGGCCGACGCGGAGGCCGGACCACTGTTCGGCGACGACGATCGAGTTTTGCGGGTTGCCGGGCTGGTATCGGACCGAGCAGGGGAAGCCGGCGCGGACCTGGTTCACGTCGACCACGCCGGGCATGTCGGTGATGTCCTGGGAGCACTCGTAGTCGACCCCGCCGTTGCGGTAGCTGAACAAAAGCATGGTGAGGGTGCGGCCGTCGACCGCCTGGACTTCGCAGACGTCGAGGAACATGCCATCGACGATGCGGCCGGACTGGACCAGGAACAGGCGGCGGGCGCGCTCCAACTCTTCCGGCGTGGGCCGCTTGCGAAGCTTGAACCAGAGGCCGAGCGCAGTGAGCGCTCCGACAGCCACCAGGCTCCCGGCGATCTCCCAAGGATTGATATTGCGGAGGGTCATGGAAAGTGGGGGGCACTCCTCCGGTATTCCCATCTCAAGGATACCCTAGCGGGAGAAGGACTGCAGCGGCTCGGAGCAGGGAAGCGGCTGGCAGGTATCCGCTGCGATATACTCGTGTCTGCATCTTCGACGAGTTCCGGGCGGCCGGAGGCTCTATTTCCGGAGGTTTTTCAGTGGTTTTAGAGCATAGTTCCAGACAGATACAGGAAGCCCGGAAGCGAAATCCGATTCGATCGACGACGGTGATCTGCGTGCGGCGCAGCGGCGTGGTGGTGATGGCCGCCGACGGGCAGGTGACGCTGGGCGATCATGTTCTGAAGCACTCGGCAAAGAAGATTCGCAGGCTTTATCAGGACAAGATTCTGGCCGGGTTTGCAGGATCGACGGCAGATGCGTTCAGTTTATTCGCGCGTTTTGAAACCAAGCTGGAGCAATATGCGGGGAATCTGAATCGCTCGGCAGTGGAACTGGCCAAGGACTGGCGCACGGACAAGATGCTGCGCAACCTGGAGGCGCTCTTGCTGGTGGCCGACAAAGGACAGACCTTCCTGATCTCCGGGTCCGGGGACGTCATCGATCCGGACGAGCCGCTTGCCGCAATCGGCTCAGGCGGCAGCTACGCGACGGCCGCGGCCCGGGCGCTTTTGGACAACACCGACCTGGGGGCGCGCGAGATTGCCGAAAAGGCGATGAAGATTGCCGGCGAGATTTGCATCTACACCAACGACCGCATCACCGTTGAGGAGTTGAAGGGCTAGCCGAGTTGGGCAGCCCGATTTCTACATGGCCATTTATCTACCTGCATCCGCTGAAGAACAGGATCTCTCGCTGGACGAACTGACGCCGCGCGAAATCGTGACGGAGTTGGACAAGCACGTGGTTGGACAGAAGGCCGCCAAGCGCGCCGTCGCCATTGCGCTGCGCAACCGCCAGCGCCGGCAGAAGCTGCCGCCGGACATTGCCGACGACATCATGCCCAAGAATATCATCATGATCGGGCCGACAGGCGTGGGAAAAACGGAGATTGCGCGGCGCCTGGCCAAGCTGACCAATTCGCCGTTTCTGAAGGTCGAGGCGTCGAAGTTCACCGAGGTCGGTTACGTGGGCCGCGATGTGGAGTCGATGATTCGCGACCTGGTCGAGATCGCCATTGACATGGTGCGCGAAGAGCGGCTCGAGGAAGTGGAAGACAAGGCGGAGATGAACGCCGAGGAGCGGCTGCTCGATGTGCTGCTGCCTCCTCCGCCGGCGCCACCGCCGGCCCAGGAAGGGCAGTTGACGCTGCCCGGTTCCGACAGCTATCAGCGTTCGCGCGAGAAGCTGCGGCAGCAGTTCCGCGAGGGCAAGCTCGATGACCGGCAGGTCGAAATTGATGTGCGCGACCGCGGCACGCCGCAGTTCGGAATTATCAGCAACCAGAACCTTGAGGATATGGAGATGAGCCTCAAGGACTTGCTGCCGAACATCTTCGGCGGCGGCTCGAAGAAGCGCAAGATGAAGGTGGGCGATGCGTTCGACTACCTGGTGCAGGAAGAAGAAGGCCGATTGATCGACATGGACCAGGTGAATCGCGTGGCCGTCGAAAAGGTGGAGTCGAGCGGCATCATCTTCCTTGACGAGATTGACAAGATTGCCGGGCGCGAAGGCGGCCATGGGCCTGACGTATCCCGCGAGGGAGTACAGCGCGACATCCTGCCCATCGTGGAAGGCACGACCGTCAACACCCGCTACGGCATGGTGCGGACCGATCATATTCTGTTCATTGCCGCCGGCGCCTTCCACGTATCCAAACCGAGCGACCTGATTCCGGAATTGCAAGGGCGCTTTCCGATTCGCGTCGAGCTGCAGTCTCTCACCGTGGATGATTTTCTGCGCATCCTCACCGAGCCCAAGGCGTCGCTGACCAAGCAGTATGCGGCGTTGCTCGAAACCGAGGGCGTGCGCCTGGAATTTGCTCCCGACGCGCTGCGTGAGATGGCCGAGTTCGCCTTCAAGGTGAACGAGCAGACGGAGAACATTGGTGCGCGGCGGTTGCACACGATCATGGAGCGTGTGCTTGAGGATGTGAGCTTTCTGGCGCCGGACGTGGCGCGGCGAGTGCCGGACGCTGAGGCTGCCGCGACGCTGAGCGAGGCCATTAAGGCGGAATCGACGACCCCGCTGCCCTATGAGGAGCGGATGACGGCTTCGGGGCCGGAGAAAACCTTCCTGATTGAGGCCGAGTATGTGAAGCAGATGGTGGCTTCGGTGGTGAAGGATCATGACTTGAGCCGGTACATTCTCTAGCCGATGCTCCGTCGTCCGGGCGCATGTTCCTCCCCTTCCTACTGCTGGACCAGACCGACGGCTCGCTGAGCGGTCAATCCGGCGGGGGCGCGGCGAAACCAGGCTCTTCGACGAGTGGGTGAAAAGCCAATTGCCGGCCCAATTGCCGGATTGGATGCGAAATCACGAAAGCGCACGGGAAAATGCTCAATTTCAGCCTTCCATTCGTGGAGGATGCGGTCGAGCCGCTTTCGCCCAAAAACGAAAAGCCGGACACCATTTATTGAAGAATGAAGAGAGTCAGTTCTCTTTTTTCATAGACGGCGTTTCTCGATCTGAGACAGTGCCCTCCCGTAAGTTCTTCGATTCTAAAAACATTCATTTTTTTGCATCGTCTCTGGAGATTGGCCCTTCTCATGCATTCTTGCCCGGTGGGGTGGCCTGTATTGTAGGCGAAACCGGAACATCGGTTCCCCGTCCTGCCCCCGTCGCCGGTGAGCGGTTCGCTCCCGGCGCACAGAATGAATATCCCCCTGGGCGCAGTCATTGCGCGATTTAGCTTAAACGAATCTGGGGCGGGACTCGTTCAAACGACGTTCCCCAAACCGATCTGGAGACCTGACAAGGAAAGATATTTTCAGGGAGGCATCCGATGCGGTTATTTCCTAAGCAAGGCCCGGCAGTTGTGTCTGCCCCCATACAAACAGCGGTGTTGATGTTCAGCCTTCTGGCCGTCGCCGGAGTTCTGGCCACGAGCTACGTTCCGGTTGCCGTCGCCCAGGGCATCATCACCGGCGGCATTACCGGAGAAGTGGCCGACCCGACGGGTGCTGCGATCCCCGGCGCGATCGTGGAAGCCACCAACGAGTCTACAGGCGTAGTGTTCAGGATTGTGGCCAGCGCAACAGGCGCTTTCCAGATCTCAAATGTGCCTCTCGGTTCCTACAGATTGACCGTCAGCGGAAACGGTTTCAGCAAGAGTATTCTCAATCACGTCACCGTCGTGGCAGGCAATGCAACACCAATTAAGGCGGTGCTCAGCCTGGGATCGACTTCACAGACCGTGGAGGTCGAAGGCGCCGCAACCGAGCTGATTAACACCGAGTCCTCACAGTTTGAAACCACCATCTCTGCCGAGCAGCTCGCAAGTGCCCCGGTAACCGGGGCGCTCGACAACCTCGCTCTCGCCTCGCCGGGCGTCGTGAATACGCATGCCGACGCCAATTCGAATACCAACGGCGTGAACTTCTCTGTCAACGGACAGCGGGGGCGTTCGAACAACTCCGAAATCGACGGTCAGACCAATAACGATACCTCCATCGGCGGACCGAGCTTCTTCTTCGATAACCAGGACGCGATTCAGGAGGTGCAGGTCCTCACCACGGATATGAGTGCGCAGTACGGGCGCAATATGGGCGCAATCGTCAACTACATCACCAAATCCGGCAGCAACGCGTTCCACGGCACCGGCTTTGAAATCTACACCGGATCGTGGCTCTCCTCTCTCACCCAAGGGCAGAAAGCGCCGCAAGACGGCTACTGCACGGGAGGGGTCACCACCAATTGCGTGGATCCGGTGGTTCCGAAGTTTGTCCAGAACAACTGGGGTGGAACCTTCGGCGGTCCGATTCTGAAGGACAGGCTGTGGTTTTTTGGAAGTACGCTCTGGAGCCACACCTATGAGGGCGGCCAGACCCTGACATCGGCCGGCGGTCTGTTCCCAGACTCGACCGGCATGGCGACTCTCAAGGGCACCTTCCCGAGCAATCCAGCAGTTGCGGCAATCGCCGCCAACGGACCATACAGCACCAGTGTCGGAAATCCGTCCCAGGTTCCCGGAACCGCGCCCCAGCTCATCACCGTCACCGATGGAACCGCCGTCGCCAGCGTCGAAGTTTCCCAGTTCCAGCGCACCTTCCCGGACGTGATCCTGGACCAGGAACACCTGGGACGAATCGACTATCAGTTGTCGCCGAAAGATCGCTTCTATCTTCGCTACAACTATCAGAACAATCCGTACAATCCCGCCTTCTACCTGACTGCCCCCAATGTGGCCGCCGCCGGCGCCTATCCCAACGTCAACGGAATCTCGCACGAAACCGGCGGAGACTGGGCGCACACCTTTACGCCCAGCATCACCAATCAGCTGCGCTACGCGTTCCAGCAGTCGAGCATTGGCTTCTTCGGCGGCTCCATTCCGAGCTGCACCATCACCAATCAGGACACATGCAGCTCCTTTGTCGGCTTGGGCGGGTCCCTGGCAGGCTACGGCTACGCTTTTGCTGGTGCGTTCCCGCAGGGCCGAATCATCAAGGTGAACCAATTTCAGGACAATGCCAGCATCATCAAGGGCCGGCACTCGCTCAGTTTTGGCGGCGAATTCGACTCGCAGCATTCGCCGTGGGGCTACCTGCCCAACGACGAGGGATCCTTTAACTTCGCTCCGAATGCAGCCATCAATGCGGCCAACCCCAACGGTATTCCATTCAACTATCCCGCCGCCGGATGCGGAGCGGGCGGCGCCGATTGCGACAACGGTCTTACCGGCTTTCTTGAAGGCATCGGACAGTTGACCCTTGCCGAGGGCAGCACCACCATTCCTTTCAAGGAGAATGACTTCGATCTCTACTTCCAGGACGATTTCAAGGTGACACCTTCGCTGACGCTGAACCTGGGCCTGCGGTACGAGTTCTTCGGACAGGCGATCAACTTCCTGCACAACGAGACGGTCGAGCAGCAACTGGGGCCGAATCCTTTCTGGAATACGAGTTTGCCCCTGTCGGCCACGACCATCCCTTCGCTGCCCACCGATCTGAGGAATATCGAGCCGCGCATTGGATTCGCCTACAAGCCCTCGTTTGCTCCGAAGATCGTGGTGCACGGCGGTTACTCAATCAACGCCGATCCGGAGTTTTATTCCATTTTTGTCAACCTGGCCACCGCCGCTCCCGCTGTGAATTCCGGTGCCTTTGCCTGCGATGGTCGGACGGTCACCTGTGTGCCGGCGGGTGGGCTGACCTTCGCGACAGTGCAGGCAGCCGACAGCAAATACATTCCCACGGGCGGCGATCCGCGCATGCTTCCGACCCAGACGGTGACCAGCAACTTCCACAATCCGCAGGGCGAAACCTACAGCTTCGGTGTCCAGTACCAGGTCCTTCCTTCGGCGGTGGCCGAGGCCCGCTACGTGGGAAACCACACCTATGGCAACTTCCAGGCTGTTAACTCGAATCCTGACATCCTCGATGTCCAAAGCGCCTTTCCAAACTACGGCGCGGGAACCCCGGCGTGCACCGATCCGACCGCGGTCGGCTATACCAGGCCGAACTGCAATTATGGTCCGGTAGAAACTTACGGCAACAGCGCATTCTCCCTTTACGACGCCCTGCAGGCATCACTCACCATGCGCAACCTCCACGGCTTCTCGGGAATCTTCTCCTACACCTGGAGCCGGACCGTCGACAACACGGATGACTTCAGCATTTCCATCAACAATAATGGCGGCGGCGGCCAGGCAAGCCCAATCGCGCAGAATCCGCTCAACACCAATCTCGGCGAGCGCGGCGTGAGCGGCAACTCCTACCCGAATGTCTGGGGCATTCAGTTGACCTACACCGAGCCCTGGTTCCACGAGCAGCGCGGAATCCTGGGGCGGCTGCTGGGCGGGTACATGTTGAACGGCTTCTATCAATTCAATGGAGGCCAGACCTATAACCCGCTGCAGGTTGCTACCACGGTGCAATCGTCCGCGGTGCTCGGTGACATCGCCGGGACGGGAAGCATCAGTCCTTTCACCGCAGCGCTGATCAATCCGACTGAGGCAGGACAGGGGTTCTGCGATCTCGGCTTCGTCGCTGCCGGGTTTGCCGCCTCTTGTCGTCCTGTGCTCTCGAATGCAAAGGCGCCGCTGCAGTCGGTGGGTATCAACCTGGGGCCTGCCGGCTATGTCGACTATGTGACCGGGAACCCGGTCTCGAGGTCCTCCGAACACTGGATCTGGAACAACCAGTACGAGGCTCTGGCCCTCAATAATCCATTCCCCGGCGTGGGGCGCAACATCCTGCGCGGCAACAGCTGGAATGACTTCGATCTTTCCGGATCAAAGACCTTCAAGATCGCCGAGCGGGTCAATGTGCAGATCACTGCGAGCGCTTTCAACTTGTTCAACCGTGGTTATTACGGCACACCCGATCTCAATATTGAGCACAGTTTGAACTCGCCGGCCACGTTTGAAACAACTCTGTTCACCGGAACCCTCGGGAGCGGAGCGGGCGGAGGCTCGTATCCTCAAGGGCTGGGCAACCGGAACATTCAGCTCATGGGCAAGATCATCTTCTAGCTGAGGCCCCAAGAAGGTTCCCCGTTTTCGGCTTGAGCTCCGCTCATGACCCGGGGGCCTTGACTCATAGCTGTTCCGATGCCAGCCAGGGTCCTCTCCACGGCCGCCCTCGTTCTCATGGGGAACGATCTGGGGAACGATCGGTTTTCACACGGCGAGTGCAAAGCAGCATCATGCATTGGGTTCAACCGACCTTTGCAGCCAGGTTGCCGGCGCTTGCGGGAATCGCAGGCCTGAACCAACGCCCAAGCCCGCGGAGAATCTCCCCGCCCTAAGGAAAACAATCCTGCGGCAGCTTTCGAGCCAATGAATTTCCAATTGCGCTCCGCGGATGGATTTGCTACGTTCGTCCTGTACCTCGGCAGTCCGCGCTTTGGCCTGAACGGGCGGGCTCTACCTGCACTCTCCGGCTTCTGAGGGAATGCGGATGGGGGCGCACTTCAGAAGCACGCCTCACCAGGTGTTCCTGGCAGAGGGTGTGCCCGCGCGCTTCCCCGTCTCAATCCGGAACCGGCGACCGCCTTCTCCTCGACGCCCTTTGCATTCACACACCAAGGAGAGAAGCCATGAGCAATCGAGGAAATCACCACAAGATCAATTACATCGAGTTCCCCTCAACCGACCTTGAGCAGACGAAGAAGTTTTATGGCGCGGTCTTCGGCTGGACGTTTCAGGATTGGGGGCCGGATTATGTCAGTTTCAATGGAGCCGGGATTGATGGCGGGTTCATGAAGCATGAACCGCACGACGGGCCGGGCAAGCATGCGCCGCTGGTGATTCTCTATTCGTCCGATCTTGCTCGAACGGAGATTGCCGTGCGGATGGGGGGTGGCGGCGTAGTTGTGCCGACGTTTGAATTTCCCGGCGGGCGGCGGTTTCATTTCTCGGATGGAGTGGGGAATGTGCTGGCGGTGTGGTCGGAATAAAATCCGACGAGTCGAACTCTACTGGTGCTACCCCAGGCAGGAAAGCACGGACCCGGGGTGGTGCGGCATGGGTCTTTGCAGGCGCCATGCCCGGGGCCGTTGTGCTCTGGTGTGGGGCGCCTGCGCCTTCACAAGCGAACCTCCGGGCGCCCGCACGCTCGAAGGCTGCTAATTCACCGATGGCGGCAGCATGAGGGGCTTTTTCGGGCGGAGCTCTTCACGGATCAGGGTGAGGCCGAGGATGCAGCGCTCGAAGCGGTCCGAGAGACGGGCGAACAGCGGGGCCTCCTTTTCGTACTCGAACAGATTGAACTGGCTGACGATGTAATAGCTCTCTTTGCCGGCCTGGATAAGCTCAGAGAGCGAGGGTTGATGGCGGCGCTCGCGGCGACCGGAGGCCATCGCTTCCGGATACATGCCGGCGACAAACAGAGCGTAGTCTCCGATGTGCTTGCGGAGGGCGCGCTCGGCGTCGAATGAGGACGCGGTGCCGTTGACCGGATCAGCAGCCAGCACCATCTCAGAGAGCTCATCAACGGGATGGCCCATCTCGTCGCGCACCTGGTAGAGATTTTCAGACTCGGAAAATTGGCAGAGCAAACGGGCGACGTAGGCGGTTACGTCAGGATCGTTGAACCCCAGCTTGCCTTCGTAGCTGTTGCGTACGACCTGCTGGAAGAACGGTTCGAGCGGATGAGACTGTGGATTCAGGGCCTGCATACACACCTCCCGTGGCCGCGCGAGGCAGCCGCTGCTCTTTGGGGCGTTGGCTGGCGCCGCGTAGCCGGAGATGCCAGACCATGCCTGTTTGTCTTGCTTTGACACAGAGCTTATCGGAAAAGTTGTGATTGTCAACAGGGGATGAATCAAGATTGTTAGCAGAGTGTGAATGCGATTGCGAAAGGGGGACTCGGACTGAAGCAGAAAGGGCAGCCCTGGCGGCTGCCCTTTCTGCTGTGCGCATGGTGTGCAGTTTAGACGGTGGCGGGCTGGCGCTGCTCGAGTTCAGCGAGGCGCGCGGCAAGGAGGCCTTCGAGCTTGACGAGTGCTGCCGAGAAGCCTTCAATGCCTTCCTTCAGCTTGTCGGTGGCCATGCGGTCGGCGGCGTGCATGGCGTCGAAGGTCGACTTGTCCATCTCGATCTTGACGATGACCTGCTGCTTGGCTGCTTCAGGGTCGAGCTTGCGCGGCAGGTCGCCCTGAGCGGCCTCAAGGTCGGCAAGCAGATGCGGAGAGATGGTGAGCAGGTCGCTGCCGGCCAGTTCCTTGATCTCGCCGACGTTGCGGAAGCTGGCGCCCATCACCAGGGTCTTATAGCCGAACTTTTTGTAGTAGTTATAAACCTTGGTGACCGATTGCACGCCGGGATCGTCGGCGCCTTGGAAATCCTTGCCGGTGTCTTTCTTGTACCAGTCGAGGATGCGGCCGACGAAGGGCGAGACCAGAGTGACGCCGGCGTCCGCGGCAGCCACGGCCTGGTGCAGGCCGAACAGCAGGGTGAGGTTGCAGTGGATGCCCTCCTTCTCAAGCACCTCGGCAGCGCGAATGCCTTCCCATGTGGAGGCGATCTTGATGAGGATGCGTTCGCGGCCGATGCCGGCCTTGTCGTACTGAGCGATGATCGAGCGGCCCTGGCCGATGGTGGCATTGGTGTCGTAGGAGAGGCGCGCATCGACTTCCGTCGAGACGCGGCCGGGGACGATGGCGAGGATCTTTTTGCCGAAGGCGATGGCCAGGTGCTGGAAGGCGAGGTTCGCCACGTCCTTGTCTGTAGCGCTTTCGCCGAGCTCATTGCGGGCGTCCTTGAGCACGCCGTCGACGATGGGCTGGTACTGGGGAAGCTGGGCGGCAGCGGTGATGAGGGAGGGGTTGGTGGTGGCGTCCTGGGGGCGGAATTCTTCCATCGCCTCGATATCGCCGGTATCGGCAACGACCACCGTGTAGTTGCGCAACTGTTCGAGCAGATTCTTCGGCATTCTTCCTCCTTGGGGTGTGGCCCGGGTTTACGGGCGGGGACGCAGCCTGTCGGGACTAGTGTACAGCTATTGAGATGCAGGAATGTTGAGGTGGTTGCGAATTCCCACGAATCGGTTTGAGGGCCGGGCCGGATTGGGGAGCCTTGTTCCATGATGGATCGAGAGTTCCCAGATCTGTGCCCGGCAGAAGGCCGAAGGATGGAGCAGGGAGCGGTTTCGGGGCCGCTGACGATCTCTGCGACCGTTCTAAGTCGCGGGTTGGAAGGTGTTGGTGAGGACGCCGAGGCCGGCGATGGCTACGTCGACACGGTCGCCGGGCGCGAGCGGGCCGACGCCGGCGGGGGTTCCGGTGAGGATGAGGTCGCCGGGTTCGAGGGTCATGGCGGCACTGATGTAGGCGAGCAGGGCGGGGATGGAGAAGATGAAGTCGAGCGTAGAGCCGTGCTGGCGGAGTTGGCCGTTGACGCGGGTTTCCAGGGCGACTCCGGCGTCGGGGTCGACTTCGTCCGAGACGATGGGGCCGACCGGACAGAAGGTGTCAAAGCCCTTGGCGCGGGTCCATTGGCCGTCCGTCTTTTGCAGGTCGCGGGCGGTGACGTCGTTTGCCACGGTGTAGCCGCGGACGATCGAGCGCCAGTCGGCGTGGGGAGCGAGTTTGCTGGTGCGGCGGCCGATGACGAGGGCCAGTTCGCCTTCAAAGTCGACGCGAGCCGAGGCGGCGGGCATGCCGACCACGCCGCCGGGCGCCAGCAGCGACGAGGGTGGCTTGAAGAAGAGCAGAGGCTCGGTGGGAACATCGTTGCCGAGCTCTTTGGCATGATCGCGATAGTTGCGGCCCACGCAGACGATTTTCGACGGCGTGACGGGCGGCAGCAGGGTTGCGGCGGACAGCGGCATGGGCTCGAAGGCGAGCGATGCGAGGTCAAGTGAGGGAACGGCGGCGCGGCTGTGGGCGAGATGGAAGGCCAGGTCGTCTTCCGGGGCGTGGATGAGATCAGTGATCCAGAGCTCACCATTACGGTCTTCGACGGCGCCATAGTGGGGCTGGTTGTCGAGCAGGAAGCGGCAGTATTTCATGGGTTCGTCTCTCCTGGAGTTATTTGCGCCTATGGGTTGGGGACGGTTTCTTCGGCTTCGGGGGAGCGGGGGCTTTCGTGGCCGAGCTGGTCGATTGCGGTTACGGCGTAGTGGTAGGTGTGGCCCGGCTGCACATGGGGGTCGTGGAAGCCGGGGCCGAGGACGGGTTCAGGAGGCGAGACGCGCTGCCAGGGATCGGCTGCGCCTTCGCGGCGATAGACGGCGTAGCCGGCCAGGTCGGCTTCGCCGATGGGCAGCCAGCTGAGATCGATCGACAGGCCAACGGAGGAATCGGCGGCAGTGGCTACGGCGGCCAGGCCCGAGGGCGTGGCGGGCGGGAAGGTATCGACAGCTTGGACGCGAATGGGCGCCGAGAGCGGGCCGGCGAGCTCGACGATTTTGCCATCGACCTCGATCCGGGCGACACGCTGGGCGCGGTACTCGTAGGTGGCGCCGAAGCGGATGGTCGTGTCGAGGACGCGATCCTGGGAAGGACCGGAATCGGCGAGGAGGGTCTGCTCGACGGACTCTTTGGGGGGGGCGAGCAGGCCTTGCCGGGCGGCGGGTTTGGCAGTCGGTTCAGCGGCTGGCGGCGTGAGCAGGGTGCGATGGAGGCGGATGACGGTCGATTGCGCGGCCGAGCCGTCCGGCGTCCAGTGGAGCACAACGCCTTCTTTGCGCAGCTCAAAGCAGAGGGCTCGGACGGGTGTGGGCGCTTCTCCGGCAAGGACCGGCGCGGCGTTGGAGGGGCCGGCGGAGCGGCCGCGAGTGTTCGCAAGCTCGACAAAGTAAGTGAGTGGGCGCGCCGTGCCGCTCGCCAGCTCCGGTGGCAAGGTATCCGTGAATTGGGCGATCGAATTGGCAGCGAAAGAAAGGGTGGTGGGCACCGTCAGACAGGTGCCGGCGCGCTCGCGGCGACAGATGCGGACGGGGAGTTTGCCTTTGAGGAGCATCTTGTCCGTATTTCTCCGGGGCATGGTCCAGGTCAGCACGACCTGGTTGCCGGTGCGGGCGGCGGCAAGATTGACGACTGGCTCAGGGAGCTTGAGCGACGGCGGCAGGGGCGCGCTTTGTGTGCCGCAGCCGGTCAGGGCGAGCGCGGATGCCAGCGCGAAGAGCAAGGGATTGGGGGAGAAAGATCTCATCGGCGTCGGCCCTATTGGCAGTCTAATGGAGCGGCGCGGCGGGATGATTGCAGCTGGGTGAGGTTCCTCCCCTTGCGCCGGGAAACAGGCGCAAGGATGAGGCCGGGTGAGTGCGTGGCTGACCCCGTGACGACACGATGCGCGCCGAGGTTTTCCGGAATCCAGTTTTGTTATTCCACGCGGAGGGCTTGCATGGGGTCGAGTTTGGCGGCGCGGGTGGCGGGGAGCCAGACCGCGGCCAGGGCGACCAGGGAAAGAACGATGGGGACCGAGATGAAGACCATCGGGTCCCAGGATTTGACGCCGAACAGAAAGCTGGCGATCAGGCGGGTGAGGCCGAAGGAGGCGGCGACGCCGATCGCGACGCCAACCAGCGCCAGCCGCATGCCGTGCCAGACGACGAGATTGCGGATGGCGTCGCGGTCTGCGCCGAGAGCCATGCGGATGCCGATCTCCTGGGTGCGCTGCTCGACCGAATAGGCCATCAGGCCGTAGATGCCGATGGCGGCGAGGACGAGTGCGGAGGCTCCGAAGATGGTGAGCAGGAGCATGTTGAAGTCCTCGCGCGCGGTGGACTGGACGACGACTTCGCTCATGGGACGCACGCGGGCGACGGGGAATCCGCCGCTGGCCTGGCGGAGCTGATCTGTGATGGCGGAGAGGTACTGATGGGGATCGCCGTGGGCGCGGACGAGCCAGACCATGGGGCCAATGTTGGAGTTGAGGGCGGTCATGCCGTCGGTGACCTGGGCGCTGGGGACGATCATGAGCGGGCGGGGATCGTTATTGAGGCCGCCGTCGCGGATATCGCCGACGACGCCAATGATCTGGCGGGCGGCCTCCGTGAACTGGGGGCCTTCGCCTTTGCCGATCAGCAGCTGCTGGCCAACGGCATCGCCTTTGGGAAAGAATTTTTTCTCCATGGTCTGGTTGATGAGAACGACGCCGGGGGCCGAACCGGTGTCCTGCTCGGTGAAGTCGCGGCCGCGCAGGATGGGAATGTGGAAGACCGAGAAGTAGCCTGGAGAAGCGCTCATCCAGCCGGCGCCGCCGTTCCATGGAGATTTGCCTTCCAGGGCGCGGCCGATGATGTTGAAGGGCAGGCCGTAACCGCCTTCAAGAGGAAGGCAGCAGGTGAAGGCGGAGACTTCGATGCCGGGGATGGCATTGAGACGCTCGCGTCCGTCGTGGGCGACCTGGGCGACGCCGGCGGTCTTTTTGAACTGGTCGCCGCTGAGCGACATTTCGAGGGTGAGGACGTTGCGGGGATCGAAGCCGGGGTTGACCTGGCGGAGTGCAAGGAAGGTGCGGATCAGCAGCGCAGCTCCGATCAGAAGGACCAGAGCGAGAGAGACCTCGCTGATGACCAGCAGGGAGCGGGCCTTGCTTTGGCCAAAACCGGTACCGGAGCGGTTGCTGCTTTCCTTCAGGGTGGTATTCAGATCCGGGCGTGAGGCGCCGAGGGCGGGGAAGAGTCCGAAGAGAATGCCGGTGAGCAGGGCGATGCCGAGGGTGAAAGCGAGCACGCGCCAGTCGACACCGACTCCGGCTCCGTGTTCGCCGATGCGGGGCAGGCCGGCGGGGCTCACGGTCAGCAGGGCGCGAACGCCGGCGTAGCCGAGGATCAGGCCGAGGATGCCGCCGAACACCGACAGGAGGATGCTTTCGGTCAACAGCTGACGGATGATGCGTGCGCGGCCCGCGCCCATGGCGGCGCGAATGGCGAATTCACGCTTGCGGCCGGTGGCCCGGACCAGCAGAAGGTTGGCGACGTTGGCGCAGGCGATGAGCAGAACGAAGCCGACGGCGCCGAGGAG
>DATDLS010000156.1:0-9167 GCA_036519195.1 Occallatibacter sp. | reverse complement strand
GCGGATTCCGGTCTCTCTGTTCCGCTGAATTTTAGGAGATCCATCATGCCGATCACAACGATCAATCCTTTCAATGGGGAGACCCTGCGGGTGTTCGAGCCGCTCACGCCCGAGCAACTCAATGACAAGCTCGATCTGTCCGCGGCGGCGTTCTTCCGTTATCGAAAGAGCGCGTTTACGGATCGTGCTGAGTGCATGTCGCGGGTTGCGGATATTCTGGAGCGCGACAAGCAGAAACTCGCACGATTGATCACCATCGAGATGGGCAAACCACTGATTTCCGCAGTGCAGGAAATTGAGAAGTGCGCCATGGTATGCCGATACTACGCCGCACATGCGGAGCGCTATTTGGCCGACGAGTCGGTTGAGACGAACGCCACGAAGAGCTTTGTACGCTATTTGCCGCTGGGCCCGGTGCTGGCCATTATGCCGTGGAATTATCCTTTCTGGCAGGTGATTCGTTTCCTTGCGCCCGCTCTGATGGCAGGCAACACCGGCCTGCTCAAGCACGCATCGAATGTGCCGCAGTGCGCGCTGGAGATAGAGCGCATTTGTCTTGAGGCGGGATTTGAAGAGGGTGTGTTTCAGACACTGCTGATCGGAGCAGAACAGGTTGAGGGGCTTCTCGGCGACCGGCGTATCGTCGCTGCTACCCTTACCGGAAGCGAGGATGCCGGCATCAAGGTGGCCGTGGGAGCGGCCAAACACGTGAAGAAAGTGGTGCTCGAACTGGGCGGCAGCGACCCGTTTATCGTGATGCCTACGGCCGATCTGGACGCCGCGGTCAAGACCGGCGTGAGGGCCCGCATGGTCAATAATGGCCAATCCTGCATTGCCGCAAAGCGATTCATCGTGGCGGAGCAAATTGCCGATGAGTTCGAGCAAAAATTTGTCGCTGCCATGAAGGCTTTAACCATCGGAGATCCGCTCGATCCGGCTACCGACGTTGGCCCTCTCGCAACCGCGAGCAGCGTCCGCTCGCTTCATGCCGACGTGACAAAAACAATTCATGCCGGAGGCCGCGTGCTTACTGGAGCGGCATCGCTCGGACGTAGCGGTTTCTTCTATGTTCCCACCGTGCTTACGGATATTCCGGCCGACTCGCCGGCCTATTGCGAAGAGTTCTTTGGCCCCGTCGCTTCAATCTTCCGTGCCAGAGATATCGATCAAGCCATCAAGATTGCGAACGATACGCGCTTCGGACTCGGCGCAAGCGCCTGGACGGCGGATGCGGACGAGCAAGTGAAATTTGTCAACGAGCTCGACGCCGGAATGGTCTTCATCAACAGCATGGTCGTCTCCGATCCGCGCCTGCCCTTCGGGGGAATCAAAATGTCCGGGTACGGCCGCGAACTCGCACTCCAAGGCATTCGCGAATTCGTGAACGCGAAAACGGTCTGGATGCAGTGAAAGGCGGAAACGTCATCGTGGAAAAAGGCACAAAGATGAAACGGATCATTGTTGCAATCACCGGGGCATCGGGGGCAATCTATGGCGTCCGGGCGTTGGAAGCACTACGCGCGATGGACGAGATCGAAGTCCACCTTGTGATTTCTCCCTCGGCTGCGCGAACCCTCCGAGAGGAGACGGACTTTTCCATGGAGCAGGTTCAGGGGCTTGCGCATGTGGTGCACAATCACAAGGATATCGGTGCGTCCATTGCGAGCGGCTCCTTCAGGACCGATGGAATGGTCGTCGCCCCCTGTTCGGTCAAGACACTGAGCGGGATTGCCCATTGCTACGCCGAGGACCTCGTTATTCGCGCCGCCGACGTTTGTTTGAAAGAGCGTCGTCGGCTTGTTCTCTTGTTCAGGGAGACGCCGTTACACGCCGGACACATTGCACTGATGGACCAAGCTACACGCATGGGCGCAATTATCATGCCGCCCATCCCATCGTTTTACCATCGCCCTCGAAGCATCGATGACATTGTCAACCGGAGCGTGGGCCGCATGCTGGATCTGTTCGAACTGAGCAACGACCTCGTATCAAGGTGGACCGGAAGCAACGGTGCGGCCAAGGGTTGATCGCAGCCCGCTGCGGCTTCAATACATCTTGCGATCGTGTTTGCTCACGAAGCGGAATTTTAAGCACGCTTAGGAAACCATAACCCTATCAAATCAACGACTTGCAGATCATTAGAACATGCAGGATGATTGTCTCTCCTTGATTCCTGTAAGCCTTTTGTTTTCAATGCGCATTTTCTCCAGGCGTACGATTTTTTCCGTTTCGTGAGCAGACCCCCTTTACGGCGTATTCTTTGTCGTGATTCGCGACACCATGAAGATGGAGAACGCGCATGACAGTGCGACGAAGGCCGTGTACTGAAAGAGAGAGCTTACCGGCACGCGCTTGGAAATCAGGATGCCGCCGAGCGTCGGCCCCGCGATCGAGCCGAGCCGTCCGATACCGAGCGCCCAGCCCACGCCGGTCGAACGAACGTCAGTGGAATAGATTGTGCCCGCTATCGAGTTCAGGCCGATCTGGCCGCCCACAAGGAAAAAGCCCACAAGAAATGCCAGCAGTAGCAGGGAATTGCCATGCCCGTGGGGCAGAAAGACGATGAACGGGCAAGCCGCGCAATACGCCAGCGCAATGTACAGGATGCTTTTCTTGTCGCACATCCAACAGAGAAAGATGCCGCCAACGCCTCCGCCCCCTTGCAGTAGAGCACCGGCAATAATCGCGTACGTCAACGGAACGGCCGCCCCGGCCAGGATTGTCGGCAGCCAGCTGGTCAGGAAGTAGTGTCCAAGCAGGCTCGACATAAATGCGATCCAGAGCAGGGTCGTCGTCGCCGCCAGGCCATTGGCAAAGAGTCGCCGTACCGGCAGTCCATCGTGCCGCTCCTCATTCACGATGAAGGTAGTCTGGTCATCGAATACCGAGCCCGGCGATATCTGTTTGAGAGTCTTGCGCACCTGCCCCAGCCGTCGCTGCTTCAATGCAAGAAAACGGATCGACTCCGGCACCGTGAATACGACCAGCATCGCGAGGAGGATGGGCCCGATGCCACCCACCTGGAAGACACTGGGCCAACCGAATTTTGGAATCAGCTCCGCCGCCACAAAACCACCCACCGTGCCGCCCATCGTGTAACCGAAGAAGAGAAAGCCGATCACACGGGCCTTCATGCGCGAGGGCGCGTATTCTACCGCCAGCGCGATCGCCGCCGGGATCGACGCACCCATGCCGATGCCCGCAATAAAACGCAGAACGAGAAGCCCAGTCAGCGACGTCGCATACGCCGCGGCCAGTGTAAAGACGCCGAAAAAGATCGATCCGCCGACGATCGCCATCTTGCGGCCGAAGCTGTCGCCCAGGTGCCCGAGCACAGTACCGCCCAGCAGGTTCCCGAACAGACCGAATGCGAAGACCGGCGCAAAGTACTGCGGGGGCAGATGCCACAAGCGGATGATTGAGGGCGCAGTATATGCCGCCGACTGCATGTCATAACCCTCAATGAACATCACCAGGCATGTGCTCAGGAGCAGTGCTGCGTGGAACCAGCCAAGCTGGCTGCTCCCAATTACCGCTCCGACGTCGAAAGTAGTCTGCGTCTTCACCTTTTCCTTTGAATTCATCAGTGGCGCGGGCCGCAACGGCCATTCACGACGCAGTTCGCCTAAGGGTGAATATTAGACCATAGGAATGATAATTTCCAACCACGGAGCACGCAACTCGCAATAAGAGCAGCTGCGCGAGGCCGCTCTCCGCCGGTTCTATCGACGGCGAAAACGCGATGACGCCGGTGTAATCGCGGCAAGAGAAGCCTCTATGGTGCGCGTCCCCGCGATAACGCTCGACACATTTCTGGAATTCGTAAAAAGGCAGGTGATTCATGAGCAGGGAAAACACAGTCTGTCCGGAATTCATCCCTCATTTTTCAGCATTCTCGCGTGCGCGCGGCAGAGGGGGAGATGACGAGGTGCACCTCGACGCCGCCGACTGCGCCTGTAATTGCAACAATGAGTCGCTTCAATTCCACTTCTCCTCACATCCTGGTAAACGTGGCGCGTGACGAATCGGACTGGTCTGGTCTTGAGGGACACTCACCGGGAGATTATCGGTTCCGCGCACCTTGAAGGTGGCGAAATCGGGCCCGAGGCGTTGAAGCCGAAGTGCGATCCCCGGTCACTGGATGAAGACGGTCTTTGCGTTGACGAACTCGCGGATGCCCAGTGCTGCAAGTTTGCGGCCTTGATTTGACATCTTGACGCGTCCAAAGGAAGCCGTGGATCGGAGGCGACCATGCTGTTAATGAAGACTATTCCAACATCGAGTTCGTTGGTGAATCGTTCACGTTCGCCAGCGCCTCCGGCGCCAGACACTTGCTCCGAGGCCGAGTCGTGTGTCGTTAGCGATATGGATGGCTTGCTCGATATCCGTTACGCGGAACAACCAGGCGACGGGCCCGAAGAACTCTTCACGATAGCCGTGAGAACCGAGAGGAATGTCGGTCAGGACGGTTGGTGCATAAAAAATCCAGGTCGATCGAGCGGACTGCCCCGGGTGAGCCGACGCCCACCCGCATCGACGGTCTTACGGATATCGTCATGCAGGAACTTGAGACTGCATGCCGTAGCTAGAGGACCCGCGTCCGTGCCCAGCTTCCAGCGGAGCTATCCTGCTCTGTGAGGAGCTGAAAGACCTCAATGGTCTTCCCGTTAAAAGAATTAATGGCGGCAATTGGTATCGGAGCCTCCCGTACGACATAGACAAAGTGACCTGGGCCGGATTGAGATCTCTGGATTCGAACCCGGCCCCGCGACGGGTTCAGTGAGAGCCATGAATATGGAATAAAAATATACCTTTATGCCTACGATCAGTTAAAGAGTAAAGGGGACATATCGGCTGAGCACTCCAATCATAATCGCGGCCGCCTCTAGTTCGAGGTCTTCACCAGACGTAGAACGGCTTTCAAACTCATCGGTATAGCTTGGAGATCTTGGAAGTCCGTTCCAGACGCAAAAGGCTATAGATCGCAGAAACCGCTGGGTGAGAGTGGCGTTATCAGGCATCGTGAAACGCATGAATAAATTCATTGGTATAACATATTACCTCATGTTACACTCGATTTCGAAGCGAAAGGTGAAACATGCAGAGTAGAGATTTGCGCGACTGGATTCGCGCCGCCGATGCGCTGGGAGAGTTGAAGCATATCGACGGCGCCGACTGGGATGTGGAGATCGGCGCAGTCACCGAACTTGGTCATCATCGTGGCGAGCAGAGCCATGCGCTCCTCTTCGATCGCATCAAGGGTTACCCCGAGGGTTACCGTGTTCTGTCGAACACCCTCAACACCACCAAGCGCCTGGCAATGACCCTGCACATGGGGACGAACTATACCCGGCTGCAGTTTGTGAAGGACATCAAGAAGCACATTACAGACCTCACTTACATCAAGCCGGAGGTGGTCAAAGACGGTCCGATCATGGAAAACGTCTTCGAGGGCGAAGATGTCGACATGTTCAAATTCCCCACACCCAAATGGCACGAGCTCGACGGCGGGCGCTATCTTGGCACCGGCTCGGTGGACATCACGCGCGACCCCGACGAAGGCTGGGTGAATCTCGGCACGTATCGGGTGATGATCCACGATCGCAATACCCTCGGATTCTTCATCTCGCCGGGCAAACAGGGACGCATCATGCGCGAGAAGTACTGGGCCAAGGGCCAGTCATGCAAACTTGCGGTCTCTTTCGGCCACGACCCTCTGCTCTATCTCGCTGGCGGGATGGAGGTGCCGTACGGTGTCTCCGAGTACGAATGGGTGGGCGGCCTTCAAGGCGCGCCTGTGCCGGTCATCCAGGGGGCATACACCGGCTTGCCCTTTCCAGCGTCGTCGGAGATCGTCGTTGAGTGCGAATCGATTCCCGGTGAGAACATGAACGAAGGCCCGTTCGGAGAGTGGACCGGATACTACGCCAGCAACATGCGTCCAGAGCCGACCATGAAGGTAAAGCGGCTTTACCATCGCAACAACCCGATCATTCTCGGTGCGCCGCCTACCCGCCCTCCTTGCGAATTCAATTACATGCGCTGCTTCATGCGCTCCGCTTTGATTTGGCAGGAACTCGAGAAGGCTGGCGTCCCGGAAGTGACGGGTGTGTGGTGTCACGAGGCGGGTGGAAGCCGTCTCTTGACCTTTGTCTCCATCAAGCAAAGGTACCCGGGCCATGCCAGGCAGGCGGGAATGATCGCCGCCTACTGCCACGCGGGCGCCTACCTCGGCCGCTACACCGTCGTTGTGGACGACGACATCGACGTCACCAACACGGACGACGTCCTCTGGGCCATCGCGACTCGGTCCAATCCCGAAGCCGATATCGAGATCGTCCGCCGCAGTTGGAGCGGTGCGCTCGATCCAATCATTCCCATGGCAGAACGAGGCCACAGCTCACGTGCAGTTATCGATGCATGCAGGCCCTACGAGTGGCTGAAGGATTTTCCTCCAGTTGCGGAATCGAGTCCTGAAGTCCGGCGCGCCGCAGAAGAAAAGTGGGGCAAGATCCTCGCGGAACCTACTTCCCCCGGCCAGGGCAAGGCTTAATCCAATACCGTTAACCGATCAAGCGGCGAACACGAAGCAGCATTGCAATCTACTGCACAAGGGGAACAGCAATGGCCCAAGCTGTGCAAGCCGCCGGGCAGATCGGCGGAGCGGACCAGATTAGTATCTCCGCACGAAGAGCTATCGGCTTTATCGTGGCGATCGCCGTACCAGTATTGATCTGGTTCGCTCCATTCAATTTCGACCCCACCGCCAGGCACGCATTGGCGGTGGCTGCCTTTATGATCGTCGCCTGGATCGCCGAGCCGATTCCTCACGCGCTCACCGGGCTTATCGGGTGCTATCTATTCTGGGTGCTCAAGATCGTCAAGTTCGAGTCTGCATTCAGTGGATTTGCGGATCAAACCGCTTGGTTTCTATTTGGGGCCGGGCTGTTCGGCATGATGGCCACAAAAACCGGGTTGGCCCGCCGTCTTGCTTATTTGATTATTCAACGAGTCGGCACCAGCTATTCGCGGCTCCTTCTTGGAATCATCCTTACGTCATTCCTGCTCACTTTCCTGGTGCCTTCGGGAATCGCATGCGTCGTGATCATGGCGTCGGTAGCACTGGGCTTGATGCAGGTCTTTGGCCTTGGCCCAGGAAGCAATATCGGCAAGGGCATTTTTATTACATTAACTTACACCGCCGGCTGCTTCGATAAGATGATCATTGCCGGTCCTTCGACCATCCTGGGCCGCGGTCTGATCGAGAACGGAGCCGGCGTTCACGTTTATTACAGCCAATGGCTCCTCGCTTTCCTGCCATGCGCTCTGGTAACGATATTGGGCATCTGGCGCCTCGTCGTATGGCTCTACCCGCCAGAGAATGCGGCGCTGGATCGAGGAGCGGAATTTCTTCGGGACGAAATCTGCAAAATCGGCCCCTGGACGCGGATGGAGAAGCGAGCTCTCTTCTTCATGCTCCTGGCCATCGTCCTCTGGATGACCGATATGATTCACCACATTTCACCGGCGGTGATTGGGCTAGGCATTGGCCTGCT
The DNA here is from genome assembly GCA_036519195.1 of Occallatibacter sp. Classification (GTDB taxonomy): domain Bacteria; phylum Acidobacteriota; class Terriglobia; order Terriglobales; family Acidobacteriaceae; genus Telmatobacter. The sequence goes on along the minus strand of DATDLS010000156.1, from coordinate 1,611 downwards.
CGCGTGCATACCGGGTGTTGGGATTCTTGATCAGGAGGACATGAAGCGGCTCAATTATCTTCCCGTTTTTTTTGTGGCGGCGGCCATCAGCATGGGTACCGTACTGGTTCAAACCGGGGCGCTGAAAACAATGACTGCCATTATGTTCGACTGGATGCGGCCACTGATCGCGTCTAGCAATTATGCGTTGCCGGTCGTGCCATACTGGACGGCCTTTGTGTACCATATCTTCCTTGGGAATGAGATTGGAATGCTCGCCACGTCCATGCCCGGTCTGATGAGCTTTGCGCATGCCAACGGCATTCATCCACTTCCGTTGGGATTGATCTGGGCCTTTGCTGCGGGTGGCAAGATATTCGTGTATCAGTCCGGCGTCCTGGTCGCTGGATATTCCTACGGCTACTTCAATGCGCGAGATGTGTTTCGCGTAGGTCTGTGTGTGACCATTATTGAGTCACTGGTGCTTCTCTTGATCGTCCCGTTCTATTGGCCGTTCATTGGAATTAGCTGATCCAGCAGGTGCCGGGTTGGGTCTTTCAGCAGGCCGTTGTGGAATGAGCTGCATGGTGGCAACATAATGGGCAAAGTGTATACCAGACTCAGCGCTTCACGGAGCCACTTCTCGCCAAAACCTAGCTTCAGCGAGAGCCGCTCGTGCTGGACCTGCTCGTAGCCGTTGTTCATCAGCACGGCAACAAAAAGAGCCACTATTTCGGTCAAATTATTAGGTAGCGCCTGTTTCAGGTGGCCGGTGAATTCCAGAAACGTGAGCAATGCTTCCGGCTGATGCGCGGTGCATTCAAAACTCTCCCAGCTAACTTAATCTTTTAACCCTGGGTTTCAGCGAAGAAGCCAGCGCCGGTAGCATCTCATTGGTGGACAGGCGGGGGATCTGATTACTCATTGTCAGAGGTCTCAAGATGGCATTGAACGTCCATAACATGCGAGCCCATCACTTTCCTGGCCAGGTCTGCATTGCCACTGCGCACCGCTTCAAAGATGTCGCGGTGATAGGTCACGACACGCTTCCGCATCTCCTGAGTCCTCTTAGAACGGAGGATCGATTCGCGGATCGACTGGTTGACTGCATTCACAACAATGTTCATGACCGGGTTATGTGCCGCATCGGCGATGCAACGGTGAAACACCAGGTCTAGCTTGCGGCTGAGTTCTCCACGCTCGAATTCAAGTTCCTGGGCAATCACCACCGCTTCAATGGCGGTAATGTCTTCCGGGGTCGCGCGCAGAGTTGCAAGTTTGGCAATTTCCGGCTCTAGAATCGAGCGCATCTCCGTCAGGTCGGAGCTTTTCGCCGGGCCCAGCCTCACCACCGTAGTGAGCGAGTCGGCCAAGGCGTTGAGGGCGTGATCGGAATTAGCCACAAAAGCTCCGCCTCCCGCACCTCGCTTGACAGTAATCAGACCTTCCTTTTCCAAGGCTCGTAGTGCTTCCCGCAATGCAACACGGCTCGTTTGAAAATGCTCGGACATCTCGCGTTCCGATGGCAGCTTATGGCCGGTCACGATCAAACCACCAAAAATGGCTTGGCGGATCTGATCTGCGACTGCTTCATGAAGACGCCGACGCTTAACTCCCACGATCTTGAACGAA
>DATDLS010000155.1:0-27289 GCA_036519195.1 Occallatibacter sp. | reverse complement strand
CCAGCATGCCGGCCGGATAAGTGAGCCAAACGGGATACCAGTAGGACTCAATCTCGCGCGTAGCAGGCCAACGTGAGCTGGCACCACCATCAAAATTCTCAAACGAGGGCGGGTTCAGAAAGAGGGTCTTCAGAGGCTTCGCTGTGTGAATGGCTTGTGCGATCTCCAGTGTGCTGATCTGTTCCGACATAGTGGCTCCTTGGGGCAAGCGAAAAATAGCGGGTCTTGGCGGTTCGCATTAAGAACAGAATCCTCGATTCAACCCGCCGATCTTCATTGGTCACAACTGGCAACGTAGCCTGTGATGCAGTGTTGATGCGATTGCTTAGCCACCGGATCTATCCGAAGATGCCAATGTCTTTTCGGCCAGAGTGTAGATTCGAGCTGGCCGCTCTTGCTTATGGAACCGGTTTGAAACCCAAACCGCCTCTTGCTTGGCGAGGACACAGTCGCCAGGTCTCTTCTCGGGCGACAGAGGCATCAGGAGCAATGCATTCTTGGGCAAAGAAAACTCGCAACGCTGAAGTTGATGATGCAAAGCAGAAAGAAGTTTCTCCAATCTATAAAGGCGGCTAAGAACCACCATTGCTGCGATCAGCCATGGGCTGGCATTCGATTTCCACTGTTGACTCCTGCTGGTCTCTGTCGTCATCGGCTTGTTCTCCGCTTCTCCCCCCCCGTGGTCCATGTGCGCTCAGCCAAGTCGCAGGCCGGGAAGGAAAACGATCCCCACGTTCTGCTTGTCCAGATGAAAATCGATGTGAAGGTAATTGGCTTCCCCAGGATGGCGCGATGGCGAAATTTGGCGAATTGCTCCTCATGGTCTAGTGCCGGCGGGAAACCTTCGACCGCGATCGAACCTGACACCATAACATCGCCCAACTCAGTTGCGACTCCATCGATTCGCTACTGGGCAAGCGCTTGGCCGATCCTTGGCCAACTAATCTTTGAAGGTCGACCGGTTGGAGCCGGGCTGGGCGCGGCGCGGGAGAGTATCGCCGCCAGCCCGGACCGCTGCACAACAAGCGTATTCGGGTGTCAAGAATGAATATCCTCCCTTTTACTATCTGCCGAGATCAGGGAAACTCCAACGGAAGTATTGCCCATGGGCATATTCGATTTCCAAAGTGTCTGCTTGGTCATTGCGCTCAATTCGTTTGCGCGCGAAAGAAAGCAGCTTTTCTACTTGCGCGTCACTGATCCCGAGCAGCAGCGAAGCATCCCGCGCTCGATACTCGAGAATCTCCCGCAGAAAATATACGAGACGCTCCTCCGTTGTGAGACGGTCGACAGCGATCAAGCAATTGACAGACGAATTCGGATCAAACGCACTGGATCGTCGTGAGCATTGGCGAAGGTGCGGAATTACAGTCTGTACCAAAGTTCGTAGCAAGTAGCTCACTTTGAACTCATCGGGCACAATGACGCCCCTGGCGGTGCACTCAACCTGCGTGAGGATTTCCTGAGTGCACTTGCAGGGCAGCAGATACTCTGCGTAAAACTCCAGGAGCCCTCGATAGGGACTAAGAGCCTCTTGTCCGGAACCATCGCAGGGGTACTTGGCTTTTCTGACGGATTTCATACAGCTCCACCTCCCCAGGAAGATTGACAGTCTCTGGGCTATTCGATCTGCTCGAACTCGTTGAACCAGTCTTCCAACGCACTTTGAGCCTGTTCCGATCCATTGTGTGCCTTCACTGCCCTATAAAAAGCTCCAGCTTCTCATGTGGCTGAGACCAACAGCTCTGCTCGATCGTCTGCCTCGTGGTCTTTCGGGATCGCCATTGGTGTGCTCATCAAAGTCCCGGTCCCTTCAACTCTCCAGTTTCCGGCGGTTTCGAATCGTGTGGTTGCTGGGAATTCTAGTTCCCATCATCGACCGTGGGCACTGCGGTTCAACCGAGACACCTTTTCTGGGAGATGTGCCGGCTATCTTGCCGGCTATCTTGCCCCATGCACGTCTGTGGCCATTTCATGCGCCAGCCTTAGGTAGTCCGCAAGTCATTGGGAAGGCTAGCCGTTTGCCATACCGGATTGCTTCGGATTTTGACCACGTAAGTGTCAGAATTTCGACATCTGACAAGACCAACTCCGACACCACACGAATCGAACAGGAACACAGAACCGTCACCTTGTGCGTATGATGCGTGCAGTGGCGAGAGGTCGCATTGCATTGAGCGAAAGCTCGAGCGGCACTGGTCGGCTTGAGTGGCAATACGCCCTACCGGCCGGCCCTGCCCCCTCACCCTTTCTGAGGATCGTCGAGGACGGGCTACCTGCGCGACCGCGCAGATCTCTTGATCAACCGCCTGGAACTGGAAGGGATGGCGGCCCGAGCGGCTTCGACCCGGCGGGATCGGATCTTCCCCGTCTTGCAGCTGGCGGCGGCCATACAGGCTTCGTTTTCGATCGACAATGGGCGAATTCGCGCGGCCATCGTCCACAGTCAAGCTGCCTAGAAATCGCCAGGTCGAATGCGTTTTGTGGGCCAAGGCCGAGGCCGAGGTCGAGATCGAACAGAATGCAAAGATTCCAATCTGCAGGCCTCTCTTCGCGTTGGCTTAGGCAGGCATGGTTGCTACTGACCTGCAGTTGTTAGCTCTGCACAGCCCAGCCGATGCGAGTGAGCTGGTTGGTCCTGGCGAGGACAAGCTCGTTCTGAGGTGCTCGGGATTCGAGTGCGTCCATCCAGGCTCCGACAGGTCCTCGATTGCGCTTGGTCGGCATCGCTCGAGCGCGTGCGCCGTGGATCAGAACCTTTAGGCAGGTAAATATTTTTGCACTTGCTGATCCCGAGTAGCCTTCGCTTCACGCGATGCGCCTGGAGGAGAGGCGAAGTCTCGAAGACAGGGAAAAACGGCCCCTCGGGTTGGGAGAGGCCGCTTCGTTCAACTTGTCCAGTGGAGAAAACCAAGCAGGCTATTGGCCAGATTGGCTACCTGCGAAAGCGTTCATAGCCGCGACCGGGGGCGAAGTGACGATCAAAACCGCGGCCGTAAACCACCACCGGGTCAATGCGGCGCGGGCCGCCCAAATTCCAGTAGCCGGGGACCCAGTAGCCATTGGCCATGTAACCATTGGTCCAAATGTATCCTGGTCCGGGGCATGGAGGAATGTATGCCACCGGCCCGCGAACCCGGAATCCAAACTCAGCTGCCTGCGCCGTTGTCGCTCCGACGGTCGCTACGCCAGCCACCATTGCCGCTCCCAAGATCCAATTGCGCATGCTGTTCATAACTGCCATCCTTCCAGCCGGAAGACGTTTTGCTCGTATTCCGGCCCGGCTCTGATCAGGAGATGGCTTGGCTCTTGCCGCCCTCCCCTGCATGCCGGTTATGTATTGATTCAACAGAAGTTGGAAGAAAAGGTTGCGGCCCGCGCTGGAAAATAAATCCGCGCAACTTTCGCTTTCAAACAGGGTCAAGGGCGCCGAAGCGCGATTGTTCCCACGAGTCGGATGAGGTTCACGGGAGCCGTGCCGTAATGATGGGGGTGCGCGACATAGAAGTGGACTCAGGCAGCCTTGCGCAACGTGAAATCGACACGGACTGCATCGTAAGGAAAGACCACGCGTCCGCTTTCGGCGCGGTTCAGCACGCCGGCCAAGAGCAGCGCTTGCACGTCGCCATGCACGGCCTTCACGTCGCGGTCATTCCGGCGGGCAATCTCGCGGATGGTCATTTCACCCTGCCCGGTCATAGCTTGCAAGATGTCCCACCGCTTGGCTGTGAGCACCTTCCATAGCAGTTCCACCGTGGCAAAGCTGATAAACTCGCCAACATACTCGCCACGAAAGGCGGCGGCCAGTTGTTTTTGTGCGTCATCGATCGAGGACACCCCTAGCGTTACCGTTCTCATTGTTTTTCCCTCCAATTTTCAACGTCCTGCCAAAAATCAGCTTGCAACTGGTCCAAGTCGGTGAAGCGATAGGCTGCCTCGCGTTCCCCGACATGCTTGTGGTCGCCCTTGCCAGCCTCGTTGTCGTAGCGAAGCACACAGACGCCATTCGCCACCAGGGCCAGGCGGTACTTAAAGCTGTGCGCGCTACCGTGCACGGGTTTTGGCACCTGCCAAATCACCATTTCGACGAATGCTGTCTGTGAAAACCCCAGGCGTTTTCGGAACAGCCGTTCGGCGTCCATGTTGGACTTTATACCAACAACACTTGGTGTTGTCAAATGCTCCAACACGTACCCCTAAGCAATCGCTCGGAAGAGTGTGGAGCAGCCAACGTAAGAGCTCGCGTCCACGTCCTCGATCTGCTCCCTTGGGTGATTTGCTTCGGGCCTCGGCGAATTTCCTCTGTTTTGAGCCGCAGCGCCGGGCGACGGCGTGGTCGCGCTGTCGGAACGCGAGCAACATTGGCTGAAGTAGCAAGTACGCTCGGACTTAGCCGCTTCTCTTTGGATTTCCGCAGGTCTCTACTTTTGTGTCGCACACCCTAATGATGGTATCGGAGGAGACGAAGCTGGAGCTTTCCTGTATATGGGGGCCGTTGGCACTCGGCGGGAACGCGGGTCATCGATGCCGCGGAACGGCCAGCCTGGCGGTCCTCGAAGCTTTCGTTCATGCCGGCGGAGACAAGATACCACCCCGGGGCGATGGCGCAAATCCAGATTCGGCGTGGGGTCTCGATCGAGTCTGCCGCGCCCTAGGAAATACCGGATTCGCAGGCTTTCGGCGACTGATGGGTCCGAGAAATGCGAAGTGCCGTGTTGCGTGTGCCGAGCGTCGCAATTAACGGCACGGAGTGGAATGTTGTGTTCAACCCGGCTCATCCTGCATTCCAGAAGATTAAACTCCTCAACTCAGAGGAATTTATCTTTGCTCCGCGTTTTTTTGATGCCGGGAAGAAGGCAGTCTAGCCAGCACCGCACTGCACAATTGCGCCGGGCGAGCAGCGCGCCAGTGTTACAGTTGAGTTTCGTTGTCCATGTTCACAACCTCACAACACGTGCACTTCATCGGGATCGGTGGCATCGGCATGAGCGGCATTGCCGAGATTCTGCTCCACCTGGGCATGAAGGTCTCCGGCTCTGACCTGCGCCGCGGACCGGTAACGGACCGGCTGGCCAGCCTGGGCGCCACGATTTATGAGGGGCACGACGCGAGCCACGTGGGCGAGGCGACGGTGGTTGTGACCAGCTCTGCGGTCAGTCCGCTGAACCCGGAAGTGCTGGAAGCGCAGACGCACAAGATTCCGGTGATCCAGCGGGCAGAGATGCTGGCCGAGTTGATGCGGCTCAAGTACGGAATTGCGATTGCCGGCATGCATGGCAAGACAACTACGACTTCGATGGTGGCATCCGTGCTCACAGCCGGTGGCCTCGATCCGACCGTGGTTGTTGGCGGTCGCGTGGACGCGCTTGGGTCGAACGCGCGCCTGGGCACGACGCAATATCTTGTGGCGGAGGCCGATGAAAGCGACCGGTCCTTTCTTAAACTGTCGCCGATTTTGGCCGTGGTGACCAATCTTGATCGTGAGCACATGGATTTTTATCGGGATATGGCCGATGTGGAGCGCTCCTATCTCGACTTCATGGACAAGGTTCCTTTCTATGGAGCGGTGACGGCCTGCGCGGACAATGCGTTGCTGAAGGGGATTTTGCCGCGCGCGCGGCGCCGCGTGTTTACCTACGGAATTGCGGATGAGGCTGATTACCGTATTGAATTTCTTGCCCCTGGAAAGAACTGCTACGCGCGTTTCCTGGTGCACAACGCGGCTGGGCCGCTGGGTCCGTTTGATCTGCATGTGCCGGGACGGCACAACGTGCTGAACGCCACGGCTGCGGCGGCCATCGGTCACCAGCTTGCAGTGCCCGCGGACAAGATTGCCGACGGCTTGAATCGGTTTCGCGGGGTCGACAGGCGCTTTCAGCTGCGCGGTGTGGCCCGGGGCATTACCGTTGTCGATGACTACGGCCATCATCCCACGGAGATTCGCGCGACGCTTGGTGCAGCGCGCGAGTGTGGGCACAAGCGAATTCACGTTGTGTTTCAACCGCATCGGTACACCCGAACCCTTGATCTTCTGGTTGAGTTTGGGGGCTCATTCAAGGATGCCGACACGGTGACCGTATTGCCGATTTATGCAGCCAGTGAAGAACCCATTCCGGGCGTGACGGCCGAAGCACTGGTTGCCAAGATTGAAGGCCCGCGCACTGAATTTGTGCCGGACTTTCCCGCCGCCGTGGCTGCGGCTGTGTCGATGGCCGGGGAGGGCGATCTCATCCTCACCCTGGGCGCCGGGAGTGTAAGCCAGCTCGGACCGCTGATTCTGGCGGAGCTCGAAAAGATCTCATAGACTTGGCCGCCGGCCTAGGTGGGAGAAACCATGCCCGCTTCCCGGGCAGCTTAAATTGGAGCCGCCAGTCCAAGTGGTCCGATTGAACGTGCGCTTGGGTGTGACTTTTGCGACGGATAAGTGAAGCGAACAAGGAGGCAGACGATTCGCTTCGCTGGGATGAGTCCTGCTCCTTGGGTCGGCCCACCGTGGCGACAGGGACAAAAATGTGGGCTCACAGGGCCCCCCGGGTGGGGCACCACGCTCGTGGGAGTCTTTCTGATGTCCCGCGGGCCGGCAACTGACCCGGGTGCGGCAACTGATCGCTGCAATTTTGATCTCCGGTTTGGCCCGTTACAACCTGGATTCCCCCTGTTCTGACTACGGAAAAAAGCCTACAGAGCGCGGCCTATAGTGAAATCTGGCGATTCTCACGACCCCTGCTCACGGCGTGGCTAATCAAGGTAGAAACCAAACTCGGCCTCTGATTTGGGAGGATGAGGCGCCCGGCGAATCCCGCTTCCGGCGCGTGCAGACCGGTGTGCCTCCAAATGGGCGCGCACTTCCGGGCATGCCGCTGGAAATGCGTGACCCGGACGACGACGATGCCCCGCGCCTGGGAAGCACCCGGTTTGGCGGGGAGCAGTTTGGAGCGCCCAGCGGTACCTGGTGGCGTCCTGCTTCGACGATCGGGCGCGTCTTTCTTGGAATGGGCTGCCTTGCCGTGATCGGGACATTGACTGCGGGGGTGGTTGCCGCGAAGACTTATCTTGGCCGCGACTCACGCTTTCGCATTGCCGGAGCGGGAAATATCGAGGCAACGGGACTGACGCAGGTGAGCCGCGCGGAGATGCTGCCGGTGTTCGGCGAAGACATTGGGCGCAACATCTTCTTTGTCCCCTTGAACCAGCGCCGCAAAGAGCTGGAAGCGATTCCCTGGGTCGAGCGCGCAACTGTCATGCGTTTGCTGCCCGACCAGATTCGCGTCAGCGTAGTGGAGCGCCAGCCAGTTGCGTTTGTGCGCCAGGGCCAGCAGGTTGGCCTTGTGGATCGAGACGGCGTGTTGCTCAGCATGAGGCCGGCGGCGATGGCGCAACACAACTACTCGTTTCCCGTGGTCACGGGCCTCAACCCCGGCGATCCGCTCTCCATGCGCAAGGCGCGCATGGCGGTGTACGAGCGCTTGCTGGCTGAACTTGATGCCAACGGACAACATCTTTCCGAGCAGATCTCAGAAATCGATCTCACTGATCCGCAGGACGCCCGCGTCTTGATGCCTGAGCAGGGGACGGATATTCTGGGCCACTTCGGCGACGACCGGTTCCTGGAGCGCTACCAGCGTTACAAGGCGCACATTGCGGAGTGGCGGCAGCAGTATGCAAAGCTTTCCGCGGTCGATCTGCGCTATGACAACCAGGTGGTGCTGGAGATGGCGGCGGGGGCCAGCGCAGTGGCCGCGTCCGTGGGCGACAACTCGACCTCCGATGGGACCCAGGGGGTTGCGCCGCAGGCAAAACCTTCCGCCGGATCGCGGGCCAGGACCGATGCTACGCAAGGCGAGACTGCGGCGACGAAGCCGGATGCAATCAGGCCTGCGCCTCAGCAGAAGGAAAAGCCGAAGGCGCGCGAGGCCTCGGTTGCGCCGGCGAAGACCTCGTCGCAAAGGTCGTCTTCGGTTGAATCACTCGCGACCAGGCAACGTGCAATACGAGAACGCGCCGCCAGATTGAGAGCGGCACACGAAAAAGCTGAACAGAAGAAGAAGCATGCAGCCTTACAGCACACCACATTGAACGTGAACCGAGCCAACCCAGCTTCATCCACGCACGCAACCGCGAGCGTTGCTGAGGGACAGTGACCAGATGAGCCAGAAGCAGGACAACCTGATCGTGGTGTTGGACATGGGCAGCGCACATACGCGTGTGCTGGCTGCCGACCTGAACGAGGGATCACTGCGCTATCGCGGTCATGGCGTGGTGGAGTCGGCGGGGATGCGCAAGGGGCTGGTCAGCGATCTGTCCCCGGCGGCCAAAGCCGTAAAGGCAGCCAATGAGCAAGCCGAGCGCATGGCGCGGGCCAACATTGATGAGTGCGCGGTGGGCGTGGGTGGCCCGCATATTCGCGGCATCAATACCAATGGCGGATTCGAACTGGGCAGCCGCATGCGCGAGATTACGCGCGACGATGTGCGCACCGCCGTAGAGCGGGCCCGAGCCGTGGAGAGACCTCCAGACCGGGAGATTCTTCACCTGTTGCCGCGGCAGTTTATTCTCGACGCTCAGCCGGGGATATTTGATCCAGTAGGCATGGTGGGCGCGCGACTGGAAGTCGATCTGCACATTGCCACCTGCTCGGGGAGTGCACTGCAAAGCACCATCACCTGCGCTAACCGCGCGGGGCTGCAAGTGACCGAGGCGGTGCTGGAGTCGATCGCATCCGCCGAGGCGACGCTTTCCGCGGATGAGAGGGAACTGGGTGTGTGCCTGCTGGATATCGGCGCACATTCGAGTGACCTGGCCGTCTTCTTCGAAGGAGCAGTCGCGCATACGGCATCGATCCCTATTGGTGGCGCGCACTTTACCAACGATCTGGCCGTGGGTCTGCAAATGCCGCTGGCCCAGGCCGAAGAGGTCAAGTGCCAGTATGGCCACGTGGTTGTCACCTCTGTGCCGCTCATGGCGGAGATTGAGATTCACAATCCGCAGGCACAGATGCTGCGCCTGCGCGCGGTTGCCGAGATTCTGGAACCCAGAGCGCGCGAGCTACTCTATTTCGTCAAGGAGAGCCTGCGCCAGGGCGCGGTGTTTGAGGCGCTTGGCGCTGGCTGCGTGCTCACCGGCGGAGGATCGATGTTGCCCGGCATGCTGGACGTGACCGAGAGCCAGTTGCGTGTGCCGGCGCGTAGCGGACTGCCCGTGCGTCTTTCCCATATGCCCGGGGAACTGGTTCATCCCGGATTCTCGACAGCCATCGGAATGCTTTTGTATGCCCACCGGACGCGTGTAACGCGCGCGGCGGAAAACCACAGTTTGCGTGCCAAGCTGCGCGCCATTTTTGCAGCCAGTTTTTAATCAACCAGAGTTTCTTAAACCTACCAGGAGGCGGAGCCGCTATGGAAAACGAAAGCAAGCAACCCGGAGAGATGCGCATTCAATATCACGATGAGCCCGTGCGCGGCGCCCGCATCAAGGTGATTGGCGTGGGGGGTGGCGGTGGCAACGCTGTGAACCGCATGATCCAGGCCCGCATGGAGGGCGTGGAGTTTATCGCCGCCAACACCGATGTGCAGGCGCTCAAACTGTCGCAGGCGCCGGTGAAGTTGCAACTCGGCGTGCGGTTGACGCAGGGGCTCGGCGCGGGCGCCAATCCAGACGTAGGCCGTCGCGCGGCGCTGGAAGATTCAGAAAAGATCATTGAGGCGCTGGAAGGCGCCGACATGGTGTTTGTCACCGCCGGATTGGGCGGCGGCACCGGCACCGGCGCTGCTCCGGTGATCGCGTCGCTCGCCAGCGAGATGGGCATTCTCACCGTGGCGGTAATCACGCGGCCCTTCGGCTTTGAAGGCAAGCGCCGTCTGCAGCAGGCCGAGCGTGGCATGAAGGAACTTCTCGATTCGGTCGACACCATGATTGTGATTCCCAACGAGAAGCTGCTGGTGGTGGCCCAGGACGCCGGGTTCTTCGAGAGTTTCCGCATTGCCGACGACGTGCTGCGCCAGGGCGTGCAGGGCATCAGCGACATCATTACCATCAGCGGCATCATCAACCGCGACTTTGCCGACGTGAAGACCACCATGGCCGGCATGGGCCACGCGGTGATGGGAACAGCCATCCGTTCGGGGCCGAATCGCGCGGTGGCAGCGGCGCAGGCGGCGATGGCGTCCCCGTTGCTCGAAGCCGGCGCTATCGACGGCGCGCGCGGCATCCTGATAAACATCACCGGTTCGAGCTCGCTCAAGCTGTCTGAGGTCAACGAGGCTTCGTCGCTGATTCAGACTGCCGCGCATGAAGACGCCAACATCATCTTCGGCGCTGTGCTCGACGAACAGATGGAAGATGACGTGAAGATCACGGTGATCGCCACCGGCTTTCGCGACCAGATGCCGGAACGGCGCGCCCGCATGTTGAGCATCGGCGAGGTGATGGTGGCCGAAGAGCCGGTGGTTTCCGTGCCTGTGGTTGCACCCGCCACCTGGTTGAACGAACCGGCCGCGCCCGTGATTGCAGCCGCCAAGGCCGATGCGCCAGCTCCGTTCCTGAGCGAGGTAGAAGACGAGGCGGAAGAATCGGACGAGTCATACTTCTTTGCTTCCTCGTCAGGGGCCGCGGCAGGCAAGGGAGCTGTGGCACCCAAGGCGCCCGAGGGCAAAATGACTCGCGAGGCCATTCCCCAGCCCGGCTTCGACTCCGGATTCGATTCCGGATTTGGATCGCGTCAACCGGAATTGGTCGCCGCGGCGGCTCGACCCCAGTTTGCCGAGGAGCCCTCGTATACTCCTCTACCCAGGGATTATGCGGGAGATTTCGGAAGCGGAACGCGGGCCGCAGTGGAGCAGGAAGAGCAGCGCACGCAGCCAGCGGCGATGTTTGCTGAAACGGATGAAGAGGCCCAACGGGACCTGGACACACCCACGTTTCTGCGCCGGCTACGGTTCTAAACTGGAATTGGGGAAAGTGCACCCCGGGCACCCGGAGCACTTTTCCCTTTGGAATCCTAGCGCTGAGGGTTGTATACTCAAAAATGAGCCCGGCCAAAAGAAGTGCTGCCTCGGAAGTGTCATTGCGGAATTGTTAGCCTTTCTCCTAGTGTAGAGAGAAACACCTTCTAGCTTTCCGGGTGATTTCGATCACACCAGAGTTTGGCGCGCCGCAGTAGGGTGAGTCCAATCGCGGTAAGGACTGAGTTTGCACGCGAAATGGTCACTGGGTAAGAAGTGCGCCGCCCCAGTCGGATGTACGGCACGAACTTCATAATCGAGAGGATGCGGGCTGAATGAAGAATTCGCGCGTTTGGGCTTGTGGGCTGGTCCCAGCTTTGATTTTTGGCGTTTTGGGAACGGCGGCCGCCGTCGCATTGGACGTCCCTCATGGCACGCTGCACCATGCTCGTTCCGGCTCCGCGCATCTGTCGCCGTCTCATCGGCGTCACAGTGCGCAGGCGCCAGCAGGGAAGTCTTCCCCGGCCCACGTCGCAGCCGCGCACCAACCGACCGGAACGGCGCTCGCCGTGCACCACTCGACGGTTGCCGCCAGGACTGCCGTCACCGCCCGCCGCGCATCGCTCACCACGCATCACCGTTACTATGAGCGCTTCACTGCCAATTCCTTCGCCACGACCGACATTTTTGGCGGCGACGTAACCACCGGCGAAGATCCGGTAGTTCGCCAGGCAGCGATTGATGCGCTGGACGGCATGAATGGCACTGCTGTTGTCATTGATCCTGCGAATGGCCGCATCCTGGCCATGGTCAACCAGAAGCTGGCGCTTTCACCTGGTGCTGAGCCCTGCTCGACCATCAAGATCACTGTCGCCATGGCCGCACTGTCTGAAGGCCTGGTTACCCGTGACACCATGGTTCAGCTGCCTGGCTTCCGCATGGATATGACCACGGCGCTGGCCAAAAGCAACAACCTTTACTTTGAGGAACTGGGCCGCGAGCTAGGCTTTGAGCGCGTGCGCCACTATGCCAACCAGTTTGGTCTGGGTGAGCTGGCCGGCTACAACATTGCCGGCGAGCAGCTGGGCGAATATCCCGATCATCCGCTGCCCGCGTCCGAAGGCGGGGTAGGGCGCATGTGCAGCTTTGGGCAGGGTGTGTCGCTCACCCCGCTGCAACTGGGCGCGTACGTGGCTGCGCTGGCGAACGGCGGAACGCTTTACTACCTGCAACATCCCACCACGCCGGAAGAAATTGCGGGCTTTCAGCCCAAGGTCAAGCGGACGCTGGATATTGCCAAGTACGTGCCGCAGATGCAGGACGGCATGGCCGGAGCGGTTGAATACGGCACGGCACGCAGCCTGCGCGCCAACTTTCATGACTTCCCCGTCTTCGGCAAGACCGGAACCTGCTCCGATCATGGCACCCGCTTCGGCTGGTTCGCTTCATTCGCCGACTCGCCTCAGGGCAGCCTAGTTACGGTTTTCTTTCTCGAAGGCGGCCGGCCTACATTTGGCCCCCGTGCGGCGGAGTTGACCGGCGAGTTCTACAAGAACCTCTCCGCCCGCAACTACTTTGCCGGCAAGGGCCAGCAGGATGCGGCGCAAGCCACCGTCCCGATTGCCATCTCTCACCCCATCGATCAACCGGTCTCCGCGCAGCCAACCAGCAGCCAGGCCCTTCCGCGCTAAAGCGGGCACATTGCAGAAGTTCCACCAGAAGCCGCCTTCGAGCGGCTTTTCTGCGAGGCGCGCCAGCGATGGCGTGTAGCGCGTGCGCGTCAAGCGAGGTGGCTGGAATCGTCTTTCGCCTCTTGCTGCTATCTCTTTATTATTCTGTCTATTGTGGGCGAAAGTCGATTCAATTCCCATCGCCTGACCGCATCCGCCACAAACGCCAGCGGCTTCCATCAAGTCGCGGTATCAGAAGCGCCCTCCCAAGCGCGTGCGAACTCGAATTGTTGCGCGCGAGCGCTCCACCTATAGCACTAAGACTCACGAGGACTGATCGGAAAGAGAGTTGTTCCCAAGTGGGGAGCACTGTTAACCGCAGACCGATCGAGTCCTCAATCCGCCATTGCCGCCATGACAGGGCAGAGCGTGTTCCCCAGTTCCATAAGGCTGAATTCCGTCTGAATGGCGTCAGCGATGTGCATCAAGCCTCGACAAGTTCGAGTTGACTGGTGGAGGAAGTTTCCCGCGAGCCAAGGACAGCAGAAGATGGGTTGCACCCGCGGGCATATTGCCGCGGCGAACAACCCATGACCCGCTTGAAAGCTTTAATAAAGGCGCTCTCAGATTCGTAACCCAACGAAAGAGCAATCTCAGAGACAGCGTCGGCAGTATGTCGCAGCCTGTCGCCGGCGAGCAACATACGCCAGCGCGTCAGGTATTCCATTGGGGATGAGCCGACTGTCTTTTTGAACTGGAGGGTGAAGATCGTTCGGGACATGCCGGCGCGTTCGGCCAGTGTTTGCAACGTCCAGCGATGGGCCGGATTCTCATGTATTGCGTTCATCGCCAAGCTAAGCCGCTTGTCCGTTAGGGCGAACATCCATCCGATGCCCCCTCCGCCCCCTTCCAGATGCAGCCGTAGCGCCTGGACCAGCATCATGTAGGCGAGCTGTTGCGTGACCAGAATTCCGCCCGGTCGTTGCTCGCGCAGCTCCTGCCTCATGCGCTCAAGAGACCAACGCAGTGCTGCCTTATCCGATTCCTTCTGGAGATGCACGATGGGTGGCAAGGCGCCCAACAGAATGCGGCCGTGACCGCCGGTGAGCGTGAAGTGGCCGCCGACGATGAAGCAACTGCCGCCGCCATTGAAGGAGATGATGCCGCCGTTTCGCCCGGTCGCGTAAAACGCGGAGGCGTCGATCGGGGCGAGTGCCAGGTCGCTTGCAAGGCGTAAAGGCCGGCCGGTCGGCAGCAGGAAACAATCCCCTGTCTGAAGGTGCACCGCGTCAGGAACACCTTCCACCGAGAGCCAACATGCACCCGATACAACGGCGTAACACTTGATGCCCTCCTTTTGCGGGAACTGGATTGCCCATTCTCCGCCAACGTCGAAGCCACCCGACACGTAAGTGCGGGGCTTCAGCAACGACAGAACATCCGAAAGCGGGTCCATAAATCTCCGTACGATCGAGCCAGTAATACGAACGCTCTAGCATAGATCGTACGACAAAACCGGCATAGTGTGGGGACAGTGGTTCGCAGAAGTGCCCAAGGGCACTGCGAAGTCTACGGGAGGAAATATGCGAATTTTCGTCACTGGCGCAACTGGCTTTGTCGGTTCAGCGGTTGTAGAAGAGTTGATTGGAGCGGGCCATCAAGTGCTTGGTCTTGCTCGAAACGACGCGGCAGACGATGCTCTGAAGGGAATGGGAGCCGAAGGTTATCGAGGGGACTTGTCAGAGCCGAAGGGCCTTTCCCTAGCTGCCTTAGAGTGCGACGGCGTGATCCACACCGCTTATAACCATGACTTCTCGCAATTTGCCTCTGCCGCTGAGATGGACAGGCGTGTTGTAGAGGTGTTCGGCGAAGCCCTCTCGGGATCAGGCATGCCCTTGGTCATCGCCTCTGCAATTGGTTTGCTTTTGCCGGGACGCCCAACGACCGAAGACGACTCGGGAGACCCCCATTCTCTCGGAGCAGTCCGTATGCCATCGGAGGAAAAAGCTCTTGCGTTGGCGTCGGAAAACGTCCGATCAAGCATTATCCGGCTTCCTCCTGTTGTTCATGATCGAACCAAGCAGGGCCTGGTCACCAGGATGATCGCCCTGGCGCGCCAGACCGGGGCTTCGGCCTACGTGCATGGCGGACTCAACCGCTGGCCGGCCGTGCATCGCCGGGATGCCGCGCATCTGTTCCGACTGGCGCTTGAAAAAGGGGCACCGGGAAGTCGATACCACGCGATCGCCGAGGATGGTATAGCATTGCGGGCGATCGCCGAGGCAATCGGGAGACTGGTGAACGTTCCTGCTGTCTCGAATACTCCCGAGGAAGCGGCATCCCGCTTCGGTTTTCTTGCTTACTTCGTGAGCGCCGATTTCCAGGCATCCAGCAGGAAAACAAAAGAAGCATTGGGATGGAAACCGACGGGGCCGGATTTGATCGCCGATTTGGAGCCCGCCCGATAAGTGAGTCTTCCATGTGTCGATATGCGTGGAAAACCACGCTCCAAACTACAAGGACATTCCCGATGAGTCATAGAAAAAGCTTCTTTACGAACCGAATTCTGATGTCTATCCTTTCCTTGTTTTTCATCTTTGGGTCGGTGGAACCGACGCTTGCCGAGCGTGTTGACAGCGGCGTGCCAGGGATGCTCTTCGAGCACAATGTGCCCGTCGCGATGACAGATGGCGTTCGATTGCGCGTCAACATCTATCGCCCAGAGAACCCCGGGCACTATCCGGTGCTGATGTCTATGGGGCCTTACGGCAAGGACAGCCGGATGGATTCTGTTCCAGCCTACAGCGCTTCATGGGCAAGGCTGATCGCAAAGTACCCGGATCTCTGCAAGAAGTCGTCCTGCCGTTACCTGCGCTTCGAGGAGGCCGATCCCGAGCGCTGGGTTCCGCAAGGTTATATCGTGATTGATGCCGACTCACGTGGCGCTGGCAGCTCTCCAGGTATGCTCGACCCCTTTTCGCCTCGGGAGATCGACGATTACGCAACCCTGATTACCTGGGCCGCTCATCAGACATGGAGTTCGGGTAAGGTCGGTTTGATAGGAACCTCTTATCAGGCCATCAATCAGTGGATGGTCGCAGCTCGGCAGCCCGCAGGACTTGCCGCCATCCTGCCATGGGATGGGGCTTTCGATTACTACCGCGAAATCGCCTACTACGGTGGAATCCTCAATCCCGCTTGGAAGTTCTGGTGGGATCATCAGGTAGTCCCCGAGCAGAACGGAAATGGCAAGTCGCCTCTCAAGGATATGGTCGATGGTCATCTGACGACCGGCGAAGCTTTGTCGGCGGAACTGTTGAAGCAGAATCGTATCGATCCAGTCCAAGCCTGGGTGAGTCACCCCTATGATGGAGCCTACTATCACGAGCGGACACCCGATGGCAGCCGTATCGCCGTCCCTCTATTATGTGTCGCCAACTGGGAGGATTGGAGCACCGTCGGCTATATGGCCGCAGCCAGCAAGTCAAAGTGGCTGCGGATCGAAACTGGCGATCATCTGACTCCTTTCTACTCAGAAGAGTCTTTTGAACTCCAAAAACGTTTCTTCGATCACTTCCTGAAAGGCGCAAAGGACGGGTGGGACAAAGAGCCTCCGGTTTCAGTGCAGTTCAGGCGTCCGGATGGCACTTCCTGGAAAACAGATACCGCGTGGCCGTTGCCGGAGACGCAATGGACGCGATACTACCTTGATGCTGGCGGCGGCAAAATGGGCCCGGACAGAAATGGATCAGCCGCGACCGAGAAGTCGTATGCGTCAATGGGCGACGGCCTGATCTTCAAGACAGAACCATTCAACGAAGACGTCGAGTTCACCGGTCCGGTAGCTGTCAAACTGTGGGTTCGATCTTCCACAGCCGACATGGATATCTTCGCAGCCTTGCACTTGATCGATCCTGAAGGGCGAGAGATAACCTTCACCGGCAATACCGATCCGCATGTCCCCGTAGACCTGGGATTCCTGAGGGTCTCTCGTCGCGCTGTCGATCCGACGAAGTCTACGAGCTACGACTCTTACCACCTTCAGACAGAGTCAGAGCCCATGGTGCCTGGCCAGATTTACGAAGTCGATGTCAATTTCGCCTGGCCGACCAGCGTCGTAGTATCGAAAGGCTACCAGTTGGCCCTGAGCATCCGGGGTAAGGATTGGCAATATCCGCCCAATGCGGACATCGTGTCAAGCAAGGACTACGAACTTCCGTTTTCAACCAACCCAGGCCTCTTTTTCGCAGCGCATCCGAATCGTGACCCGGCTCTCTATGGAGGCACAAACACGGTTGCAACCGGCGCAGGACAGTCTTCTTACCTGTTGCTGCCCTTGATTCCGAGCAGGCATTGACAGGATGGTCCGGCTGCGTAGTGACTACGCTCAGATTCAGGTTAGACATCCTACTTTCGTATTCAAATGTGACTTTTACATCCTTCCTCTTCAAGGAGATAACACATGAAGCGTTTCTTCATCAGCCTCCTCTACGCTTTCACGATTCTGATCGGCCCCGCGAGCTTCGCTCAGAGTCCATTACCTGCTGGTACCAACATGGCTGTGCCTGCCAGCACTGCGTCGGATACAGTCGACGTTCGGCATGTGATTGACGCCTACCACGAAGTCGTTCTGACTCACGACGGATCTGGACTGGCGCGTCTCTATATTCCTCACGGCGGTATGTGGCTCAACGTACTTTCTGATCAGGCTTATGCCCGTGCAAAAGCGAAATCGCCGGATGCAGTGAAGGTTCGTGCGGGAGCCTACACACACTTCAGAAAGCTCGTTTCGACATCAAAGGCCAGCTTCAATCCGACGCACACACATTTCACATGAGAACAGCGAGGGCACGATCGCATCGGTGTACTTTGACTTCGTATTCCTTGTCGAGGGGAAGGAGCAAAATCGGGGGAACGAAACGTGGGTTTTAGCTCAAGGAACCGAGGGTTGGGAGATAGCTGCAAAAACCTACTCGTCAAATCCACACCTGTCATGAACGTTCGCGCGATGCCGTGCTCGTCATCAGCCCCGCAGGCAGTGAACGCCTCTGTTCGGGATCTGGGGATCAATCGAAAGTGAATGGTGCATCCTCGCTCTGCCCGACTCATCCAAAGCAAATTCAAATTGAACAGGACAAAACACATGTTCGCAGTTATGGGAATCACCGGCAATGTGGGCGGCGCGGTCGCAAACACTCTCCTCCAGCATGGAAAGAAGGTCCGGGGCATCGTTCGTGAGGCTTTGAAAGCGCAGGCTTGGAAAGATAAGAGCGTTGAGGTTGTGACTGTCAATTACGATGACCACTTAACCGCTGCCTTTACAGGTGTCGAAGGTGTTTTTTGCATGATTCCGCCCGACGTGGTTCCCAACCCCGGGTTTCCAGACAGCGTTGCCCGGATTGATGCCATCAAGAAGGCCGTTCTCACCGCCAAGCCTCCCCGAGCCGTCTTCCTTTCCTCTATTGGGGGCGAAAAGACCTCAGGCCTGGGTATTGTTACCACCGCTCATCTGCTCGAGGAAGCGCTCGGCAGCACTGGGGTTCCAAGCGCGTTCCTTCGCGCCGGATCGTTTATGGAAAACATCTTGCACAACGTCCGGGCCGCCCGCACTACTGGCATGTACTTCGCTTTCTACCAACCCCTGGAACACTCCTTTCCGCTGGTTGCCACAGACGACATTGGCCGGATCGGCGCCGAGACCCTGCTCCAGACCTGGGAGGGGAACCGATTTATTGAGATCTCGGGCCCGGCTTACTACTCTCCAAATGATGTGGCAGCTGCTCTGGAAAAGGCTCTCGATCGGCCGGTCACAGGCGTTGCGGTTCCGCGAGAGACGTGGATCGATGCCCTGACACAGCACGGTATGCCAGCGGACCGCTCCGGCGCCTACATCGAAATGATCGACAGCTTTAACTCCAGGTGGATCGACTTTGGAGTGCCTGGCACCGAACAGGTCAAAGGGGCGATTAATCTGGTCACGGCAGTGAAGTCGCTGATCAGGAGAGCCAGCTAAGCTTGGCCAAGCTCGCAGTACCGGTCGAACAGAGAGCAAGCGTATGCTTCGGCTGGCTGACCACGCCATCTCGGCAAACTGAGGAAGCGAGGGCGGCTTTCCTGTTCCTACACTGGAAAGTCGCCCATCTTCATCTACCCAGTTGCCCTTCTCACAGGTCTGCCGCTCGAAGACCTGATCGGGCAGTTGCACGCGGTCGTGCATGTCGCCAAAGTACTCAGCATCGGCGTCCGTAATTTCAATCGCGCGCTGCTGTCCAAGAGGCCGCCTGCGTGAATCGACTTCCGCTCTTCTCTTCTTCAAAAATCTAGCCGATGCGATATTGACCGCCGTCTACAACAATTGCCTGCCCAGTGATGAATGCAGCATCGTCGGTTGTCAAAAATAGAATTGCGCCAGTCACATCCTCAGGTTCGCCCAGACGCTTGATGGCCTGCTGTTCCCAGGTCGCGCGTTTTTGCTCTTCCGATTGAGGCGCAGTCGCCTGTGTATGAATCAGCCCAGGCAACACGGCGTTCGCGGTAATGCCGTCGTTTGCAACGTCGTTCGCCAAACCTCTCATGAACCCGATGATTCCCATCTTGGAAGCGATGTAGTGGCTCATGCCGGGTATGGCTAATCCGACCATGTTTGACGATATACCGACAAAGCGGCCCCACCTCTTCTTTCTCATCGCCGGCAAGAAGTATTTGGCGCTCAAGAAGTGTGAGTCGAGATTCGTAGCCATCGTCTTTCGCCACGTCGGCAGATCGAGTTCCTCGATGGGGCGATTCGGGAAATAACCCGCGTTATTCACGACGATATCCACCCCGCCAATATCCAGGCTCTTGACAGATGCCGACCGCCAATCTTCTTCCTGAGTCACATCAAGTTGAAGCGGGATTGCCGCGGGGCCAATCTTTGTTGCGGTTTCATGCGGCGGCTTGAGATCGGCCACAATTACCCTTGCGCCTCGTTCCGCCAATGCCAGTGCGATCGCCTGGCCAATTCCCTGACCGGCGCCGGTGACCAGCGCCATGCGCCCCTCGTGTGTTCTTATTGAAGTTTTCATCTTGGCGTCCTCCCCAGCCGCTCTGTTAAGAATTCCCCTACCGCGTCGAGTGCTTTTTTAGCTGCGTTGTACCTACCGACATCTGTGACGAATCCGTGCGACATACCCGTCCAAACCTCCAGCCTGGCATCGACGCCGGCAGCCACCGCGCGCTCTACATAGCGGCTCGATGATTGACGTTCGGCGGATGGTTCAGGTCACGCACTCGCAGACCTCGAGGGCCCCGGCCTTCTTGAGGATGTTCGCTTGCATTCTTTGCCCCCTTCCAAAATCATTCCTGCGAGCTTTTGGAGCATCTTCATATCTCTCCGGGCCGGGTACCGGCCACAATCCTTCAGATGGCATTGCGTCAATCTCGAGTCGCAGTTTTTTAGCGGTCACTCAATAATAGAATATACTAAGGCAATGGCGAACACTGAATTGGCAAAGCGCGCCGGCCGTCCACGCGGCTTCGATGAAGACCAAGCACTGGATTGCGCCATGCATGTCTTTTGGCGCAAGGGCTTCGAAGGCGCCTCTTTGAATGACCTCACAACGGCAATGGGAATCCAGCCGGCAAGCCTCTACATGGCATTTGGAAACAAGCGCACATTGTTTGAAAAAGCTCTGGCACGATATCTGGCAGGCCCCGTTGCATTTATGCATGACGCTCTCACCGAGCCGACGGCGTTTGCCGTTGCGGACCGCATCCTGCGCCGGACGGCCGAGTTTCTTACGGAGGGACGGTCGCGGTGCGGGTGCATGACCATTCAGGCAGCCCTTGCCGGTGGTGTCGAAGGTGCGCCGATCCGAAGAATGCTCATTGCCCTGAGAGTCAAGGAGCAGGATGCCTTGTGCCGGCGGTTTGAACGAGCCAAATCAGAAGGCGATCTTCCGAGCCATGCGGATGCTGCCGATCTAGCCCGTTTTGTCACCGCCATCTATCAAGGCATGACCGTGCAGGCGATCAACGGCGCAAGCCGCGAAGATCTGCTTCGACTTTCTGACACGGCTTTGCGAATATGGCCAAAATAAGTGCCAAGTCGCTACACCGTACTCCACTTCGACATCGTTCCGCGCAGATGAGTGACGAAGCCCCGGCAGTTGCTATTGCTTTGTCGTAACTTGCGGCCTCAATCGGGCATTCTTGGCTTGGCTCGAGGGCCGAGGTGTACGATGATTGCTTCCGATCATTCATCTTCCATCCTGCGGGCTGTTTGTGACGAAGACAGGGAGAAAGAATGGCGTCAACTCGTTGGAGATCTGGCCGTCGCAGCCAGGGCGATTTCGGTCAGATGACGCACAGTCCAGTCCTTGAACTTGAAGGGGTTTCGTATATACTCGAGGCGATAGGAGATTGGCCTTTCCTATCCTCTGCAAACCGTCTCGCCTATGCCTCACAGGGCGATGCGATCCTCTGGCCGCTGCAAATGCAGGTGTGATATGGCATCGTCATCAAACCTGGGTGACCCCGAAGCTGAGACAATTCTGGAACCTTCCCTCAAGTCACATCGGGATGACGATCAGGCAGTTCAACTCCTCGCCGCAATAGTTGAGTCTTGCGAAGATGCAATTATTTGCCAAAGTCTCAGTGGCATCATCACACGTTGGAATCGAGCGGCTGAACAAATCTTTGGATACTCTTCTGACGAGGTAGTCGGACAATCTATCTCTATACTCCATCCGGCGAGTAAAGCGGACGAATTCGTTGCCATCCTCGAGTCGATCGGTCGTGGGGAACGTATCAGCCATCTTGAAACAATGCGGCGACGCAAGGATGGGACAAAGGTCGTTGTTGCATTGTCAATTTCACCGATTTGCGATCGACAGGGAAAGATCATCGGTGCGTCCAAGATTCTTCGTGACATCACCAACCGCGAGCGGTCTGATGCAATGTTTCAAAGGGACGAGAAACTGGCAATTGCCGGCCGACTCGCAGCTGGCGTGGCGCACGAGATAAACAATCCGCTTGCGGCATTGACGAATCTCCATTTCCTAATGAAGGGAGAAGACCTCCCTGAACGCGCCAGGCGGTACCTGGAATTGGCGGACCATGAATTAACTCGGATTTCGCATATTACCACTCAGGCGCTCGGGTTCTACCAGGAAAACACAGAGCCTGTGGAAGCATATCTCTCCGAAATCGTTGAGTCCGCAGTTGCCATACACCGACACCGGCTCGAAACGAACGGGATCAAGGTTGAGAGGCGCTATTTCGATGGGTCCGCAATTGTCTGTCACGCCGGGGAACTTAAACAGGTCGTCGTCAATCTGATCGGAAATGCTGTTGACGCAATGCCCGCCGGCGGCACCCTTTCGCTACGACTTCGTCCTGCATCTGATCCTGGAACGACCCGGCGCGGGGTCCGGATTTCGGTCGCCGACACGGGCAGCGGCATGGCGCAGGAAACAATTCGGCACCTCTTCGAGCCTTTCTATACAACCAAGGGATCAATGAAGACGGGACTCGGATTATGGGTGTGCGATCAAATCGTGGCCCGTCATAGAGGCATGATTGTGGTGAGGAGTAGTCAGAGCCAGAAAACTCATGGCTCGATAGTTTCGGTATTTCTTCCTTCAGAATCCGAAGACTTTGATCGAGATTCTGCTTGATCGTTAGTGAATTGTTCTTCAATGATGGCAAGAATTTGATACGCAATCCCAGCTTCTGAGCACTGGGAGTCGCAAGATGCACACCAGCCTCGAAGTTGGCTTGCGGACATCCTCCCCACCCTAACCCGGCGTATCCGGAACCAAGACCCTGTTACCGGGAATGGAATCCGACTTCATCTCGACAGGGATAAACCGGCTTGTTGCGCCCTTGGCACCAGACCTTACCATTCAGTCCTACTGAACCCGAGGGCGACAGAACAGCGGTCTGATGGGTCAACCGCAGGTGTCGCGACCTGTCTATCGTAGGCTGCCTTTCCGCAGCCTGAGTCTGGTGAACTCAGCATCTCTTCTCTTCTGAGAAGCCTTTACCCTTCAGGGTAAAGGTAGTCCACCCTGGTCACGCTGGTCACGCTGGTGCTTGGATCCCACGGCCTGGATCTCGCCGGAGTCCTTCACAAGGTTCGCTAACGGTTCGCCTGGTGAAGCAGGCAATATTCTCGCTGTATTTCCGAGCGAACTGTACTGAATCGGAAGCTGCGAGCCGGAGTCGCCGACCGTGGAGCGTCGTTCCAGCATTCACGAAATGTTCACATATCCAGCCGGTCGAGCACAACACCGTGACAGCTATCCTAGTTGAAAGCCAAGCGACAATGTTGGTCGGAGCAAACAGCGGTATCCCGGACCGATTGTCGAGGCTGAAACCGCATCGGATTCCTAGGATCTAAGGAACTGCCAGATGGAGCAGCAGGACATGTATTTCGCCTTTTCGAATAGAACTGTCCTTGTAAGCTTGAAGGACAGAGTGAAATGGCCGGGCGACACAAGAACCACGGAAATATTAGCGGCATTCTCAATCCAATTCGGAGCCAAGCCAGTCCAGTGAGAGCTTTCGATACTGCAAAATGCATCAG
Organism: Occallatibacter sp.; assembly: GCA_036519195.1. Lineage (GTDB taxonomy): Bacteria > Acidobacteriota > Terriglobia > Terriglobales > Acidobacteriaceae > Telmatobacter. The sequence goes on along the minus strand of DATDLS010000155.1, from coordinate 4,112 downwards.
GCTACTGCTGGGAAGTCTCCTCCTCGCATCATCGCTCGCTCATGCTCAAAACGGCACCCCTGCGCCCAGACCCGAGGAGCAATTCAACTTCATGCAGTTCCTGGCGGATAAAGGTCTGCATGACATCGAAAACGAGAGCTGGAACGCTTATGGCCAGTTTACTTACATCTCTAGTTGGAAATCGTCCTTTTACGCCCCCTATACCAATCTGAACGGCAGCATCAACTCGCTGCTTCCGACCGCCGAGAGGAGCTTCACGGGTACGGCAACACTTTATATGGGAGCCCGGGTCTGGAAGGGTGGAGAAGTTTATTTTGTCCCGGAGCTGATCACCGAGCGGCCGCTCTCCCAGCTCCGTGGGTTGGGCGGAGCTATTCAGAACTTCGAGTTGCAAAAGGGCGGCTCGACGACACCCCAGATCTATCGTTCCCGCCTTTTCCTCAAGCAGACAATCGGGCTCGGCGGTGAGCCAGACGTGGAAGAGTCGGGGCCCCTGCAGTTGGGAACCAAATACGACAGCAGGAGACTTGTCTTTGTTGTCGGCAACTTCAGCATCCTCGACTTCTTCGACACCAACGCTTTCGATGTTGATCCGCGTCAGGGATTTCTCAGTCTGGGCTTTTTAACCTATGCTGCCTATGACTTTGCATCGGACGCGCGCGGCTATTCCTATGGGGGCATTGCGGAGTTCCATTGGGACAACTGGGCGGCCCGCATCGGCCGCATTACCCCCCCGAAAAACCCCAATCAACTGCCGGTCGATTTCAGGATCTTCAAATACTACGGAGATCAGGTGGAGGTTGAGCACAAACATAAGATTGGCGATCAGGAAGGCATGGTGCGCGTGCTGGCTTATCGCAATCATGAGAACATGGCCCGCTTTAGCGACGCCATCGCAGCATTTGAGGCAAATCCGGCAGAAAATGCGACGACCTGCACGACGTTCAACTACGGATCGAATAACGCAGGTGCCCCGGATCTTTGCTGGGCACGCAAACCGAACGTGAAGATGGGCATCGGCGGATTTGCAGAACAATATCTGGGGCACGACATTGGCGTGTTCGGTCGCGGAATGTACTCCGACGGGAAGACCGAAGTATATGCCTATACCTCGACAGATCGGTCCGCAACGATCGGTTTGCTGGGCAAAGGGTCGGCCTGGCATCGCTCCAAGGATGTGCTGGGGCTCGGGGGTAACCTTGGATGGATCTCCGATATCCATGCCAAGTACTTAGGAATGGGCGGTGTGGATGGATTTGTCGGCGATGGCGCCATCACAGCTGGCGCGGAAAGGTCCGTCGATTTGTTTTACAGCGCAAACCTACAGAAGATTTATTGGCTTTCGGGGGACTATCAGCATATTACAAATCCCGGCTTCAACGCCGCCCGCGGTCCCGTCAACGTCTTCACAGTGAGAATCCATGGCGAGTTCTAGGTCACATCGCAGGTTTGGCCTCACACTCCTCGGCGGACTCGCTCTGAGCCTGCTGGCTCCCAACGCGGGCGCTCAGCAACAGGCGCCTGGATTCGCAGTCGAACGCCTCTACCAGTCGGCTCCCGGCGGCGGATGGTTCGTCATGGACGACCTTCATATCAGCGGTGGACTTGGGGGCGTGCTCTCCGTTTCCAGCGGCTATGCTCACAATCCGTTGGTAATCACCGGTCCCGATGGGAAGCAGCACCTCGCACTGGTAACGCAGCAGGCATTCGTCGATTTAGGTGCAGCGGTCACCTATCACCGCTTTCGGGGCTACATCAACCTGCCGACACCGATTCTGGGAACGGGAATAAGCGGGACGCTTGGTCCATATCAGTTCACCGCACCAGCTGTCAGCCTGGGCACCACTCCCGATACGCTTTCCGATTCCCGCTTGGGCTTCGACGTCCGGCTGCTTGGAGAGCCAGCAGGCTTGCTTCGCTTGGGCGCTGGCGCGCAACTGATTATTCCCTCCGGGAACCGCTCCGACTACGTCTCTGACGGCAGATACGAAGGCATGTTCCGCCTGCTTGCCGCTGGCAACGCCGGCCTGTTCACATATGCGGGCCAACTCGGCATCCATGTCCGCCCCCTCAATGAAGCGCCGGTACCCAACAGCCCCAATGGGAACGAATTTCTCTACGGGATCAGCGGGGGGCGCAGGTTCTCTATCCCTAGCGGCTGGACAGTTACTGCTGGTCCCGAGATTTATGGCGAAACCGCCTTTCAGTCCTTCTTCAGCGGTGAGACCGGGACGGAGGCTCTGTTGACCGGACGCCTGGAGAAGACCGGGACCGGGCGGAACCTGCGCATGAAACTGGGAGTCGGCCATGCTCTGGTACAGAACTTCGGCGCGCCCCAATGGAGAATCGTATTCGGGGTGGAAGTGTTCGGTCATAAGTAGATCGCGCGGCTGGAGATCCTCTGTTGGCCAACAGGTGCATGACGGTATACGGAAAGTGACGGCTTGGAGGATAATCCTGATCATGAAAGTTTGCCCATTCCGGTTGACCGTCTGTTTTGCGCTCTGCTGTGCGATGGCCGGCACCGCGCTCATTGGGCAGACTGCGGCCGCCAATAGCATCAAAAGGATTTACGTTGAGCCGTTCACGACTCAGCAGGGCTCGGATAAGTTTCGTGAAGATGTCATCGCTGAACTCCGCAAACTGAGCTCGGTCTCGCTCGTTTCCGACGAATCGAGTGCGGATGAGATCTTGGGCGGGGGCGGGGAAGTCTGGATCAAGGGATACCGTAGTCACAACCCGCAACTCGGCAAGGTGCCCCCCAACGGCGCGCCCATCTTTACCGGGTTCCTTTCGATCGAGTTGAGAGATACCAGCGGCGACACGCTGTGGTCGTACCTGGCAACGCCACCAGCGGCATCGAGGGACGTATCGAAGGATCTGTCGACCCAGATTGTAAAGAAATTATCCGAATCCCTCGAACAAACCGAAGCGCCATTCCAAACCTCCTCTCTACCCCAACCGACGACCATCCTCAAAGGCGCGGGCGCTACCTTTCCTTATCCGGTCTACGAGAAATGGTTCAGAAACTATCGGCGCAAGAACCCCGCAATACAGATAACCTACGAACCGGTTGGCTCGGAAGCGGGAATTCGCCAACTGCTGGCCAATAGCGTGGATTTCGGAGCCTCGGATAGCCCGGAAGCGATTCACGAACTCGCCCCCGAACAGGAGAAGAACTATTTGTTCTTTCCATCGGTGGTCGGAGCGGTGGTGCCGGTCGTCAACCTGCCCGGAGTTCCCGGCGACATCGCATTTACACCCGAAGCTCTTGCCGGCATTTATCTCGGAAAGATCAAAAAATGGAATGACCCGATTCTGGCGCATGCCAATCGAGGCCTTCGCCTTCCCGATCTCGACATTACCGTCGTTCATCGCGCCGACGGGAGCGGGACCAGTTACGCCTGGACCGACTACCTATCTAAGGCCAGCCCCGAGTGGAAAACACTGGTCGGTGCAAGCCTCACCCCCCAATGGCCGATTGGGCGAGAGGCAAACGGGAACGACGGAGTATCCAAACTCGTCCACGAGCAAAGTGGTTCGATCGGTTACGTTGAATTTACTTTTGCGCTGCAAAATCATTTGAACTATAGCAGGGTTCGAAATCGTAACGGTGAGTTTATCTCCGCTAGTCTTGAAAGCATCGCGGCGGCGGCCAGCCACTCCTTGAAAATCACAGATGGCTTCAAGGCTTCGATCGCGGACGCTCCAGGTGTCGGCGTCTACCCAATCAGTTCTTTTACTTGGATTGTTGTTCCCGCGGTGAATTCGGATGGCGCCAAACGAAGCGCACTCACGGGTTTTCTCCAATGGATACTCGGTCCTGGGCAGCGGCAGGCCGCCGCACTAGGGTACCTTGCACTTCCCAAGGACGTCGTCACAAAAGAAGCAGCTGCTATCGCCAGGATTCAATAAGCGAAAGATGCGACTCCAGAGCCGGCAATCGAGAAGTGGCACAGAAAGAAGGATGGGGGGTGTGGCTCTTTTGGATTGCCGAATTCCACAGGGTCTAAGTTAGCTCTGCGAGTCACGAGCCCTTACTGCTAAGGACGCGCCGCCAGAGACGGTAGTGCGACTACCAGGCAAGTTTCGATTTTGGGGGCTTTGTGGCT